>NZ_JBEXSJ010000005.1:266924-301819 GCF_040613535.1 Kribbella sp. NPDC006257
CTTTCTTTTATTTGTTTTTTTTTTTTTTTTTTTTGGTTCATTGTGTGTGCCCCCCGCTGGGGGCCGCCCCCCCCCCCCCCCCACGACCCTCTTCACACCCCGACCAGCGAGGTAGCCCGATGTCTCAGTCAGCCTTCTCTCCCACGCAGCGTCAGCCGGCGATGGCCCGTGACCTGCACTGGATCCGCGGCGCGCTGCAGAGCGCCGTCTCCATCGAACACGCGACGATGCCGCTGTACTCGGCGGCGATGTACTCCCTCGAAGTACAGAACTATCCGGCGTACAACACGCTGCGGTCGGTGCTGATGGAGGAGATGCTTCACATGGCCGCGGCCTGCAACGCCCTGGCCGCGATCGGTGGATCGCCGCGGATCAAGCAGCTCGACCCGACGGCCATCCACACCGGTCTTGCCGGAACGGTGGCGCCGGGACTGACCGCGAGGTTCGCCCGGTTGTCCCGCAAGCAACTCGACACCTTCATGCGGATCGAGTCACCGGTGGAACTGCTGCCGGCCGACCAGCAGGCGCTCAGGTATCCGACGATCGGCAGCTTCTACAGCGAGATCAAGGCGGCGATCGAGGCGAACGTCGATCTCGTGGCCGGCGCGATCCGCGGCCGGCGGGTCGCCAATCAGGTCGGCGGCAACCTCGGCTATGCCGTCATCGACCCCAAGGGCAGCGATCCGGTCGGCCAGATCCTGGCCAGCCTCGACCTGATCATGGACCAGGGCGAGGGATTCGGCGCCAGCACGCTCTCGTCCGGAGCCGGTTCGCAGGACGAGTTGTCGCACTACGCGCGGTTCGCCGAACTGAGGTTCGGCCGGACGTACTCCGGTCCCGACGATCCTGAGCTCGACACCATCACGGCCGAAGGGCAACGCCGGTACTTCCGGGGCGCCAAGATCGCCTGGCCGACGGTGATCAACTCGCTCGCCGTACCGGCCGACGGGTACGCCGCGATCCTGCGGCTCGATCCGAACCGGGTCGGCGTACTACGTGAGCTGCGCGCCTTCGATGCCGCCTACACCCGGATGCTGGCTGCCCTCGACGACGCCTGGAACGGTCCGGCGGACCAGTCCTGGCCGAGCCTCGGCCGGGCGGTCTTCGAGATGAACGAACTGCGGGTGATCTCCTGCTTCAACATCCTCCGGCAGCCGGTGCCCGCCGCCGCGGTGGCGAAGATCGACGAGCTGTACCCGCTGGAGGCGGCCGAACTCCGGGCGCTGTCGGACTTCTCCGAGACCCTGTACTACGGTCCGCGGTTCCTCAACACCAGCCTGAACCGGGACCGCTGAGGTGCGAGCCCTGTTCGTCCTCACCAGCCACGGGGAGCTCGGCGACACCGGCCGGCCGACCGGCTTCCATCTCGGTGAGACCTCGCTGCCGTGGCAGCAGCTGACGGAGGCCGGCCATCAGATCGACCTTGCGTCGGTCAAGGGCGGCCGGCCTCCGATGGTCGGCCACGACCCGGGGCAACCTTCCGAGGTCGCCTTCCTGGCGGACCGGGCCGTCCAGGCCGCCCTCGACTCGACGATCGCGGCAGATCAGGTCGACCCGAGCGACTACCGCCTGGTGTACTTCGTCGGCGGCCACGGCGGCATGTGGGACTTCCGGGGCAACTCTGTGCTGCACACGATCGCCAGATCGGTGTACGAGACCGGGGGAGTGGTCGCGGCAATCTGCCACGGCCCCGCAGTACTGGTCGATCTCGAACTCAGCGACGGCAGTCGACTGATAGCCGGCCGACGAGTGACCTCGTTCCCCAAGGTGGACGAGGCAGCAAGGAACCTCGACACCGTGGTCCCCTTCTGCCTGCAGACCGCCCTGGAAAACAACGGTGCCCTCTACAGCTCAGGCCCGGACAAGGTAGAACACGTCGTCACCGACGGCCGCCTGATCACCGCCCAAAACCCCGCCTCAGCAGCCCGAATGGCAACGTCCCTAGTCAAAGCCTCAGCCACCCTCGAATCCAATGCCTAGCCGACTGCCGCAGTGAGAGACGTTGCCTGTCAGGCGAATGTCACTGCGGACACGGTTCCGGATCCGCCGATCGTGATGTTTCCTGCTGTGGCTTTGGTGACCAGCGCGCCTTGCCGGGTGTAGCCGGTGAAGGCAACATGATTGATCGTCGAGCCGGCGTCCGCAGTGATGCGTGCGGCTAGTTCGCCGGAACCGCGGTAGGTAATGTTCTGCAGGCTGACGTTCTGGATCAGCTTCCCGATTCCCTCGCCGGTGTTGCGTGGATCTGTTCTGATCTCCACGACGGCGGCGCGTTCCGGAAACCTGAAGGGATCGATGCGGACGTCTTTGAAGGTGATGTTCTGGATGGCCAGGTCGTGGTTGGCCCACACTTTCAGGCAGCCGGTAAACCTGTTGAGGTCCCACACGCCTTGCTGGTTGAGGATGTCGACGTTTTCGAACAGGACTCCGTCGATGAGTCCCGGGGTGGAGGACGAGCCGATCTTGATGATGTGTGCGCCGTCGCCCCACAGAACGCTGTTCTTGAAGGTGTTGTTGGTCGCCGCGCCGAAGTGATAGATGATGCAGTTGTCGTCAGGGGTCCGGATGAAGAGTCCCTGCGCGACACCGTCCGTGCAGGCGTTGAGGTGCACCCCGTCGGCGTTCACCTGGGCACCGAAGATGTTGACGTTCGAGACCCTCGGCCGGGTGCTGTAGTTCATCACCACGTTCCACATGGGTGAGTCGAGGATCGTGATGCCGGCCACGTGGTTGTCGCTTCCCTGGATGAGCCATACCGCACCGGTGCGCGCCTCCGCCGGGCTGGACACGGTGTGGTTGAGCTGACTGCAATCGAGGATGCCTCGTCCGCTGACGGTGACGTTGCTGAATCCGTCCGACATGAAGGAGCCTTGTACGACGGATCCCGGCGCGAGGTAGGCGTGATATCCGTCCCTGGACAGGAAGAACGATTCGCCCGAGTGCGAGCGGGCCCACCCCGAAGTCGTGTTCCAGGTCGCCGAGGTGTCGCCGTCGACGACGGAGGCGAAGCCCTCGACAGCCCCGGCGACGGCGCGATTCAGGGCCCGGTTGGTGCCGGTCCCCGCCTCCAGAAGGGCGAACTCGCTGATGGTGTTGCTGAAGATCCATCCGGTGGTGGCGTTGCTGCCGAACAGCCTCAGACGAGCGTAGCGGGCGGTTCGAGCCGGAATGGCTCCCTGCAGCGTGCCGTTCTGGGTGTTGTTCATGCCGTCGTAGACGGTGACGTACGGGTCGGCCGGGCTGTTCTTCATCTCGATGGTGAACTTGTTCGGGTACTCCTTGCCGTCCCACAAGGCCGCTTGGGTGAGGACGAAGGCGTCGATGCTGTAGGACCGGCCCATGTCGATCTCCACCCACTGGCCTCTCGGCAGGACGTGCAGGCCCGGCGCGAAGTAGTAAGTGTCTTTGCCCTGGGGCAGTTGGAGCGGGATATCGGCGCCCGGCTGGATGACGTGGACATTGGCGTCGGCTGTGCTGGGAGGTTTCGGCTCAGTGGTGACCGTTCCCTCGATCGGATTGGTCACCAGGTGAAGAGTCTTGGTCTCCCAGTCGTTGTTGATCCGCAGCACGAGCTTGCGCGGTGCTGCAAGGTTCTGGGTGAGGCTGAAACTCAGGGTGTTGCCTTGCTGCTGGGCTGCGACGCCGTACGACGCCGGTCGGAGGTCGAAGGCCGTGACGGGTTCGTTCACGGCGTAGGTGACACGGACGTCGACCGTACCGTTGAAATCGAACTGCGCCATCGACGAGTCGTAGCTGAGGGTGCCGAAATCGGCCTGATGCCCGAGCCGGATCTTGTAGACGAACAGGTTCGTCCAAGTGGCCGCTCCGCGGGGCCGGACCTGCACCGAGAAGGCAGGATTGGCCGCCACCTCAGCCGGCGGCGCGACCGCTCGCAGGCGGCTACTCAGCGCTGGCTTGCCCGTGACGGCACGAGCCTGTGCGGGACCATCGGCGCCGATACCGAGAACGCCGGCCGCTAGGCCGGCTCCGCCGATCTGGAGCAGGCGTCGTCGTGCAATGTCCATGGATGCCTCCGGGAGGAGAGAAGCAGGCGGATGAGGGGGCACTTGCCCGAGGCGGCCGGTCGGGGCGACCGATGTGTAACTGGTTACGGATGCTAGGAGCGCTCTAGGAACCGCGTCAATGGCTCGCCGAAGGCCTGTTTCCGTTAGGCATTGAGCTGCGGATGCTCGCTGGCTCCACACTTGACAAGGACTTGTTTGGCAGGTCTACTGAGCAAAAATATGGAAGCGGTAACACACTCACTTATCTGGAGGTGCTGCGCGTGGCGACTGCCTACGAGGTGGCGCAGCACGCAGGAGTGTCCGTCGGAACTGTCTCGCGCTATCTCAACCAGAACGGCTACGTGGCCGCGAAGACCGCCGGACGCATCAGGGCGGCGATCGAGGAACTTGGTTACGTCCCGAACGGAGCCGCACGCAGCCTGACGACAAAACGCACAGGACTGATCGGGTTTGTTGTCTCGGATCTACGCAACCCCTTTACCGCTGAGCTCGCCGACGCCATCCAGGAGCGAGCCAACGAGGGCGGGAGCTGTGTGGTGCTGTACGGAACCAATGGCGACGAGGAGCGCACAGTGCGAGGCATCGCGGCACTGCGCGGCCACAACATCGACGGACTCATCGTGACTCCGCCGGAGTCCCCGAAGATCAACCGGGCAGTGACATCGGCTGCCGACGCGGGCATCCCCGTGGTTCTGATCGGCATGACGCTCGACCGGCCGGCGGGCGACCGGGTCTCGACCGACACGTATCAGGGTGCAGGTGCAGCTCTCGAGCACCTCGCCGGCCTCGGGCACCGGCGCATCGGCTTCGTGGGCGCCCGCGATCAGGCTCAGGGCAGGCGGCGCGCCTACGAGGACAGCCTGACGAGATTGGGGCTGGTCTCCGATCCGCGCTTGTGTGTGCTGACCGAGCTCACCAGGAAAGGCGGACTGCAGGCTGCGGATGCGCTCCTCGACCTGCCGGATCCGCCGACCGCGATCTTCGCCGCCAATGACGTGATGGCCCTCGGAGTCTATGAAGCAGCCTATCGACGCGGTACGCACATCCCGTCGCAGTTGTCGGTGGTCGGCTTCGACGACATCGATCTCGCATCGCACGCGGCACCGCCGCTGACCACCGTCGCCCAGCCCAAGAGGCAGATGGGGATCGAGGCGATGCGGCTGCTCGAGAGCCGACTGAACGACCTTACTCAATTCGATCCACGCGACCTGAGACTGAACTGTCGGTTGGTACTGCGTGAGTCGACCGCCCCACCGCCCGGAGAAGAGAGCCAACGATGATCAGTCTCGATCTGAACAGCGACCGCTTTTACGACAAGGTGTGTGGATGCTGGCTGGGAAAGAACGCCGGCGGAACGCTCGGCACACCCCTGGAGAAGGCTTTCGGAGAACCCGAGCCGTTCGACGTGTGGTGGTATCCCGAACTGGGAGCCGACGGTGCTCTGCCGAACGACGACCTCGAGATGCAGCTCGCCTGGCTCAAGGCCGTTGAAGAGGTCGGTGTTCAGCTCACAGCCCGCGATCTCGCCCGCTACTGGCTCGACCACATCGGCTACAACTTCGACGAATACGGCCTGGCCAAGACGAACCTCCGGCTGGGCCTCGAACCCCCGTTGAGCGGGAGTTACAACAACTGGTTCAAGGACAGCATGGGCTGCCCGATCCGGTCCGAGATCTGGGCCTGTATCGCTCCAGGGCTTCCCCGCATCGCCGCTCGCTACGCCTACCAGGACGCGATCTGTGACCACGCCGGCGGCGAATCGGTCTACGGCGAGATGTTCAACGCCGCGGTGGAATCCGCCGCCTTCGTGATCGACGATCGCCGCATGCTCCTCGATATCGGGCTGTCCTACGTTCCGGCCGACAGCCGTACCGCGGCAGCCATCACTGCGGCGATCAGCGCCTACGACGACGGCCTGGACTGGAAGGCGGCCCGGAAGCTCGTGCTGCGCACGACCCTGCACTACAACGCGCAGTACTCCCCGATCAATCTCGGCTTTCAGGTCATCGGTCTGCTCTACGGCGACGACTTCGGCGACGGCATCTGCAAGACCGTCAACTGCGGATACGACACGGACTCGTCGGGCGCCGCGATCGGCAGCTACCTGGGCATCCTGGCCGGGCGGACCGGGCTTCCCGACCGCTGGATCGCGCCGCTCGGCGAGGGGATCGCAACGAACGAGGCTTGGGGCGGCGTGCGCCACCTGTCCGACGGAGCCAACCCCATCCCGGAAACGCTGGACCAACTGGCGGAGCGAATCCGGCGCGCCGCCCTGCGCGTCGTGGTGGAGCATGGCCTGGCCGGCCAGGACGGCATCCTGCGCATCGACGAGGCTGATCTCTACGCCGACGACAGCATCCTGTCCCTGCGTGACTCCAGTCCTACGTTGGTCGAATACCCTGGCGGCGACATCTCGATCGGCGTGGAGTACAGCGGAACACCTTCGGTCGCACCGTTGGAAACCAAGACGGTCACTACCTGGCTCAGCAACACCCGGCCGGACGCGATCACTACAAGCTGCTCGATCACGGTCCCCGCGGGATGGCGCGCACCGATGCCGCAGCAGCTGGTCGTCCCGGCACAAGGCCGGTCCCGCGTCGACTGGCAGATCGAAGTGCCGCAACGCGAACTGCTGGAGAACGCCAACCAGCTCCATATCGCGGTCACCCCCGAGGAGCGACCCGCGCAACCGGCTGTTCCGCTGGTCCTGATCGGCGGCTCCGCTGTCCGGGTCAGCGGCGTGTATCCCCGCGACGCAGAAACTGACGCCGATCTCCTCGACAAGGTCCTGCCGCCCGAGGAGATCGCGGGGACGATCTTCGACGTCGCCGGACGATCGGGCGAATGGCGTGAACAAGTTGCCGCTGACAACGCCTTGCCGTTGTCCGACGTCTTCACGACGCCGGGAGTTCTTTATGTACAGACGTTCCTCCATGCGCCCGAACCACAAGAGATCCTGCTGGCTGTGCACGCCAACTGCCCGGTGAAGTACTGGGTGAACGCCAAGCACATCATCACCGCCGACCGCTACCAGCCGATCCGCCCCGACTACCGCGGCCGCAAGGACTCGGCAGGCCCGGTCGCGCTGCACGCCGGATGGAACGAGGTCCTCCTCAAACTGGTCCGCGACGCCGCCGCACCGCCGGCCGAGTGTCACGTCACCACTGCCGGCCACGACGAGTTCCGCAACGGTCTACCGCGCCTCGGACGCACCCGGTTCCCCTGGACCGGTCGCTGACCACGCTCGTTCACCCGGCCTAGGAGGTTCGGTGCCTCGGGCATCGACCGAGGAACTGCAGCTGTGTCCGAAGTCGGTCAGCCGCACGCGAAACCGACGTCTGGACTTTCATCCTGTGACCGGTTACACATGTGTAACCGATAACACAATGCGTCGAACGGAGAGACGGTTTCCATGAGCGTGACTGCCTATGACGTCGCGAAGCGCGCAGGTGTTTCCGTCGGCACGGTGTCCCGCTTCCTGACCGGTCACGGCTACGTAGGAAAGGACTCGAGACAACGGATCGCCGATGCGATCACGCAACTCGGATTCGTTCCGTCGCGCGCGGCGGCGAGTCTGCGAACGAAGAAGACCGGGCTGATCGGATTCGTTGTCTCCGACCTCCGGAACCCCTTCACGGCGGTGCTTGCCACCGCGCTCCAGGAACGGTCGCGTGAGCACGGTTTCGGTGTGTTCATCGCTCATACGATGGGGTCGCCGGACCGCGCGATCGCGGCAGTCGATCTCCTGCGCGGACACGGAGTGGACGGTTTGGTCGTCACCCCACCGGCCAGCCCAGCACTCGTCGAACAACTGGCGGAGCTCCGTCAGTCAGGAATGCCGGTGATCGGGCTCGGCCTCAGGACCGACCCGCTGAGCTTCGACCTGCTCACCGTCGACACGCGATCCGGCGCCAGAGCGGCCACGGATCACCTTGTCGGACTGGGCCACGAGCGCATCGCCTTCATCGGCACCAGCAGGTCGAGCGGTCGGTATCAGGGCTACCGAGCAGCGCTGAAGGCTGCCGGGCTCCCTTTGCAGCGGGAGCGTGTTCAGGTCGGTGCCGTTGGACCCGACGCCGGCTGGAACGCAACCACCCGGTTCGCTGCGTTGCCGGATCGGCCGACCGCGATCTTCGCGTTCGACGACGCCACCGCACTGTCTGTTCTGCAACGCGCGCATGCTCTCGACTGGCCGGTGCCCAAGGCTCTGTCCGTAGTCGGCTTCGACGACGTCGATCTCGCGCGCAGATCAGTACCACCACTCACAACTGTGGTGCAGCCCACCGACGAGCTGGGCCGCATCGCCGTCGCTGAAATCGTTCGGCAGCTCACCGACAGCCTCGCTGAGCCCGCCGTCATCACATTGCCGACCGAGCTGGTCGTGCGCGGTTCTACTGGACCAGCGCCAAATGCCGGATCGGCGGCGAAAGGAACCAGGAGGAAGTCATGACCAGAAATTTGCGGAGCGGGGTCGGCGGTCTCAGCCGACGCGCACTTCTCGGCGCCGGCGCCGCGGCCGGCATGGGGATTGTCCTGGGCGGCGGACTGGCCGGATGCAGTGGCGGCAAGGGACTGCCGGGCAACGACAGCGCAGGGGATACCGGAAGCGGCACGGGTGAGCTGCAGTGGTGGACCAACCACGGGGAAGAGGACGCGAAGCTGCTGCAGCAGCGCGTCGATGCCTTCACGGCGGCAAACTCCGGCATCTCGGTCAAGATCCTCAACATCGCGGACATGCAGCAGTACTACACAAAGATCAACACCGCGGCGGTCGGGGGCGGGCTGCCCGATGTTCTCTTCGTCCGCTCGTTCGATGTCGGCCCGTTCTCCTCGCGCAACTGGCTGCTTCCGCTCAACGACTTGATCGCCCGGGACTCGGCCGAGGTGAAGCCGGCCGACTTCTGGCCGGCCGAGACGGCACAGCTGACCGCCGACGGGTCTGTGTACGGACTGCCGTACGACCTGTCCAACTTCGCCGTCTACATCAACAAGACCATGTTCGAGCAGGAAGGTGTGCCGCTCCCGACCGACGACTGGTCGTGGGAGGACCTCTACGAGATCGGTGCCAAGTTCGTCCGGAAGTCAGGTGGCAGGCAGACCCGGTGGGGCGCTGGGATCACCAGCTCCAACTGGTTCGCGATGGGTGTCTTCAAAGCGTACGGCGGAGCGACCTTCAGCGATGACCTCAAGAAGTGCGTGGTCAACTCGCCCCAGAACGTCGCGGTGCTGCAGACCTGGGCAGATCAGATGGCCAAGGGAGTCGTCCCGACTGCGGGTGCCACACCGAAGGGAGTCGATCCGTTCGCCTCCCAGCTGCTGCCGCTGTCAGTCGGCGGATCGTGGGCGACCCTGCAGACCCGGGCAGCGGTCAACGGCAAGTTCGAGTGGGACGTCCTGCGCCTGCCCAAGGGCTCCACAGGGAAGCGGCAGGTTTCGACCGCCGGCGGCGCCTGGGGAATCGCGAAGTCCTCGAAGAACCAGGAAGCTGCCTGGAAGTTCATCAAGTTCATCACCAGCGAAGACTCCACGAACACGCTGATCTCTGACCAGACCCGAAGCATCCCAGGTCGTCAATCGTCGGCGAAGAAGTGGGAACAGGTCGCCGCGACCGGCGGCCTCCCACCCGCGCAGGTCGGCTTGTTCCTGGATCAGCTGGAACAGGACGCCGTCAACTGGGCCTACCCCAAGTACTGGTCCGAGTTCGATCTGGCCTGGTCGAACCAGCTGAAGACGCTCGGCGTCAGCGGCAAGCCGGCCGAGATCCTCCGGAAGGTCGAGGAAGCAGCCAATGCCGCAGCAAAGCGTTACTGAGCCGCGAGCCCGGAGTACCGAGTCACCCCCACCGGTCACCGAGCCACCGCGTCCCCGACGTGGCACGATGGCCCGGCGCGAGGCCGTCACCGGCCTGCTCTGGGTTCAATCCTGGTTCCTGGGGTTCGCGCTGTTCACCCTCGGCCCGATCGTCGGTGCGGCCTATCTCGCGTTCACCGACTGGCGCGGTCAAGGTAAACCGCACTGGATCGGGCTCGGGAACTTCGTCGAGATCTTCACGGCAGACCCACTGTTCTGGCAGTCGGTGAAGGTCACTTCGGTCTTCGCGATCCTCTTCCTGCCTGCGAGCTTGGTCGTAGGACTCGGGATGGCCATGCTGATGAACCAGAAACTGGCCGGCGTGACGATTTTCCGCACGATCTACTACCTGCCGTCGATCCTGTCCGGCGTCGCCGTCGCCATCTTGTGGAGCTTCGTCTTCCATCGAGAGTACGGCGTGCTCAACTGGTTCGTCGGCCTGTTCGGAATAGCGCCGATCCCGTGGCTGGAGAATCCGCGGTGGGTGATCCCGGCACTGGTCATCATGCAGCTGTGGGGCGTCGGCTCGTCGATCATCATCTACCTCGGCGGTCTGCAGGGAATACCGACTGAGCTGTACGAGGTGGCGAGAATCGACGGCGCCGGATGGTGGAGTGTGCTGCGCCACGTGACGTTGCCGATGATGTCGCCGGTCATCTTCTTCCAGCTCATTCTCGGACTGATCGCGACGTTCCAGGTCTTCACCCAGGCGTACGTCATGACTCAGGGCGGCCCGGACAACGCAAGCTACTTCTATGCGTTGAACATCTACAACCGCGCCTTTGTCGAACTGCGTCTGGGCTATGCGTCGGCGCTCGCCATCGTCTTGTTCGTCGCGATCGTGGCCGTCACCGGAGTCATCTTCAAGACATCGAAAGCCTGGGTCTACTACGCGGGGGAGTCGCGATGAGCGGGTTCGGCGCCAGTCAGCAGGTGTATCGCGGCGTCAGTTCACCGGCCGACACCGGGCGGAAGGCAGCGTCGTACCTGGTGCTGCTGCTCGGTTCGACCGCGTTTCTCCTTCCGTTCGTCTGGATGGTGACCACCAGCCTCAAAACTCCTGAGGAGATCTACGCCTACCCGATCCGATGGATCCCCCAGACACCCCAGTGGCACAACTACGCCGATCTGTTCCGAGACGGCCCGTTCTTGCGTTATATCCTCAACACCGTCCTGATCTCGGGGATCGGTGTCCTGTTCTCCCTGATCGGCAGCTCGTTCGCCGCCTACGCGTTCGCCCGGCTGAGATTCCCCGGGCGGGACAAGTTGTTCTTCGTCATGCTGGCGACGATCATGATTCCGGCGTGGACGACATTGATCCCGTCGTACATCATGTTCGGCTACCTCGGCTGGCTCGACACCTATCTGCCCATCCTCGTTCCGGCACTGTTCGCCACACCCTTCAACACCTTTCTGCTCAGACAGTTCTTCCTGTCGATTCCGCGCGAACTCGAAGACGCGGCCAAGGTGGACGGTGCCGGAACGTTCCGCTGCTTCTTCCGGGTCATCCTGCCGATGTCCAAGCCGCCGCTCATCATCGTCGCGATCTTCGCGTTCCTGTTCTACTGGAACGAGTTCCTCGGCCCGCTCGTGTACCTGTCGTCGCAGGAGAAGTTCCCGATCTCGCTCGGCATCATGAACTTCGCGGGCGAGCGCACACAGGACTACGGCCAGATGATGGCCGCCGCCACGGTTGCCATGGCACCGTGCATCCTGCTCTTCCTGATTTCCCAACGCTGGTTCGTCCAAGGCGTCGTCATCACCGGGGTCAAGGGGTAGCTGGTCGCAGTCTGCCCCGTCGTGGTTGAAGCTGCCCCGGCCACGACGGGGCGCTTGTCACGACGTCTCGAAGAGGAGTTGTACGGTGGTCGACGCTGAGGCTGTGCCATCTGGGTTGATGACGGACCTGCGTGACGACGCCTTGGGCGTAACTCACGCGTCACCGCGGTTGTGGTGGCAGGTGCCGTTGTCGTTGCAGAGTGCCTACGAGATCCAGTTCACCCGGGGTCCGCGAGGCTTTGTTCCGGATGCGCCGACCGCGACTACGGGCGTTGTCGCAAGTGGTGCAAGCACTGCCGTGACTTGGCCGTTCGAGCCATTGCGTTCTCGCAGCGTAGGGTACTGGCGGGTTCGTACCCGTGTCGGTCCCGGCGCCGGGAGGTTCACCGGCTGGTCGGAACCGGCTCGCGTGGTGCTGGGACCTCTTGCCGATGAGGACTGGGCCGGAGCGCAGACGCTCTGGGCATCGCCAGCGGCCGGCGGTGACGGGATATCGAATGCGGCCGGCCGTGATGATTGGGCGTTCATTCGCCGTGAGTTCACACTGCCGGCGGGCACCATTGTGGGCGGGTATGCCTATGCATCGGCGCAGTCTCCTGCCGGGGCGCGGCAGCACGTCTATCGAGGCTGGTGCAACGGCACGCACATCGGCGTGGGACCTACGCGGTCGGTTGACGCGCCGCGCTACGAGGTGCACGACGTTACGCCGCACCTGCGGGACGGGCAGGCGAACGCGCTGGCCTTTCAGTGCTGGACCCAGACGGGCCAGCAGTTTCAGGCCTTGCTGGACGTCTTCTACAGCGACGGGGCGCGGGTCACGATTGTCACCGATCCGTCGTGGTCGGCACGGACAGCCCAGTCGACACTCCCTTGGGCCGGCGACCTGGGGTCTTGGTGTTATGTCGCGCCGTCGGAGGCGTTCGACGCACGCTTCGACTCGGTGGGTTGGCGTGAGCCGGGCTATCGGGGCACGGATTTCGCGCCTCCGGCAGTGATGCCTGCGTTGACCGGGTTGGTTCCGGGAGGATCGGCGGGCATAGAACAAATTGAGCACCGCCCGCTGAGCGTCGTACAGACCGCTCCAGGGCAGTGGCTGGTGGATACCGGACGCGAGCTGAGTGCTGGTGTGCGCCTGTCTCTGACAGTGCCGGACGAGTTTGTCGGCACGACGGTGGAGCTGCGGATGGGTGAGCAGCGCGACGCCGACGGTACCGCGCGCTACCAGTTGCTGGCGCAAATCGAGTACCGGGATGTGTGGACGGTGCGTGCCGGCCCGCAGGTCATAGAGCATTGGGGATACCGGACTTTTCGTTGGTTGCAGCTGACTGCGGATGCGTCACTGGACCTGTCGAACGCGGTCACCATTCTGGAACAGGTCGCGCCACAACCGACACAGATCGGGTCGTTCTCCTCGTCCGACCCGGACCTGGACGCGGTGTGGAACCTGTGCGCATACACTCTCGCGGCCAACCGGATGGATCTGTACATGGACAGCACCACCCGGGAACGCGATGTCTACGAAGCTGATGTGGTGGTGCAAGGCCGCTGCGAGATGGCGTTGTCGCGCAGCTACGACATCGTTCGCAAGTCCAGCCGCTACCTGCTGCGCCGCCCGACCTGGCCGACGGAATTCAAGTTCCTGACGATCACGACCGCATGGGAGGAGTATCTCGAGACCGGAGACCTCGATGCACTGGCTGCGGACTTCGACCTGCACGTCGCCGCGCAGGGTGAGAAGTGGCTGGGTCCGGACGGACTGATCAACAAGGAGCCCGGAGCATCCAGTTCTCCGGACGCGGACATCGTCGACTGGCCGGACACTCAGCGCGACGGGTACGTGTTCACCACAGTGAACACAGTCGTCAACGCGTGCCAGTACCAGGCGTTCGTGATCCTGCGACAGGTGGCCGAGAAGCTTGGCCGCACCGCCGATGCGGCGCACTACGAGGCGCTTGCCCGGCACCTGCGAGCATCGATGAATTCGCAGCTGTACGACGCCTCGACCGGGTCCTACTACGACGGCGTAGGTACCACTCATAGGGCGCAGCACGCCAGCCTTTACGCGGCGAGCCACGGTGTTGCCGACGAGTCCGAGTTGCCGAAGATCGCCCGCTGGCTCGTCTGCGATGGTGCGAACCCGGTGCGCGTCAGTGTCTATGGGGCACAGTGGCTGTTGGAAGCTCTCTTCCTCGGCGGACGCGCCCAGGACGCACTCGACATCATGACCAGTCGCGGTGCGAGCTCCTGGCTTTCGATGATGGAGACCTGGGGGGCGACACAGACGATGGAGGCGTGGTCGCCGCAGGTGAAGAAGAACACGACGTTCAGCCATCCTTGGGCGACCGCGCCGTTGAATGTCATCGCGCGTTATCTTCTTGGCGTCCGCGTGGTCGAGGCGGGCGCCGCGTACGTCGAAGTCACCCCACATCCGGCGTCGCTCGTTCACGCCAGCGGAGCCGTGGCCACGGTCCGGGGACCCGTCAGCGTCGAATTCGAACAGTCGCCGTCCTACCGAATCAGCGTGACCCTGCCAGGCAACACCCAAGGCATACTTCGCTGGCCACATGCAGGCCACCCGCTGAAGGCATTCACCGTCGACGCCCCGTCCGGACCGCTACCCCGACCAAACCTGGACGGCGACACCGTTGTCGTCCACCTCTCACCCGGAGCAACCTCCTTGACAGCCAACCTCCCAGACGCAGCTACCCATCCCTAACCGATCCCAGTCGGCTCCAGTTCTCCATCGCGCCGGATTCTCTGTCCGCGGTAGCTGACGTCTTTGAGCGTAAGGACCCGCCGTCGATGCCGAGTGGACCGGTCGGAGGCGGTGTCCGAGTTTTGTCTGGCGAGGAGGCGATCAGGTCGGGTGGATCCGGTGGACGGCGAGGTGGTCTTTCAGGCCGAGGAGGAGCCATTGGTCGGAGACATCCGCGATCGCGGCTCCGTCTCTCATGGGAGGTGAGCAGAGGGCGCCGGTGCGGTCGACGGCGACCGTTCCGATGAACTTTGCGTCCTCCTTCTTGCTTCCCTGCTTGGTCTGGAGCTCACCCCACAGATACGGCCCGATGCCCAATGCAGGCCGGAACGTCAGGCTGCCAGGACGGTGCTTACCTTTGGCCGCTCGGCCCTTGGGGAGTGTCTGGGTGACGAATCCGTTCGGTCCCTTGGCCCACCACGCCATACCGCTGTCCCATGCCAGCAGTGGCGGTTCGGTCCCGACCAGGACCGGCGTGGCCGACGTTTCCGGGACGTCGAGTTGGTCGCCGGTCGACAATCGGACGAGTTCGTAGTCCTGCCGGTTGCCGGGGCTGAGGAGGACGAAGTCGGAGGCTGTCTGCTTGTGGCCGTACGGGCCACCCAGCGCGTTGGCGCCGGTCCAGCGAGCCTTTCCCGTCCGCGCGTCCAGGACTTCGGGCAGCCAGGCTGCGGAGTTCCCCGTACGACGGGCCACGACAACCGACTCGCCGTCACCCGACAGTCCGGTAAGCCCGGTCGCCCGCCAGAGTTCGGTGCCGGTCTTGGCGTCGATGGCGATCGTGGTCGGGGACGTGGCCGGCCAGTGCGGTCCGTAGGGTGCGCTGACGGTCGCGAGTACGACGGAGGCGGCGACGGCCGTCACCATCGTGCGGTCCGTGGTGGCGGTGGGCGCCGCGGAGAATCGCCAGGCCGGCGCGCCCGTCCGGGCGTCGACACCGATGATTCCGCTGGTCGTGGCGCCTTTCTGCGCGGTCGCATAGGAGATCGGGATGACGTTGCCGACGAGCTGGAGGCCCGGGTTCTGGATGGTGATCGGCGAGAAGTACTGCGCCGGCCCGACGATCGACAGCCAACCGTTGCCGATCCCTGGCAGCGTGAGGGGCTTGCTTCCGTCGAGTGTCCACCGGCGGACGCCATCGGCGGCGCCGAAGCAGACAAGCCGGACCTTTCCGGTCCCGGATCCGTCGGCGAGTACCACCGAGTCGCCGACGATCCGCGCGCGGCCAGGCATCGCCTCGCCGGGGGTCACCAGCGGTTCCTGCCAGGTCTTCTCCAGTTTCAGCGGCCGTGCGCCTTCGCCCGGGCTTGCCCCACAGGCCGCGACCAACGGAACGGAAGCAGCCCCGAGCAAAACAGTCCGTCGCCGCACAACCATGGCGAGACCGTATCGGCTCCGAGGGTCCGGATCGCGTCACACGTCTTTGCTCTTCGAGGGCGGCACTCCTCTTACTGAGGGAGTTCTGTGCCGGTGCGTTCGGCAACCATGTACGCGGCGTACCAGGCCGGCCAGTTCTCGTCGGCCTGGCCTGTGCGGGCCTCGTGCTCGCCGTGGGCGGCTGCGGCGCGTTTCAGCGCGTCCTCGAGGTCTTCGACCGAGGTGTACGTCGCCTCTGCGGGGTTGACCCGTCCAGGGAGTCGCGTGGTGACCTCCTGCAGCAGCCAGGTGTTGCCGTCGGGGTCGCTGAAGGTCGCGAAGGAGCTGTAGCTGGACCGCTCGTCGGCCGGCCCGGAGACGCGCCCGCTGAGATCGCCGGCCTCGAACTGGGCGCCCGGCGTACCAGGATGGAAGACCTCGCTGACGTCCGCGCCCTGCTTGATGAGGTCCGCCCGCGCGGCCTCGACATCGGAGACGACCAGGTAGAGCCCCTGCGCCGTACCGGGCTCGGCCGACGTGATCTTCGTACCGAACTGGACCGACGCGGGGGAGCCGGGCGGCGTCAACTGGACGACCCGGAAGCCGTTGTCGAACGCGAAGTCGGCATCGAGCCGCCAGCCCAGGCCGGTGTAGAAATCCTTCGACCGGTCGACGTCCGCGACCGGAATGACGACCGCCTCGAACTTCAGGTCGACAGAGCCCGGGGCCACCGCGCCTGACTCGTCACTGCGTACTTCGATAGTGCTCATGACTTCCTCCAGAGATGAACCTTGTTCGTTGACACCTACTCTGCCGCCGTCTGGACGGCTTCACGCCAGTGAGAATCCCTGGTCAGCTCCCCGATGCACCCGTGTGTAGCTGCGCGCCCAGGTCCCGCAGTACATGAAGGAACGCCTCGGAGAACGTCGGAAGCGGCTGGATCACGTCGAGCAGCCTCCACCGGCACCTTCGCGCGGATCGTCGAGCGTTGCGGCGGCTGCTTCGTGGGGAGACGGCTGGGTACAGGGGGCGCTCCTACCGCAGCCAGAGACGTCATGGGGTGCGGGTCCTTCGATTGAGGAGTGGCGATGTTCCGGCATACCAAGCGGTTGCAGTTCGAGGCCAGACCAGAGCGTCCTGACCCGGTGTACGCCCGCAAGTTGCAGGAGTTGATCGGCGGCGCGTACGGCGAGATGAGCGTGACGATGCAGTATCTGTTCCAGGGCTGGAACTGTCGTATGGAGGGCAAGTACAAAGACCTTCTGATGGACACGGCGACCGAGGAGATCGGTCACGTCGAGATGCTGGCGACGATGGTGGCCCGGCTCCTCGAGGGTGCGCCGGCCACGATGACCGCCGAGGCGGTGGAGGATCCCGTCATGGCGGCGGTTCTGGGTGGCATGGATCCGCTGCAGGCGATCATGGCCGGCGGCGGAGCGTTGCCCGCCAACTGTCAGGGGGTGCCGTGGAACGGCGGCTATATAGTTGCTAGTGGCAACCTCTTGGCCGACTTCCGGGCGAATGCCGCGGCCGAGGCGCAGGGCCGGCTGCAGACCGCCCGCTTGTACAACATGACCGACGATCCAGGGGTGAAGGCCATGCTGCAGTTCAACCTGGCCCGCGACACCGTGCACCAGAAGCAGTGGCTCAAGGCGATCGAAGAACTCGAGGCCGACGGGCTCGAGACCCCGATCGTCCCCAATGCCTTCTTCGACGAGGAGGACCAGGTCCACAACCACACCATCTGGGGACTGTCCGACGGAACCGACGGTCCGACCGGCGGATGGTCCGAAGGCGACGATCCGCTGGAGTACCTGCTCGATCCAGAACCGCTGGGTGGCCCCGGCACCGCTCCTGCGCCGGACCCTGCTCTGTTCGGCACCTACTCGACCGTCCAGGACCTCAAGGGCACGGTCAAGGCGAAAGCACAGGCGGCGAAGAAGAACATTTCCGCACGTGCGACCAAGTCGACCACCAAGAAGTCAGCCGCGAAGAAATCGACTACGAAGAAGTCGACTACGAAGAAGTCGACGGCGACGAAGACAGCGAAGACTGCCCGAAAGCGCTGACCAAGCCCTACCGCAGTGAACCGGGCAGCCCACCCACTTGGCTGCCCGGTTCAGCTGCTCAGTCGCGCTGCCCTGGCGACGCGCGTCAAGGCCGCCGAGCCGACCCGCAGCAGGTCGGCCCGGTGGCGGCCACGGCTCGCCGTACCCGGACCGCAAACCGCAGCCGGCAGGATTTGACCTGGGGTACCGGGCTGGTCCGCAGATGTTGCCGTCAGCAAGGTGGTCACCTATGTCGAACGGGATCCACGACTTCCTCCTCTCCCGGGAGGCGGAGCTGGTGGACGAGCTGTCCAGCTGGGTTCGCATCCCCTCGGTCGCAGGGTTGCCGGATCGGCGGATCGAAGTCGTGCGCTCGGCCCGTTGGCTGGCCGGGACGCTCCGCGAGATCGGCTTCCCCTTGGTCGAGGTCTGGTCGGAGGACGAGGCGCCGGCGGTCTACGCCGAATGGTGCGGCGCGCCCTCGGCGCCCACGGTCCTGGTCTACAGCCATCACGACGTACGGGTCAGCAAGGACGAGCAGTGGAAGGAGACCCGGCCGCACGAGCCCGTCGTACGGGACGGGTACGTGTACGGGCGCGGCGCCTCGGACGCCAAGGGCCAGGTCATCGCGCATCTGTGGGGAATCCGGGCCCACCTCGCGAAGACCGGGCTCGAGGCGCCCGCGGTGAACCTCAAGCTCCTCATCGAGGGCGAGGAAGAGACGGGCTCGCCCCACCTTCGGCAACTGCTCGAGGACAACCAGGACAGGCTGGCGGCCGACCTGGTGATCTTCTCCGACACCATGGCTTGGCATGCCGATCATCCAGCCGTGTGCATGAGCATGCGCGGCACGATCAACGCCCACCTCGAGGTCTACGGCCCGCTACGGGACGTCCACGGCGGCGCCGTTTCCGGGCCGGCGCCCAATCCCGTGCTCGCGATGGCCCGTCTGCTCGGCGGCCTGTACGACGACAAGGGCCGAATCACCATCCCAGGGTTCTACGACGAGGTGGTGGAACCCAGCGATCGCCGCCGGCAGGAACTCGCCGACCTGCCGTTCAGCGAGGAAGACTGGCTCGCCCGGTCCGAAACCCGCAGTACTGCGGGCGAGGCCGGCTACACGGTCCTGGAACAACTGTGGACAAGACCTGCGATCGAGGCCACCTCGATCGTCGCCGGCGATCCTGTCGGACTCCCTCGCGCCGTCATCCCCGCTGTCGCTGCAGTCGACCTGAGCATCCGGACAGTCCCGAACCAGACGGTCGCAGCCGTAGCCGATCAACTGCACCAGTGGGTCGCCGAGAACCTGTCCCCGGAGGTCGACCACGAATTGACCGTCACCATCGACACCGGGCAGGACCCGTATCAGACCCCCGAGGACCATCCCGCTGTCGACGCATTGGCCGCGGCCATGGCCGAAGGTTTCGGCTCGCCGGTCGGCCGAATGGGCAATGCCGGCGGTGGACCGGCACAGTGGCTCGTGGGCGCGGCCGGAGCCCCCATTCTCTTCTTCGGCACGGGCCTCCCCGAGGACCGCTGGCACGACAGCGACGAGCGTGCGTCGATCGACGTACTACGCAAAGGCGCCGCCACCCTGGCCCACCTGTGGCCCCGCCTTGCAGCCCTCCCGCCACGATCGCAGGACCGCTGACGCATGGCCAACCACCAACGTTTCACCGTGCACCCCTCGTAGGCGCAGGGGCACCGCGAGGGCCTGGGTACGAGTTGGTCGCGCGGGTGAATCTCATCCCCTGAGATCGGAACCGACCGGCGCTGACATCCGGCTGTTCATGAAGCCGACCGGCGTGCCTTAGATGGCGGGTGTCGTTCGGGGCGCGGCGATCCGCTGGGCGGCATGGACCACGGCGGCACGGCGGCGAGCGACCTCGTCGTCGTTCTGTACGTCGCTGCCGGAGAGCATCCGTGCGATCTGCGGTGCTGCGGACCAGTAGCTCGACAGGGCGATGACCAGGAAGACCAGGTGGGCCGGGTCGAGGGTGTCGTCGAGCAGGCCGGCCCGTTGCGCCGCTGCGATGGCCGCAGCCTTCCCGGCGTACAGGTCCGTGCGACCGATCTCGTCCGGGACGCTGCCGGTGTCCGACAGCCCTTCCCACAGCACAAGTCGTGCCAGGTCGGGATGAGCCTGCTGGTAGTCGAACGTCCCGCCGGCGAACTCCCCGACGTCCGCGGTGTGGGCGATGACCAGCGGCACCGCGGCGGCGAGCTTGTCCAGTTCGCTGCGGATCACCGCGGAGAACAGCTTCGACTTGTCACCGTAGTAGTTGTAGACGCGTTCGCGGTTGACCCCGGCGCGCTTCGCGATCCGGTCGACGGTCGTCCCATCGGGGCCGTGCGCGGCGAACTCGGCCACCGCCGCCTGCAGGATGCGGCGCTTCGTTCCCTCGACGTCCCATGCCATGGGCACACCTTAAACGATGCCAACACCAGCGTTGCAGTTGGAGATGGATCCGGCTAGAGTCGAAAACATCACCAACATGAGTGTTGGAATTGTCCTGAGGTCGAGCGAGGCCTCCGGGCGACGTCACATCCCCCACACCTGAGAGCAGGGCCATGACCAGCAAGACAGTGTTAATCACTGGTGGGACCAGCGGCATCGGTGCCGAGACCGCGCGGTTGCTCCTCGACCGCGGTCACTGCGTGGCCGTGACCGGCCGCAACGAAGCCAAACTCAAGGCGTTCCTCGACGCTGCCGGCCACCCCGACCGGCTGCTGGGGCTCATCGGGGACGCGGCCGACTGGCCGGCCACCCGATCCGCCGTGACCGCCACCGTGGAGCGCTTCGGCGCCCTGCACGCCGCGGTGGCCAATGCCGGGTTCACCTCCGCCGACTATCAGCGCACCGCAGGTGCGACCCTCGACGACGGCGACCCGACGCTGTGGCCGCCGATGGTGCTCACCAACGTCCTCGGTCCCGCCCTGCTGGCAAAGGCTGCCTTGCCCCACCTCGAGGCCACTCGCGGGCGGATGGTGCTCATCGGCAGCGTCGCCGGGCTGAAGAACGCCCCCGCCAGCCTCTACTCGGCCACCAAGTGGGCCGTCACCGGACTCGCTGAGAACCTGCGGTTGCACGCCACCACCCGCGGCATCGGAATCACCCTCGTCAACCCCGGCATGATCGACACCCCTTTCTGGGAAGGCAATAGCGCGCCCCCCTTCGCCCTGCCACCCCGGCACGTCGCCGAGTCCATCTGCTTCGCCCTCGACCAACCAGCAGGCGTCGACCTCAACACCTTGACCATCCGGCCGATCGGGCAGCCCGTATGACCGACGGTCCCGGTGC
Source organism: Kribbella sp. NPDC006257 (assembly GCF_040613535.1). Lineage (NCBI taxonomy): Bacteria > Bacillati > Actinomycetota > Actinomycetes > Propionibacteriales > Kribbellaceae > Kribbella > Kribbella sp. NPDC006257. The sequence goes on from NZ_JBEXSJ010000005.1 coordinate 288,039, forward strand.
GTCGACAACGCGGCGGCCGAAACTCGCCGAGGGCCGGTCGCCGGGCCCACTCATCACAGCGTTGACATCACGAAGGAGAGCGTCATTCACGTTTTCGTGACCGGAGCTTCCGGATTCATCGGCCGGGCGGTCGTGGCGGAGCTCGTCCACAACGACCATGAGGTGACCGGTCTCGCCCGCTCGGACGAGTCGGCTGCCGTCGTCAGGAAACTCGGAGCAGCCGTGCACCGCGGTGACCTCGACGATCTCGACTCGATCCGCGGCGCGGTCGAGAACGTCGATGCGGTCGTCCACCTCGCCAACAAACACGACTGGTCCAACCCCGCCGAGAACGACCGCGCCGCGCGCGCCGTGGTGCAGACGATCAGCGAGGCGCTCGTCGGATCGGACCGGCCGTTCGTCCTCGCATCCGCCACCGCGCTCGCTGGGCAGCCCGAGATGGGACGCCCAGCCACCGAGAACGACCAGAGTCGTGCCGTGGGCCCTGCCTCGCTGCGCGGTGGGGAGGAGAACCTTGCGCTGGATCACGTGGACAGGGGCGTCCGTGCCATCCCCGTGCGGTTCGCCACGAGTGTGCACGGCGCGGGCGACCCGAACTTCATCGCCATGGTGAGCCGAGCCGCGCGGCGCCGCGGATCGGTTCCCTACGTCGGCGACGGCACCAACCGGTGGCCGGCGGTGCACCGCTCCGACGCAGCCCGGTTGCTGCGACTCGGCCTCGAGAACGCCCCCGCAGGCAGCATCCTGCACGCGGTCGCCGAAGAGAGCATCGCCTTCCTGGAGATCGCCGAGGCACTCGCCGCCCGCCTCGGCGTCCGGGCGGAGTCGGTCACCGCCGAGCAGATCGCCGACGAGATGCCGTTCGTCGGCCGGTTCATGGCCGCCGATATCCCCGCCTCGAGCGCCATCACGCGCGAGCGACTGGGCTGGGCACCGACCGGCCCCACCCTGTTGCAGGACATCGCGGCAGGCCATTACGACCAGCCGTAGGCGACGCGCTATCCGGGGCATCCTGCTGCGCGAGTCCAAGGCCAAGCAGGCTTGCCATCTAGCCTTCGGCTGGACCGGACTGTGTGCTCACAGCGACCTCCGTTGCTGTGCTCAGCTGCCGGTGCTCTCGCGGATGACGAGGTCGTAGTCGGCGGAGATCTCTGCTGGGGGAGTGGTGTCGCCTTCGAGCCGGCTCAGGAGGAGTTGTACGGCGTGCTTGGCGATCTGGGTTTTGTCGGGGCGGATCGTGGTGAGGCTGGGCGTGCTGTAGCGGCCGTCTTCGATGTCGTCGAAGCCGACCAGCGCGATGTCCTCGGGGACGCGGAGGCCGTGGGAAAGAATGGTGCGGAGGGCTCCGAGGGCCAGCAGATCGTTGTAGCAGAAGACGGCGTCGGGAGGATCGGGCAGTGCCAGCAGGTCGCTCATCGCCGCGGCGCCGTCCGAGCGGTGGAAGAATTCCGTCGGACGGATCAGCTCGGGCGTGATCTCCAGGCCGGCAGTGCGCAGAGCGGCCGTGAAGCCCGCGGTCCGCAAGCGGCCGGTCTGGCGGCTCTCGTCGGCCTGATCGCCGATGGCCGCGATCCGGCGCCGGCCGAGGTCGATCAGATGCCGGGTCGCGAGCCCGGCAGCGCCGACGTTGTCGATCATGATGTGGTCGAGGCCGCCCTGGATCACCCGCTCACCGAGCAGGACCACCGGCGTCGACGACGGCCGGTCGCGAAGGTCGGCGCCGTCCAGCGCCAGCGGGTTGAAGATCAGTCCGTCGAACATCGCGGCCCGGTTGCCGCGCATCACCAGCTCCCGCTCGCGGACCGGGTCGCCGTCGGTCTGGTCCACCACGACCGTGTAGCCCGCGGCCGCGGCCTGCTCGATCACCGCCCGGGTCAGCTCGGCGAAGTACGGTACGTCGAGCTCCGGCAGCACCAGCGCGATCAGCCCGGACCGCCCGCGCCGTAGCGTCCGGGCAACCGCGTTCGGCTGGTATCCGAGCTCGTCGAGCGCTTTTTGCACCCGGGCCCGGGTGCCGGCCGCGACCTGCGGGAAGTCGTTCACGACATTCGACACCGTCCGGACCGAGACACCGGCCCGGTCGGCCACTTCGCGCAGGGTGGCGGCCACTGTGCACCTCGTTCCGCGATCGGCCTCTTGACACTTGCAACGTTGCAACCTTAGCGTCTCCAGCATCACTTGCAACGTTGCAAGCCTCACAAAAGTCATCAGGACGCCAACATGACCAACTCTTTTTCAGCTCCGGTTTCCCGTCGCACGGTGCTCCGTGGCGCCGGTGCGGCCTTGGTGGCCGGAGGACTCAGCGCCTGCGCCCCGGGAAACACGACCAGCAGCAGCCCGCTGCCCGCCAGCAGTGCCACCGCCCCGCTGTCCGGTGAGATCACCATCTGGGATCGCACCGGCGATCTGTTCAAGGTGTTCGACCGGGCGATCGCCTCGTTCACCGCGAAGTACCCGCAGGTGAAGGTCAACCACCTCGCCGTCGACATCAACGCCAAGCTCCCGGCCACCTTGATCAGCGGTGCCGGCGTGCCCGACGGTGCGTTCTACGACGACGCGCTGCTGACCGGGGTCGCGCCGCATCTGCACGATCTCAGTCAGCTGATCGAGCAGTACAAGTCCGGCATCGCGCCGTACAAGCTCGGGGTGGTGACCGTCGACGGCAAGGTCGTCGCGGTGCCCTGGGATCTCGATCCCGGCCTGCTGTTCTACCGCGAGGACATCGTCACCCGGGCCGGTGTCGATCCGGCCGGTCTCACCACGTACGACGCTCTGCTCGATGGGGCGCGGTCGGTCCGGGAGAAGTTCCCGAAGGCCAAGCCGATCCATCTCGAGAACGACCAGTTCCTGGCCCAGTTGTGGCTCGACATGTTCGCGAACCAGCAGGGCGGGGCGATGGTCGATGCCCAAGGCAGGCTCACCATCGACTCCGATCCGTACCGGAACGCGCTGACCTGGCTGGACACCGTGCGGTCGCAGGGCCTGGGCACGTTGGCGAAGTACACCCAGCCGACCGATCTGCAGACCCAGGACAACGGGACCCAGGTATTCGTGCCGTGGGCGCAGTGGTTCGCATTCGCACCGCAGCAGTTGCTCAAGGCAAGCAAGCGGAAGTGGCGGGCGACCGCGCTGCCGGCTTGGCAGCCGGGCGGCGCGCGGGCCGGAGTGATGGGCGGCTCGTCGTTCGTGATCCCCGCCAAGGCGAAGAATCCCGAGCTGGCTTGGCGCCTGTACGAGCACCTGGTCTTCAGCAAGCAGGGCTACACCGCCGTCTACGGTCCCAACGACGTGTACCCCGGTGGCCTGAACACCTCGATCCCGTCCTACCTGCCGGCGCTCGACCCGAACACACCGCTGTTCAAGCCGATCGACGGACTCGGCGGCCAGGATCTGTGGAAGGTCGCGGTCGAGGCGGGCAAGCAAGTGCCGGGCGGCTACACGATTCCCACCTGGTGGGGGAAGGCCGTCGACTACTTCGGCGTCAACGTGCAGAAGCTGCTGGTCGGGCAGATGAGTCCCGATGAGGTCCTGAAGACGTCCACGACCCAGATCCAGAAGAATCTGATGGGGCCCCGGTGATGGTGACCGTCACCGAGGCGACAACGACCCGGCGGGCGGTGACGACGGTACGGCGACGGCGGGTCCGCGCCGCGCCGTACCTGTTCATCGCGCCGTTCCTCCTGGTCTTCGCCGCCTTCAGCGCCTACCCGATCTTCTTCGCGCTGCAGTTGAGCTTCACCAACTGGCACGGCGCGGGGGCGCTCGAGGTGATCGGGTTCGCGAACTACCGCTACCTGCTGACCAGTACCGACTTCTGGCAGTCGATGGCGACGTCCGGCGCGCTGTGGTTGCTCGTCATCCCGGCGCAGGTGCTGCTCGCGCTGACCATCGCGGTCACGTTGCGCAAGGCGAGGTTCCGGGCCTTGTTCAGTGCCGCGCTGATCGCGCCGTTCGTCACGCCCCTGGTGGCGATGGCGCAGGTCTGGATCATTCTCTTCGATCACGACTTCGGCGCGGTCAACCACGGCCTGTCCACGCTCGGACTACCGGCCATCGGATGGTTGACGACGTCGATCGGCGCGAAGATCACCGTTGCCCTGCTGGTGTTGTGGCGGACGACCGGGTACGCCGTGATCCTGCTGATGGCCGGACTCTCGTCGGTTCCGCCCGACGTCTACGAGGCGGCAACGATCGACGGCGCCGGCGCCTGGCAGCAGTTCTGGTCGATCACCGTGCCGCTGGTCACCAGGACACTGAGCTTCGTGGTGGTGATCGGCACGCTGACCATCTTCCAGTTGTTCGCCGAGCCGTACGTCGTGACCGGCGGTGGGCCGTTCAACGCGACCCGGACCGCGGGGCTCTATCTCTACAAACACATCACCAACTCCGACCTAGGACTCGGAGCCGCGAACTCGATGCTGCTGGTGCTGATGGTGGTGGCCCTGTCCTTCGCGTCGATCCGCCTACTGCGCTCGCGGGAGGACTGATGAGCACCCGTTCCTCCGCATCTGTCCGGTTCGGCCGCTACGGCCTGCTGATCGTGGCGGGCGTCCTCAGTCTCGCACCGCTGGTCTGGATGGTGTTTTCGTCGCTGAAGCCCGGCGCGGAGATCGTCGCGCGGCCGTTCAGCTTCGACTTCGATCAGCTCACCCTAGGGAATTTCCGGGCGATGCTGGACACGATCCCGATCGGGATCGGCTTCCGTAACACCGCGATCGTGGTCGTGGTCAAGGGCGCACTGACGATGGTCTTCTGCCCGATGGCCGGGTTCGCTTTCGCGAAGTACGCCTTCCCGGGCAAGCGGATCCTCTTCGCCACCGTGCTGGTCACGTTGATGCTGCCGACGCTGGTGCTGCTCATTCCGCTGCTGCTGGAGATGAGCCAGTTCGGCTGGGTCAGCACCTTCCAGGCCTTGATCCTGCCCGGCGCGATCGACGCGTTCGGCGTGTTCTGGATGCGTCAGGTGATCATGGCGATCCCCGACGAACTCCTCGACGCGGCCCGGGTCGACGGTGCCGGTGACCTGCGGATCTTCGTCAGCATCGTGATGCCGGTGATCCGTCCGGGGCTGGCCGCGCTCGGCGTACTGACCTTCATCAACATCTACAACGACTTCGTCTGGCCCGTGGTCGCGGTGAACGACGAGCAGCACCAGACCCTGCAGGTGATGCTGTCGGCGCTGTCGCAGAACATCCGCTCGGGTCAGCTCGGCGCGGACTGGACCAGTGTCTGGGGTCAGTTGCTGGCCGCCAGCACCGTCGCCGCGATCCCGGTGCTCATCGTCTTCATTTTCCTGCAACGTCATCTGATCAAAGGCGTCATGGCCGGCAGCCTCAAAGGCTGAGACCTGACCCAGGGGAGAACAACTGTGAACGCACCACGTCCCGAATACCCCCGCCCACACTTCGAGCGTTCGGATCGCTGGCTCACCCTGAACGGCGAGTGGGACTTCACCCGCGACCCCGCTGGGTTCAGCGATGGCGAGGTCGCCGAGACCATCGTCGTACCGTTCCCCTGGGAGCACCCCGACTCCGGTGTGAACGCGCATTGGTTGCCGACCGCCTGGTATCGCAGGCAGATCGAGCGGCCCGAGGAGTGGGCCGGTGAACGGACCATCCTGCATTTCGGCGCCGTGCATCACCACGCGACTGTCTGGGTCAACGGTGAACAGGCGGTCGAGCACGAAGGCGGCTATCTGCCGTTCGAGGCCGACATCACCGACCTGCTGGACGACGCGGGCGCCGGCGAACTCGTCGTCCGCGTGGACGCACCGACCGACAAGCGGTTCATCCCGCATGGCAAGCAACGCAGCATGCCCGCCGACGACTACGACGGTTGTGCGTTCACTCCGTCGAGCGGGATCTGGCAGACAGTCTGGCTCGAGCCCCGGCCGACGGCGTACATCTCCCAGTTGTCCCTCCGCCCGACCCCACTGCTCGACGGCATCGAGGTCACGGTCACCGGCCCCTCTCCGATCCGGATCGAGATCCCCGGTGTCGTCGTCCGCGAGTACGACGAATGGCCGGGAACCGCGATCCTTCCGATCGCCGAGCCGCGGTTGTGGAGTCCCGACGATCCCCACCTGTACGACGTGATCGTGACCGCCGGCGAGGACGTGGTCCGCGGATACACGGGTCTACGGAAGGTCGAGTGGCAGGGCAGCAATCTGACCCTGAACGGCGTACCGACGTACGTGCGAGGCGTGCTGGACCAAGGATTCTGGCCGTCGGGTGGTCACACGGCGCCGAGCGACGAGGCCTTGCGGCGCGACCTGGAGCTGGCGCGCGCAGCCGGATTCAACCTGGTCCGCAAGCACATCAAGCTGGAGGACCCGCGCTGGCTGTACTGGGCCGATCGGCTCGGCGTGATGGTCTGGGCCGAGCCCCCGTCGACCGGCCGGTTCGCTCCCGGGGCCGTCGCCGCCTTCGAGCAGGTGACGGCCGGAATGGTTGCCCGGGACAACAATCATCCGAGCATCGTGATCTGGGCCGCGTACAACGAGGAGTGGGGCCTGGACTGGGACGTGCCCGGTGATCCCGCGAAACAGGACGCCGTACGCCGGGCGTACCGGCTCCTGCGGTCCGCCGATCCCACCCGGCCCGTGGTCGACAACTCGGGCTGGGCGCACGTCGAGACAGACCTGGTCGACTGGCACTACTACGACGACAGCGTCGGAAACTGGGCCGCGGTGATCGACCGGTTGATCAACACCGCGGATGGCGCCTTTCCGGTGCGGCTAGGTCCGGATCTTGTGCTGAACAAGGAGATCGCGGCCCCGGGATTCGATCCGTCGGACAAACCTCAGCTGAACGGCGAGTACGGCGGTGGCTCGACAAGTGTCGAGCGCGGCTGGCATCTGCGCTGGCAAACCCAAGAACTCCGCCGTCACCCCCGCAACGCCGGCTACATCTACACAGAGCTCTACGACGTCGAACACGAGACGGTCGGGATCTACACCTACGACCGGCGCTCGAAGGACCTCGGCGGCACCGTCGCGGCCGACGTCCACGCGGAGACCACGCTGATCGTCGACCTCACTCCGGAGGCGCCCGGTCGCGACGTCGTACTGGCTGACGACCCGGTGACTGTTCCGGTGCGGATCTCGCATCACGGGCAGGAACCCTTGCTCGGAACGCTGCACTGGCCCGGCGGCTCCGCACCGGTCGATGCCAAGCCGTTCACCGTCACCGATCCGATCGAAGTCGCGGTCTCGCAGCCCGGCCGTCTGCAGCTGTGGATCACCGACTCCGCGGGCGCCGTCGTCGCCCGCACCTTCCTGGACATCACTTCGCACTGACCCTCGCTCGGCTCATCCGCCCGTCGTAGGAGGTTTCATGTCCATCCGTCGATCGTTGGTTGCCCTCGGCATCCTCGCCGCGAGTCTGGTGGCGGTCCCGGCCGCCACCGCCGCACCGCCGGGCCAGATCCTCTACAGCCCGAACCTCAACACCGTCCCGAACGCCGACGCCAGTTACCCGCGGGCGATCCGGCTCGACCACGACGGCAATGCCGGCCGGACCGTGCTGGCGACGTTTGCCCGGCGCAACGAAGCCGGTGCTGCCAACTTCCCGATCTTCCGCAGTACCGACGGTGGTGCCACGTTCGGCGGCACACCGATCAGCACGATCACCTCCCACACGGCCGGCTGGGACCTCGGTGCACCGGTCGTCTACGAGGTGCCCCGGACCGCGAACGGACTCAACCAGGGTGACCTGCTCGCGGCCGGTACGGCGTGGGACGAAGGCAACTTCACCGCACAGAAGATCGAGGTCTTCAAGAGCACCGACCACGGCGCCAGCTGGCAGTACCTGTCGAACTGCACACAGACCAGCGGGCAGCCGAACACGATCGGGCAGGGGATCTGGGAGCCATGGTTCCTGCTCGCACCGAACAACACGCTGGCCTGCTTCATCTCCGACGAACGCCCGGCCGGATCGCCCACCAACAGCCAGCTCATCGGCCACTACACGTCCACCAACGGCGGCATGACCTGGAGCGGCAGCATCACCCCCGACGTCGCTTTCCCCGCCGATAACCTGGCCCGGCCGGGCATGTCGATCATCACCGCGCTACCCAACGGCCAGTTCCTGATGAGCTACGAACTCTGCCGTGACGCGACCGACGCCGACCACGCCTGCGCGGTGTACATCAAGACCAGTGCCGACGGCCTCAACTGGGCGCCGACCAACGACGCCGGCACTTTGGTGCAGACCAGCGACGGTCGCCATCTCCTGCACACGCCATACGTCGCCTGGCTGCCTGGCGGTGGCCCGAACGGCACGTTGCTGATGTCCGGGCAACGCGTGGTCACCGGACCGACCGGCAACAAGGCGGTGATGGCGGAGTCCGGATCGGTGCTGTTGGCAAACACTTCACTCGGTAGTGGCAACTGGACCGAGCTCGAAGCGCCGGTCAACGTCAACCCCACCGGCAGCTATGGTCCTGGTGCTCCGGGCTGCCCGGGTTACAGCTCGCCGATCGTCCCGTCGATCAACGGTACGTCGTTCCTCTACCTGGCCGCGACCTGGCTCGGCACCGGGAACCAGTGCCAGGTCCGCTTCGGTACCGGACGCGTCGGCGGACCGACCGGCGCGATCACCGGACCGGCGGGGGCCGGCAAGTGCGTGGACGTCGATCACAACACGGCAGTCAGTGGAAACGCCGTACAGCTGTGGACCTGCGGCGGCACACCGGGACAGCAGTGGACGATGATGGCCGACGGCACCATTCGCTCCTTCGGCAAGTGCCTGGACATCGTCGGCAACGGTACGGCGAACTCCACCAAGGTGCAGCTCTGGGACTGCGGACCAGCCGGCGGCCAGCAGTGGCGACCGCAAGCCAACGGAGCACTGCTCAACCCACAGTCCGGTCGTTGCCTGGACAGCCCGAGCGGTGCGACCGCGGACGGCACCGACCTGCAGATCTACGACTGCAACGGCCTCGATCCACAGAAGTGGAACCTGCCTGGTTTCCCGACCGGCCCGATCACCGGACCGGCCGCCGCCGGCAAATGCGTCGACGTCGACACCAACACGCCGACGAGCGGGAACGCCGTACAGCTATGGACTTGTGGCGGCGTACCGGGTCAGCAGTGGAGTGTCGGGACGGACGGCTAGATCCGTGCCTTCGGCAAGTGTCTGGACATCGTCGGCAATGGTACGGCGAACTTCACCAAGGTGCAGCTCTGGGACTGTGGCACCGCCGGCGGCCAGATCTGGCAGCCACAGGCCAACGGCTCGCTGCGGAATCCGCAGTCAGGTCGCTGCCTGGACAGCCCGAACGGCGCGACCGCGGACGGCACCGACCTGCAGATCTACGACTGCAACGGCCTCGATCCACAGAAGTGGAACGTCCCGCTTTAGGACGGGTGACTACGCTGGACCTGACACTGACGTGAGGGGCGGTTCGATGCGCATCGGAGAGTTGGCGAGCAAGGCAGGGGTAAGTGTCCGGTCGCTCCGGTACTACGAAGAGCAAGGTTTGCTCACCAGCTCGCGCAGTCCCTCAGGTCAGCGTCAGTACACCGACTACGACGTCGAGCGGGTCATCCTCATCCAGCGCATGTACGCCGCGGGCTTGTCCAGCCGCACCATCGTCGAGGTGATGCCCTGCGTGGACACTCCGAGCGAGGAGAACTCCGACGCCGCGCTGACGCGTCTCACGATCGAGCGTGACCGGATCTCCGAGCACATCGACGACCTGATCCGCACCCGCGATTCCCTCGACGTACTGATCGAGAAGAACCGCGATCATCGCTCGACGCTGAACCGCTCCACCGCAACCGTTGGCTGAACCCCGTCCCTGTCCTTACGCGGACAGGGACGGGCCGTAGAACTCGAGCGGGTCGCGGGACAGGGATGCCTTGACGTTGGCGCTCCACTCGTCGACGACCACTTCCAGCTTGCCGGCCTCGACGGCGTCAAGTGTCGCGCGGACAACGTCGGCCGGGTCGATCTTGGGGCCTTCGTAGTCGGCCATCATGTCGGTGTCGGCCGCGCCCAGGTGTACGCCGGTCACCAGGGTCTGCTGTTCGGCGAGTTCGAGACGGACGCCGTTGGTGAGGCTCCACTCGGCGGCCTTGGCGGCGCCGTAGGCGTTGGCGCCGTCGAAGGAGAACCAGGACAGCGCGGAGAGCACATTGACGATCGCGCCGCCGCCGTTGGCCGCCAGTACCGGGCTGAACGCCCGGATCATGCCGAGGGTGCCGTAGAAATGGGTCTCCATCTCCAGCCGGATCTTGTCCAGGTCGCCGGTGACCAGGTTGGTGTTGGTGGTGATACCGGCGTTGTTGATCAGCAGGTCCACGTCGGTCGCGGCCGACGCCACTGCGGCGACCGACGCCGGGTCGGTGATGTCGAGCCGCAGAGTCTCGACGCCCGGGACGTCGATGGACGCGGGGGTGCGGGCGGTGGCGTACACCTTGCTCGCGCCCCGTTCCAGCAGAAGCCTCGCGAACTGCCGGCCGATGCCGCGGTTGGCACCCGTGACGAGTGCGACGGAACCAGAAACCTTCACATTGTCTCCTTGATAGGACCTTCTTTCACGCTAAACGCTGACATTGACGTCAGAGGCAAGTCTTGTGAGTGGGATCACTCGGTAGCTGCTTGCTGCGGTACGCGGAGGTGGCGGGGGAGCGGTCTCGGAAGCCTGCTCGTCCGGCGATTGTGTCGGTGGAGGCGTTCACTGCCGTGCAGCTAGAGCAGCGAAACGACGCGCGCGGGGGAAGTCGGCTGGTCGTCGCAGTCTCGACGCCGGATCTCCACCAAGCGGGTTCACGCGCGGTTGCGAGATCTGTGAGCGAAAGATGGAGCGGCGGCCACGCGCCGGGGACACGATCTACTGCCGATGCAATGCGCGGACCCCGGAGAAGGGCACGGCTGAGGCGACCTTGTCCCGATCTCCTTCGGGAGGCCTGTCAGCGCCAGATTCCTACGTCGACCAGCACTGCGATATTTGGCTCGTCTGCGCTGGAGCGGGGGAGGGCTCGACCACGCTTCTTTGCCGACAAGAGTTCCGCGGCATCAGGTGACACGCACCGGAGGCGCCAGAAGAACCCCCGCCACCGAAGGCGGTGTCCGATCAGCGGGCTCAACAGAAGAAGCCGGCACCGTGAGGGTCCCGGCCTTGAGTGTGTCCGAGGGCGAACACGCACCTTAACCACACGCCTAGAGCTCGACCCGGAACGTTCGGCCGAACCCCCTAGCCGCTGAATTCCAGCTGAGACTGACCATCATTTGTCAATGTTGCGCCGAATCCCTTACACGTAACGGATTCCGAGGATGCTTGTTGCGCGTAAGTTCTCATCGGCAACCATCCTCTCGCGCTGATTGAGGTGCGTAAGGAGGTGGGTCGTTGGACAACGTTCCGGGTGCACCGTCGGACTGAGGTGTACGCCCAGACCGGCTGGGGCCTGACCCGTGACTGTCGACTACGACATGAGTCGACGACTCAGTTGGTGCCGCTCACCCACAGTGCAGCTGCCTGCTCGAAGTCATCTCTGGCAGCCGCCTGTCGCCTAGTCGCTCGCCGCACGCGCTGGCGCTGCCACCTACGGACGATCGGTAATCGACCCCGTCGTCAACTGCCGGCGGCACTAGCCACTCCACCAACTGCCTGAAGATGAGCGGTCTCATTGGTTCAGCTGCGATATGTCCTGCGAGTCACTGCACGGACCTGGGAGGTTCGCCAGGCGGTGCTGCAGCGGAGACGTGCGCGAGACCGCTGACGAAGGTGAATGTCTCGTGGTTGGTGCGCCCGACTCTGCCGGGGTGCCGGCACCACGCAATTTCACAGCGTGCCGCGGATCCCAGCGCTTCGTATGTCTGCATTCGCGACGTCCGTTGGCGCGGTCTGGAGATCCGCAAACGGCGCCGACGCTTGCTAAATGAGGCCCGTCGGCACACGGAAACCATCGCGACAATCGCGACCGCTTCACCTCGGTCGGCCCTGAACGCCACGGACGCCGTTCGCGGCGGGTGAGCAGGCGCTGCTCCTACTCAGCGACGCGCGAGGGCACGAGTATGCGCATGTTCTGTCCGGGTTGAGTGCTTGCCGCCGGACGCGGTTTGGGCAGACCGGTGATCGGGACGATCTGGACTGGGCGGTCGCGGCATCACGGCAGGCTGTCGAGCTGACGTCGGACGGCGATTCCTCGGTGTGCGGGCGGCTGACAAATCTCGCGGTGTGTCTGCTGAGCGTGTACGAGACGACCGCGCACGCGGCGAGTCTGGACGAGGCTGTCCGGGTCGGTCGCCGGGCGGTCGAGCAGACGAACTCCGGGCCGGTTCCGCTCGCGACCGCGGCGACGAACCTGGGAAACGTGCTGCTGACCCGGTTCGAACTGCGGTCGGCGCCGTACGATCTCGACGACTCGGTAGCGGCCGCGCGGCGAGCCGTAGAGCTGACGCCGGCGGACAGCCCGTTCCGGGTGGCGCGGTTGTCGAACTTGGCGAATGTGCTGCGGGAGAAGGCGTTCCGCGGCGTAGAGGGCGCCGCGGACGAGTCGGTGAAGGCTGCCGAGCTGGCAGTTGGTGCGGCGGAGCCGGGCGATCCGATGTTGCCGGGCTTCTGGTCGAACCTCGGGCTGGCGCTGAGCACGCGGTGCGACGTACACGCGCGTGGCGAGGACCTGGACCGGTCGATCGAGGCGTTCCGGGAGGCGGTCCGGACGGCCGAGGGGAGCGAGCAGGACGCGTTGATGTACCGGTCGAATCTCGGGATGGCGCTTCGGCAACGTGGGGTCGCCAACGATTCACCGGCAGACCTTGACGAGGCGATTGCGGTCCTGGAGGCGGTGACGGCTGCGGACTGGGGCGGGCATCCGGACTCGGCGCCATTCCTTTGGGGTTGGGGAACGCGTACGCCAGCCGGCTCGATCGGTCCCAGGATCCGGCCGATCTGGCGGCGGCGTTGTCGACCTGGCGCCGGGCAGCCGAGGTCATTGGATCCAGCCCCGCGGTCAAGCTGCAGGCCGCACAATCGCTGGGCGATACCGCCATGGCGAACGGTGACGGGACTGCGGCGGCGTCCGGCTACGGCGCCGCGATCGAGCTGTTGACGTCAGTGGTCTGGAGAGGCCTGAACCGGGTGGCACAGGAACAACTCCTCATCGGCCTCCGCACCCTCGCCGCTTCCTCAGCCGCCGCCGCGGTCGATCCGCGCTTCGGCACGCTGGGAGATCTGGTCGAGTTCATGGAGGTCGCGCAGGAGCGCGGCCTGCGCCTCCTGCTCGACCTACCGTTCAACCACACGTCCAACCAGCATCTCCACGTCGAGGCAATAGAAGACCGCGTGCTTCCACCACAGCTCAGTCGATATCGAATTCATTCGGCGGAGACCTCTGCGTTGTCAATCATGACCGGCCAGCAGACTCCGTCCGGGAAAGTTGCCTCGTCGACATGGCACGGTTCCTCTCGTCCAGGTGGCAGTCCGGTACCAAGATCGCCGTTGACCAATGCACCGATTCTCTGGTGATGCCGGCATAGCGAGCAGCACGGTAGAGACCGCGGTCAGTCGGCTTTGCCGGCAGCGTCGGCGATGATGCCGGTGGCAACGTCTCGCAGTTTGACGTTGCCCGCCTGGGAGGTGCGGACCAGGAACGCGAACGCGCGGTCGGCGTCCAGCCGGTAGCGTTCCATCACGATGCCGATCGCCTGCCCGATCAGTTCGCGGGTCGACAACGCTTCCTGCAGGGTCTGGTCTTGGCGTGACCAGCCCAGCGCTACCGCCGCGAGGTCGGCGAACATCTCGCCGAGCTGGCGGGTCTCGCCGTCGATCGCGTG
>NZ_JBEXSJ010000006.1:0-279666 GCF_040613535.1 Kribbella sp. NPDC006257
TGGGCTACTTCGAGGAGGCGGTGGGTCAGGGCGGGGTCGGCGATGATGCCGACGGCCTTGGCGCGGCGGACGTCGATCGGGTCGGTATCGCCGAGCGCGGCCAGGGCATCGGCGACCTGGTTGACGGTGGCGTGGAAACGGATCACGTCGCCGGTCGCGGCGCGCAGGAACAAGGTGGTGGTGCCGTGATCATCGGTGCGGCCCGGCCACACTCCTCGCTCGCGGGCCTTCTCCTCGGCCTCCGCACGGGCTGCCTCGGGATCGGCCTGCCATTTCGCGGTCCGCACGATCCGCTCGACGCGCAGCGGAGTCAGCGTGTCGAGGATGTGCGCGACGCGCTCGTCGACCAGCGCGGCCGCCTGCTCGGACAGACCGTCGCAGGCGGTGGCGACCTGGCGGGCCTTCCACTCCGTGGCCTGACCGGCGCGGACCTGCGCCCAGGTCAGCGGTAGCCGGTGCCGCAACGCCAGCGCCTGACCCAGGTAATGCGCCGCCGCGTACTTCCCCTTCCCGATCACCGCACCGAACTCCGCCGGCGCAAACTCCGCCACCGCCGGGCACCCCGCACCGCCATACACCTTCCCGCGTTCTCGCCCAGGAGCCGGAGGCGGCACATGACCACCATCCAACCCGGCGGGATCGGGATGCAGGTCGGCGAAATGCAGGGCGTGTTCGATCAGCGCGAGGTCGATCTCGACGCGCTGCTCATGAAGACGAGCCGCCGAGGCGAGCGTCGCCCGGGCGTCGAGTTCATTGAGATCAGTATCGAACATGTGTTCGATACTACTACATTACGTAGTAGATGGGCAATCCGATCAGCCTCCTTCGCTCAACCGGCGATGCGCGGCGACGGAGCACAGGCGGAGCGGGGCTCGGGGGTTGGCGGGGGGCGGGGCGGTTGGCGCGGCCGCCGGCGTACAAATGAGTTCGCCGCCGAACTGCCCGGACTGCTCAATGATCCGGAAGCCGTGGCGCTCCAGTTCGGTCCGCAGGGCCTCGACCGTCAGGTGACGGCGGTTCGGGATGTACCAGGAGCTGCCGAATCGGACCGAATCGGTGACCTGGGTTGGCTCTGGGGCCCAGACGATGCCGGTCCTCGGGTCATAGTGGTCATCGTCGCCGTAGACGCGGCCGGGTTCATACATCGCGGTGCTGATCAGATACCGGCCATTAGGTGGGAGCCGACGGTGCACGCCCGCCAGGACGTTGCCGCGGTCGACCTCTGTAACTATGGACTGGAGGAGAACATAGTCGAAGTGGTCGTCGGCATCCGGCCACTTGCAGATGTCTTGCACGGCGAATCGGATCTCCAGGCCGCGCGCCTCGGCGAGCTGGCGGGCTACCGCGATGGCGTCCGGCACAAGGTCAACAGCGTCGACCTGGAAGCCGCGCTGAGCAAGGAAGCAGGCGGCCGCGCCTGTGCCGCAGCCGTACTCAAGTACCCGCCGGCCGTGGGCCTGCTCGCCGGTCGGCAGCGCGCGATCCAGGAAATCACGGGCCTGGAAGTCCTCGTATCCGCCTGTATCGCGTGTGTGCAGGTCGTTCCATAGGTTCAGGCCTTCGCGACGAAGGCGCTCGTACGCGGCCATATGTTCCGCTTCGTAGTATCGACCGGACATTCAGGCAGTGTATGACCGGACGCCAGCCGTCCTCCTGGAGATACAGAACGGGCGGTCACTGGCGCACCCACGCCAGCCGACTGACAACCCCTCTGACTGTTTCTCTTCTTTGTCTTTGTTCTTTGCGTTTCTGGGAGGGCGGCGGTTAGGTATTGGGGTGGTCGTTGTTGGTGGTGTGGAGGTCGAAGGCGGCGTCGATGAGGAGTTCGGAGGCTCGGGCCGGGTCGGTGAGGATGGCTTGGATGACGTGGCGTTGGTCCCAGCGGGCGGCGGACCAGGCGAGGGCTTTGGCGAGGCCGTCGAAGGTGGCGGCGTGGGGTTCGCCGGATTCGGTGACCCACCAGGAGACTTCGGTGCCGTCGACGGTGAGTTCGTCGTGTTCCCACCACAGGGCGGGGGTCTCAGGGACGAGTTCGCGGACGATCGCCGGTACGCCGGCCTCGGTGCCGGGGCTGGTGATCTTGCCTTCGGCAACTTCTTGGGCCATCGGTAGATCCAGCAGGTCACCGAGTCCGTCGGCGACTACACCCCACGCGATGACGAAACCGCCGAGGTCCGGGCGTTGCAGCCACATCGGCGCATCGGCGACGACGGCCTCCCCCGCGGCGACGATCGCAGTACGTGGCTCTTCTGGGTCCTCGGTTTCGGCGGTGAGGACCCGGAGGTGGGTGGGCGGATCCGGGGCGTAGACGGTGAGTTGACCGAGGTGGTTCCAGAGACGGAGGAGTGCGCTCTCACCAACCTCCCGGGCCGGGTCTGCCAGTCGGGTGAGGACCTGGGCGACGCCATCGGCTTCCAGGTCGCCGACGGCGCGGACCAGCCCGATCGCGGTGCGGATCTCCGGGTCCAAGGCAAGGACCCACTCGGGGGCTTCGTCCAGGAAGGCGGCGAGGTCCGGGTCTGCCTCGGGATCCGCGCGGCCGGCAAGCGGTGAGCCATCGGGGAGGAAGAGATGTTCTCTGATCCACCAGGCCGCGTACGACGGTCCGCCGACCGCTCGATCATCCGGTCCGACGACCCGCACCGGCTCCACCAGCGCCTGGCGGAGTTCCGGCGAATCCCCGATCATCGACAGCACCTGCGGCCACGCATCGTCAACGACCCAGTCGAGGTCGCGGATCGCCAGCAGCTCCCCCACCGTTGCGCCGAGCCTCGATCCACCCGGCGCCACGTCGTACGCCCAGTCCTCGATCCCGTCGAGGTCAGCCAGTGACTCCGGCAGGTCGTCGAGCACGACATCGGACGCAGCAACGGTTCCCAGCGAGTTGAGTACGCCGATCGCTTCGAGAGCAGGGATTCCGAACCGATCCACGACAGCCTGGGAGATCGGCGCGACCTCCTCGTCGTCCAGCACGTCAGCAGCGGCGGAGCCCGGAATCACCAGTGCGTTGGCCGGGACGAGTTCGCCTTCGGCGTCCCGTAGTACGAGGTCCGACAGCCACCAAAGACCATCCGCCTGGGAAGGATCCGCGGCGACGACAGTCAGTACGGCGTCCGCGATCGTCTCCGGATCATCAGCCTCGCCGGAGTGCTCAACGGCGACCCGTACGGCGTTGTCGGCCAGCAACGCGTGTGGCGTCGTGGGCAGCGCGCCGAGTCGTTCCAGCGTCTCGTGCACCGCATCCGGATGGACCACCCGTACGCCGTACTCGCCGAAGACAGCCAGTACCTCGGCCGGCAACTCGTGTCCAGGCAGCAGCAAGCCCCGCACCCCGCGAACGAGCCGCCCATCGGCGAGCGGAACAGGCAAGGCACCCAGAGGCTCCCGCAGCAGCGCATCCGTGACCATCCCGGAGAGCGCTCCATAGATCTCCCGCCACCACTCCGGCGACCGCGCCTCGCCGGCCGAACCCAGCTGGTCGACGAGCTCAGCAAGCTCCAACCGCCGAACGCCCAAAGCATCCAGTGCAGTCCGATCCTGGCGAGGCGACGCAATCAGGCCCGGCACCAACGGAGCCATCACACTGTTGAATGCGTCATCAGACCCATCGATTGCTACGGACGAGCGCGGCGCCAGCAAGGCGGAATCCTCAACCGCCCTGAGCAACGGCGTCGTCGGCAGAACGGCAAGAATCGCCTCCCGCACAGCACGATCGAGTCCGCCCGCAGCCAGCCCGACAGGCACCAGAGGCAGCACGGACGCGCCGTCCTCGGCACGCTTCCGCAACAACCCCGCATACGCGGAAGCCGCTTCCTGGACAAGCCTGTCGGTCAACGGCCCAGCAGCAACATGCCGCCGCGAAGGATCCAGCGGAAAGGTTGCCAACAGCAACGCAGGCAGCGACAACGGCTCGTCCGTCGGCGTCGGCGCATGCACCGTCCGCGGTACGACGCCCAGCGGGTCACGCGGCAGCGCCCACAGCACCGACCAGTGCGGACGCCACCGCTCCTCGGTCGGCCGATCCGCCAGCAACCGCTCTCTGTCGTTCTCGTCAAACGTCCCACCGGCCCGTACGACGTACCACCGCGACTCGGCGTCGGTGAGAACCCGTTCTCCCCCCTCGACATCGATCTCGATCCGCTCGAGTCCCGGCAGGGCGAGGAGCAACGCGTCATCGGCCTCGCCGAGCAACCGGCGTACGAGCTCGGTGGCGGCCTCGTCGCGCAGTGGCAGGATCACCGCCGTGTCGTAGCCTTCCGGCGGTTCTCCGTCGGCTTCGAACGGCAACCGGAGTACGGGCACCTGGCCGTCGCGTCGCCGGACCTCGTCCGAAAGCCCAGCCGAGCCGAGGGCCGCGACCGCCGCGGCGCTGTCCGCGCGAGAGAACCGGACGCCACCTGTCCGGGACAGAATCACCGGTTCGTCGCTGACTCCCAGCACCGCCGAGAAGCCCACCCCGAACCGCCCGACCGATCCAGCGCCCCGAGCCCCGTGCGCCGAGTCCTCACTCTTCGCCGACGCGCGCAGCGTGGCGAGCGACTCGACTCCTTCGGCGGACAACGGCGTACCGGTATTCGCGACGACCAGTGTCGAGTCGCGGAACGAGAACCGCACCCGCCCCGGTACGCCGGATCGCGCGGCCGCGTCCGCGGCGTTCTGGGCCAGCTCGACCACCACCCGGTCGAGGTAGCCGCCGAGTGCCAAGTCCTCCTCGGCGTTGGCGTCCTCCCGGAACCGCACGGGCGCGGCGGCCCAGGCGGTCAGTACCCGTTCGCGTATCGCTGCAGTCCCGAAGACGTCATCCACCCCGAGGAGTATGCCCGTGCCACCGAACGACGCCTAAGGTGGCCGGGTGGACTTTCAAGATGTGGTGAAGCGGCGGCGGATGGTTCGCAAGTACGACGTTGAGCGGGCGGTCCCGCCGGAGGTGGTCGACCGGATCCTGCAGAACGCGTTGCGCTCCCCGTCGGCCGGCTTCGCGCAGGGATTCGGGTTCCTGGTGCTCGACACTCAAGAAGACATCGCCCGGTTCCGGACCGCCGCGACGCCGGCCGAAGACGCGGACAAGTGGTTCGCGGCGAACGTCCAGGCGCCACTGCTGATCGTGGTGCACTCGAACAAGGACGCCTACCTCGACCGGTACGCCGAGCCCGACAAGGGGCACGACGATCGGGCGGAGGACTGGTGGCCGGTGCCGTACTGGGATGTCGACGCCGGGATGGCGGCCCTGCTGATCCTGCAGACCGCGGTCGACGCGGGACTCGGCGCGTGCTTCTTCGGCCTCGAGGTGGAGACCATCCCGACGTACCGCGAGCAGTTCGGCGTACCGGACAACTTCAAGCCGATCGGCGCGGTCTCCATCGGGTACTCCGACGAGCCGCCGCGCGACCTCAGCAAGCGGCGCAAGCCGATGACGGAGCTCATCCACCGGTCCCGCTGGACCGCGTGAGACATGGGGCTTCCGGCTGACGGTCACGTCCACAGCCAGTTCTCCTGGGACGCTGCCCACGTCGGCAACATGGAGGCGACCTGCGCGCGGGCGATCGAACTCGGTGTACCGGCGGTGTCCTTCACCGAGCATGTCGACTTCACGCCGTTCCGGGCCGGCTTCCTCGCCGAGCAGTTCGGCCATCTGGTCACCGACGGGATCCTCACCGCGACCATGCTCGACGTCGCTGCTTATCAGGAGTCCGTCGAGAAGTGCCGCGCGAAGTATCCGGAGCTGCGGATCCTGACCGGGATGGAGGTCGGGCAACCGCATCTGCAGGTCGCCGAGGTCGCCGGTCTCCTTGCCCAGGGCACCTTCGAGCGGGTGATCGGTTCACTGCACTGCCTGCTCGACGGCGAGGTGTACGCCGAACCTTGGGAGCTGTTCCCGCATCAGCCGGCCGATGAGGTGTTCCGCGAGTACCTGACCGAGATCCCGCGGATGGTGAATGGGTCGGACGCGTTCGAGGTGTTCGCGCACATCGACTATCCGGTGCGGTCGTGGCCCGGCGGCAGTGAGGCGTTCGAGCCGGGCGATTTCGAGGAGGAGCTGCGCTACGCGCTGCAGGCGCTGGCCGCCGGAGAGCGCGTTCTCGAGATCAACACACGCGTCCCTTTGCATCCGACGATCCTGCGCTGGTGGCGTGAGGAGGGTGGGCGACGGGTGACCTTCGGCAGTGATGCGCATACCCCGGAGGCGCTCGGGCTGGGATTGCGCGAGGCCGCTGCTTTGGCGGAATCAGTGGGATTCGGACCAGGCGCGAAGCCCGAAGATCCCTGGAGCTGAAGTCGTGCCGGAAGGGTAGCCAGGTCTGCCCTTCCAGCACGACGGCGGGTTACTCGAACGGGCAACCCGGGTTGGGCGCATCCTCCGACAACGGGCTGCCGGCCGGGTCGACGTACAGGACCTCCAGGACGACGGGCGTCGTGCCGAGGTTCTGGCCGATGTGCACGTGGTCCTTGCCGCTGGGCTCGACGAAGGCGGCGCCGGCCTTGTAGACGGTGGCCTTGCAGTCAGCGTCCGGGTGGGTCAGCGTGCCCTGCTTCACGTAGGCGTAGAGCGTGCCGTCGTGGTAGTGCCAGCCGGTCTTCCCGCCCGGCGCGATGGTGACCTCGCGCAGGATGTAGTCCTTCCCGCCGACCGTCGTCTGGGCCAGGATCGTCCCCGTGACACCGGAACCGGGGGTCGCCTCGGCGGTGACCGGGATCAGCGCCAGACCGGCCGCGGCCAGGCCGGCGAACAGTCCCCGAGTCGCTCCACGCATGAGTAGTTCCTTTCACTCTGGATGGGATACCGGTCCATCCTGGCAGCAGAACCGCTATCTTCGGTGCGGTGATCTCACCTGGCAGTCGCTATGTCTCTTTGGGCAGTTCGTTTGCCGCCGGCCCCGGAGTCGAGCCCCGGCTCGACAAGGCTTCGGGGCGATCGGGCCGCAACTACGCGCACCTGGTCGCCGAGGCGCTCGAACTCGATCTGCACGACGTGACGTACTCCGGTGCGACCACCGCGAACCTGCTGTCCGAACCACAGGACGGTGCCCCACCGCAGATCGATGCCGTCGGCCCCGAAACGAAGCTGGTCACGGTGACTGCCGGGGGCAACGATCTCGACTACATCGGCACCTTCATCCGCGGCAGCATGATGAACACGCTGGCCCGGCCGGTCGGCCTGGTGGCGAAGCGACTCGGCAACCGGATCCGGGCCCGGGTGAGTTATCTGAAGGACCAGGCGTCGTACGACGCGGCGGCGGACTCCCTGGTCGACGTGGTTGAGAGGATCAGGGAGCGCGCTCCGGCCAGCCGGATCCTGCTGGTCGACTACCTCACGGTCGCCGGACCGGCGACGCGGCCGCGGCTCGACGTACCGCTCAATGAAGAACAGTTGCCGAGTGTCGTGACGATGGCCGAAGGTCTTGCTGCCGCGTTCGCGACGGCGGCCGAGCGATCAGGTGCCGAACTGATCGCCGCATCGGCCGCCAGCCTCGACCACGCCGTCGGTTCCGCCGAGCCCTGGACGACCGGCTTCAGCCTCCGCGGTGCGCCCTATCACCCGAACGAGGCGGGCATGCGAGCCGTCGCGGACCTGATCGTGAAGCATCTGGGCGCTTAGAGCCAATGCTGGCGAGAGGCCTGGACGCCTAGCTGGAAGCGGGTCTGCGCGCCGAGGGTCTCTTGCAGCCGGCTGATCCTGCGCGCGATCGTCCGTTCGCTGACGCCGAACTCGCGGGCGATCGACTCGTCGGTGAGGCCGGCGCTCAGATAGGTCAGCAGCCGCTTGGTCTCCAACGCGGGCGCACCACTTGTCTCGGTGCCACTGGTGATCGGCACCGCCATTCGCCACAGTGCATCGAACACTCCGACGAGGCCGGCCAGGATTGGTGAGTGGTGCACGACCATCGCCGCCGTACTGGTGATCTCGCCGACCGTCGTACGGGCAGAGACCAAGGCCCAGCGGTCGTCGACGATGGTGAGATTCAGCGGCACCTGCGGGAAGACCCGTGCCTGCTCCCCCGCGTCGACGCACTGCTGCACCATCCGGAGCGCGGCCGGATCCTGCAGCACCTGCGTCCCGTAGATCACCTCGTACCCGACCCCGCGCGCCAGCGCCTCGAACAGTCCGTCGACGATCTGATGATCCGGCGATGCGAGGTTGCCGACCGTCATCGCCCGGACCTGTTGCTGAGCGTCGATCTGGACCGAGTTGAGCACGGCCCGTGCGGTTTCGCCCGACGGTAGTAGTTCGACGTACGTCTGCTGCCCGATCCCGGCAGTCCACAGCTCGGAGAGCAAGGATGCGCTCTCCCGGGCCAGTTCAGCGTCTCTCGTACGCCGTTGCGCCAGCGTCTCCATCGCCAGGTGCGGCGGCTGGGGCTGCACCTTGCCGCCGGACCACTCGATCAACCCGACCGCGGCCAGCTCCCCGAGCGGTCCGTCGAGGTCGTCGCCATGACGGACGGCGACCTCGTCGACACCGAGCGTTCCGCGCGCGATCAGGTCGAGGTAGATCGCCTCGGCCTCGGCCGAGATCCCCAGCGCGCGGAGTTGCTGCATCCCTCCTGTGTATCAGCTTTGCGGCATATCAGCTTTGCGGCGTGAACACGTACGGCGTGGTCGTGGTGACCGGGAGGAAGCCGAGCCGCTGCAGGATCGGCGAGCTGTCGTCGGAGGCATCCACCTGGAGGTACTTGTAGCCGAGCTCCACCGCCCGCGCGGCGCGGGCCGCGACCAGCGCCTTGTAGATCCCCTTGCCCCGCCACTCCTCCAAGGTCGAGCCGCCCCACAGCCCGGTGAAGTCGGTGCCCTTCTTGTAGACGGCCCATGCGGCGGAGACCACCTCGCCATCGGCTTCCGCGACGAAGATGTCGGTCAGCCCGGTCGCCTGCCGCCGTACCAGGTCATCGGTGAGCCAGGACCAGTCCGCGTTCCAGACCGTCGACTCCATCGCCGCGATCCGCTTGAAGTCGGCCTCTTCAGCCGTACGCCGGATGGTGACGCCGTCGACCTGGTCCCGCCCCTGGAGCCGGTCGACGATGTCCGCGCTCTCCGCGATCACCACCGTCTCGCGCTCCTCCGGAACGAACCCGGCGGCCGTCAGCCGGTCGGTCAGATCCGCGGGGAGGTCGTGGCCCCGGGTCTTCCACTCGACCGGCTGGTTCTTCGCCGCGAAGTAGTCGCGCTGGCGCGCGATCAGCCCGTCCAGATCCTCGACGCCCTCGAGCGATCGGTAGCTCACGAACCCGCGATTCGGGTACTCGACCCGGATCACCGGGCCGTCGGTACTGGTCGGCACATCGGCTGCTTCGGAGCCGCCGCGCAGTTGATCGTCGTACGCCGCCAGCAGGACGGCCGCCTTGTTCGTATCAGTCACCCGAGGACTCTGACACGACCCCGGGGTGCCGGCGTAGATGTTTTTGTCATCACTGTCCGCCGGAGCAGGTTCAGTACTGCGCGGCGGCAGGTGATCCGCGCTGTCTTCGACGGTTCGTCGTACGAGGTCTTCCGGCGGATGTCGTCGGCGACGCCCTTGCGGGTCACGAGCAGGCTCATCTGGTCCATCAGTCCGTCCTCCGTCCAGGTGGCCCTTCTCGGGCCTTTGCTGGGACGTCGGAGCCGATCGGCCGATCTTGACATCACCCTCGCTCGGTGGCCAGGACCAGTCTGCGAAGGAGGACGATCAGCTCGTCCTGCTCCTGCTCACCGAGTTCGTGGACGAGGTCTTCCTCCACCCGGGAGATCTCGCCGACACCTTGCTGCCAGACCTTGAGGCCTTCGTCGGTGAGCATGGCGACGACCTTGCGCCGGTCGTCGCGGTCGTGCTCGCGGACGACGTACCCACGGCGTACCAAGGTATCCAGCCGGTTCGTCAGGGTCGCCGGTGAGAGATTGAGCTGGGTCGCCAGCTGCCCCGGGGTCGCCCGGTACGGCGAACCGCCGCGGCGGAGCATGTGCAGCGTCTTGAACTCCCACCACTGCAACTCGTGTCCCGCCAGCACGGCGTCCCGCCGTCGGTCGAGGTACTTCGCCAAGGCGTGCAGCCGGGTCGAGATCCCCTCCACCCGGAGATCCATCTCGGGCAGTTCCTTGGCCCACAGGTCGATGTGGTGGTCGATCGCATCTTTCACGGATCGAAGTATTCGGCCGCTGAAGCTTTGTTGTCAAACCTTTCGACGTCGAAATACTCTGCCGGCATGACTCAGATCGCGCTCTCCGCCGTGCTCCACTCCGCCACCAGCCTGATGCGATCCGGCCGCTGGGCCGATGCGGCAGACCTTCTCGAGGCCGTCACCCCGGCCGATCCTGCTGAGCAGCTAGCCGTAACCGCTCTCCGGGCCGAGGTCGCCGTCGACCAGGACTTCGCCCAGGCGCAGGACACCGCCGGACCTGCCCTCGAACGCTTCGAGAAAGCGCTCACCGACTCCCCCGACGAGACCCTCCGCTGGGATCTCGCGATGCTGACCCTCCGCAAGACCTACGGCTCAGCTCTGGCGAACCTGCGCGAAGCCGAGGAGGACGGCGTAGTCGATCGCGATGCGAGTAAGAGGCTGGCTGCGGAGGCTGCCGCGCTCAGCGCGACAGCGCCGGACGACTCCCGAGCCGGGCATGCGGCGTTCTACGGCGGGGTGATCGCCGACAACCTCCTGATCGAGCCCGGGGAGGCGTTCCGCCTCTACACCACAGCCTTCGAGCTCGGCGAACGCTCGGGCGACAAACTCCTGATCTCCTTGGCACTAAGGCATCTCGGCGATCACGCCCACACCGCCGGCGACCTGAAACTCGCCCGCGCCCACTGGGAACGCTCCACCGAACTCCGCCAGCAGATCGGCCACCTCCTCGGCTCCCTCGCCCAGCAGGCTCTGCTCGCCGTCCTCACCAAAGACGAAGGCAACCCGGCCGGCGCAGCAACCCTCGCCACCGAGATCAACCGCTGGTCGAAGCAAGTGAACCTCCCCTGGATCACCACCCAAACCGCCGCTCTGCTCGCCTGACTCCCCGACCGGATCAGGCGGACTGCCGGACCACCAAGCGAGGAGCAAAGATGACCGACGTGGGTTCGATGGTGGGGTCGGCGATTCGGGCCAGTAGGAGGCGGGCCATTTCGGCGGACATCTCCTCCAGCGGCTGGGCGATGGTTGTCAGGCCGGGCTCGGCCTGGCGGGCCGGCAGGCTGTCGTCGAAGCCGACGACGGCGACGTCCTCGGGCACCCGGCGACCGTGATCGCGCAGTACCTGAAGAGCTCCCTCGGCCATCAGGTCGTTCGCGACGAAGACTCCGTCCAGGTCGGGGTGGTCGCGCAGCAGCCGCATCATCGCGAGCTCACCGCTCTCCCGAGTGAAGTTGCCGATGGCAACGGGTACGTACGGGCGGCCGTGCTGCGCCATCGCCTGCCGGAAACCCTGCTCGCGGTCCCGGGCGGCGAGCACCGCCGAGGGACCCGAGATGGTGGCGACGTTGCGGCAGCCGCGGCCGACCAGACGCTCGGCGGCCAGCGCGGCACCTTTGTCATGATCCAGATCCACGAAGCTGATCGGTGTCGGCCGGCCAGGTCTGGCGAACAGCACCGCCGGCAGGCCTTCCTCGACGAACTGTCCAGGGAGCGCATCATCCGCATGCGTTGACACCAACAACGCACCATCGGCGCCGCCCTTGCGGACGAAGGCGACGGCTTTGGCGCGCGCTTCGTCGGAGTCGGCCAGCACCAGTAACGGATGAATCCCTTCCGTACTGAGGTGTTTGACCACTCCGCCGGCTATCCGGCCGAAGAACGGATCGCCGAAGACCTGCTCGGCCGAACCGTCCGAACCCGACAGCACCAAGGCGATCGAGCCGGTCTTGCCGCTCACCAGCGACCGGGCCGCCGAGTTCGGCGTGTAGCCGGTGACCTTGACCGCCTCCTGGACGGCCTTCACCATCGCCTGGTCGACCGTGGCGACGCCGTTGATGACCCGGGACGCGGTCGCCCGCGAAACACCGGCCACCTTGGCCACATCGACCAAGGTGGGCTCGCGATTCGCAGACTTCGTGCTCATGGCACCGGATCGTATCTCGGTCAACGCCGTCTCCCCTGTCCGTTGTCCACAGGTCCGGCGGCCGCTGCCACGACCGCCGGACGTCTTGGAGATTCAGTTCTTGTAGATGCCGAACTCGTAAAGGGAATAGCCGAAGCCGGTTCCGCGCTGGGTGCCGGTCAGCCGCACGTACCGGCCCGAACCCGCCGCGCCGGCGAGGTCGTCGACATCACCGTTGCCGTCGGTGGTGTTGTAGACCGGACGCCAGTTGGTGCCGTCGTCGGACGCCTCGATCCGGTACGACCGCGCGTACGAGGTCTCCCAGATCAGCTGGATCTTGTTGAACGACTGCACCGACCCCAGATCCACCTGGATCCACTGCGGGTCCGACCAGTCGCTGGCCCAGCGGGTGGCGTTGTTCCCGTCGGTCACGTTCGACGGCGGATACGGCGCGCCGTTGCCGTTCTGCTGGTACGACGAAGCCGTCACCGCCTTGCCCCGCGCGATGTTGGTGCCCGTGACCGGCGGGGCGACGACCCGGAACGACCGGGTTTCGATCCCCACGTTGCCGTGTCCGTCGCGGACGTAGTCGTACAGCTTCCAGACCCCGAGCCGCTGCGGCACCGTCACCGTGAACGGCCCGTTCCCGCTCGACGGCGTACCCACCAGGGCACCACTGCCGTCGATGTACTTCCCGCCGACCTTGAACTCGTGGGTCAGCGCGTCCCCGTCAGGGTCGGTCACGTTGACGTTCACCGAGATCGTCCCGCCGGCCGGGACATCCGTCGTACGGGACAGTGTCATGTTGTTGATCACCGGGGCCGTGTTGCCGCCCTGCTGGCCACCGAAGGCTTGGCGTACGGCGTACCAGGACAACCGCTTCTCACCGGCGGGTGTGAGGTTGAACCAGACGGCGCCGAAGTCGTTCTCGGTGCCGTAGTGGAACAAGGTGGCGCCAAGTGCAACGCCCGCATGCCCGGTGATGCAGTTCCAGGCCTGCAGGTAGCCGTCACGCTTCTGGATGTCCGTGGGCTCGTTCGGTACTCCGTTGGCGTCGTTCGGCACCTCCCACTCGCCGGCAGGTCCGGCCTCGGTGACGATGTACGGCTTGTTGTAGCCACCGTTGATCCAGTCCTGCTTGACCTGGCAGATGTGGCCGTACGAGTTCACCGCGAGCAGGTCGAGGTCCGGCGTGTACTGCTTGAAGTACGGCCAGGCCCCGGTCCAGGCATCGGTCGAAGTGACCGGGTGGTTCGGGTCGATCGCGTGGATGGCACGCGTCGCGTCGTTGACGAAGCGCGCATAGGCGATCCGCTGGTTCTCCAGCTCGGTTCCGGAGAAGCAGTTCTGCATGCCGAGAACTGATTCGTTGCCGACGTTCCAGAGCAGCACGCCCTGGTTGTCCTTGTACTCCGTCGTCCAGCGCTGGATCTCTGCCAGCATGTTGTTCTTGTACGTCGTATCGGTGACGTAGTTGACGCAGCCACCGCTACCGGGCCCACCACCAGGCTGGAGCCAGTAGCCGGCGATCACTCGCATACCGTTCGCGGCCGCTGCGTCGAAGAGCGGCTTGGAACTCGCATCCGTCCCCCAGGTACGGACGGTGTTGACGCCGATCGACTTGAGTTCGGGGAGCCGTTGAGCCGCCTCGCTGGCCGGCGGACCCCAGGTCAGGCCCTTGATCGTGAAGGGTGCGTTGTTCACCAGCAGCTGCCAGTTGCCCTGGCTTCCGCCGACGTGCACGGTTCCGTTACCCGGCTGCGGACCACTGCCGCCGCCCGTGCCGAAGACCTGGAACTCCCAGAGCGAGTAGCCGTAGCCACCGACGCGCTGGGTGCCGTAGAAGCGCACATACCGGCCGTTGCCGCTCACGTTGAGCGTCTCCGTGCCGCCATGGCCCGTCGTAGTGCTGTAGATCGGGGTCCAGTTCTGCGCGTTGCCGGACACCTCGATCCGGTACGCCGTTGCGTAGGCCGCTTCCCATCTCAGCACGATCTGGCTCACGTCGGCGGACGCGCCGAGGTCGACCTGGAGCCATTGCGGGTCGCTGAAAGGAGTCGACCAGCGGGTGTTGAGGTTGCCGTCGACGGCCGCGGCGGCCGGCGTACCGGCGCCTTCGTCGGCGGACGAGGTCACCGGTTTCCCCTGTGACAGCAGGGTTGCCGCGTGGGCCGGGACGACGTTGCCGAGCAGCACGACGGCGGCGGCGACGGTGGCCGCGATCGCCGAACGGACACGCCGGCTGCGACTTCGGGCGCGCGGCCGGTCGTGACTTGTCACGAGATTCATCGGGGTACTCCTCGCTGTGTGCATGGGGCGGAACGGCACAGCGACCGGCGGGTGAACGGGGGCGGGTGCCGGTGGCCGAGAGATCAGAGAGCGCTCTCTCGTGAGCTGATGGTTACGGCTGGGTTGCCTGCTTGTCAACGCCTCGTCACGCTCAGCCGGTTCCGGAACCGCGCGGCTCTTGACACCGGAAGGGGCGCGGATGAGGCTGTTCCAGAGAGCGCTCTCCCGCGATGTGTCCGCACCGCGGGTCCACCGCCCCGCGGAATCCCCCGACAGGAGGAGCTCCGTGTTCACGAAAAGGAAGAAAGCCCTGTCCGCCGGCGGCATCGCCGCCCTCACCCTGGCCGCACTGCTGACGGCCGCGACCGGCAATTCGGCGCAGGCCGACGATCTGGTCACGCACCACGAGTTCCAGGTCAACTGCAATCTGCACCACCGCGCCACCAACGACCCCATCGTGTTCCCGAACATGCCGGGCGCCTCGCACGAACACAGCTTCGTCGGCAACGCCACGACGAACGCTGCCACCACGCTCAACAGTCTGAACGCGGCCGGCGCGGGCCAGACCACCTGTCTCAACCCCGACGACCTGTCGGCGTACTGGTGGCCGACGATGTTCCGTGGCAACACCCCGGTGCCGCAGACCTGGCGACAGACCATCTACTACAAGTCGGGCATCCTGCGGTACCAGGACGTCCGTCCCTTCCCGGCCGGGATCCGGTTCGTCGTCGGCAGCCCGAGCGCGACGCTGGACCAGTTCAAGAACTCCCCTGGCGCAGTTGAGGGCTTCGAGTGCGGTGATATCTCGAAGAGCTGGGACTTCCCGAGCTACTGCACGCCGGGGACTCAGGTCAACGTCCGCTACCAGGCTCCGAGTTGCTGGGACGGCGTGAACCTGGACTCCCCCGACCACAAGAGCCACATGGCCTATCCGGTCAACCTGGTCTGCCCGGCCGACCACCCGGTCGCCGTACCGATGCTCGAGTTCAAGATCTCGTTCGAGGCCAGCGGTGACATGACCGGCATCAGGTTCGCGAGTGGTCCTGGCTACACGTGGCACTACGACTTCTTCAACGCGTGGGACCCGCCCACGCTCGCTGCCCTGGTGAGCCACTGCATCAATGGCGGCCTGCAGTGCAACAGCAAGGGCTTCGACCTCTACAAGCCTGACCGAGGACAGGTCCTCGGCGACAACTACCGCCTCCCCGGCCGCCCGACCATCCCAACCCTCTAAAGACCCCTGTGGTGCTGGACATGAGCAGGGTCCAGCACCACAGGCATCTACTTCTTGACGGTGTAACGGAGATGGGTGACACCACTGCCGGCCCCGACGACGCGATCGGCCGCAGTAGCCTTCGGCCCGATCCAGTCGTGCAGAATCTCGCCCCCTTCCCCCAACGGATTCTTCCGACTGTCATGTGGCCCAGTCACAAACCCGTCCAGCGACATAGACATCCCAACAGCAACCGTTCCCATCACTTCCTCCTGCGGCCTGTGTCCCGCTCAGCGGGCTTGTTCACAAGCCTCGCCGCCACCGCCCGATGGCACATCCGTGCTCACTACTGAAAGACCAGCTGCAGTGTGACGGCGAGCTCGAACTGAGCACCGAGCTGCTCCCACCTTGCTGCCGACTCGGCAATCAACCTCGGGTCTCCGGCCTGACGGCCCTTCGCACGCAATAGGCAGGCTGCGGCCCAATCGTTCTCGACCGCAGCTGATTCCGCTTCTACCAGCCGTTCACCGGCGTCCGGCAATCCCGCGACCACCGCCAACTCGGCTCCTGCAGCATGCGCATACGCAAACCACCACTTCTCCGGAAACGCTGCAAAAGCAGCAGCTACCAGCCCCGCGGCGTCGGCGTACTGGCCGGTCTGGATTGCTACTCGGGCGTCGACAAAGGCTGCCGGGGCTGCTAGGCCCAGGGAGCCGGCGGCGTTGTCCACGCCTGCCATCCGGCGGGCACGGGAGCGCCACTCCTCGAAGCGTGGGATGTCGCCACGGAGGCCGTGGACCATCGCGACGATCGCGGCGGCGGACGACGGCCAGTCGCCACGCAATGAGGAGAGCTCGGACTCCGGCCCCGCTGTCGTGGCGGTCAACCAGCCGTCCCACAACACGTCCGCCTGAACCAGCGCTTCGTCAAAGCGACCGGACAGACCGTGGAGGCGGATCAACCGCGGCGCGACGATGGCGGGGTGCGTACTCGGGCCGTCGCGCTCAGCCTGCTCGGCAATCGCGGCGGCAGCCGGCAGATCCCCCGCCGCGAGCGCCGAGGTCGACGCGACATGAAACAGGTCGACCAGTTCAGCCGCGACCGCCGGCTCGAACCGGGATGCGCCAGCGGCCAACCGGAGCCGCTCGTCGGACAACCGATGAGCCTGGCGCAACTCCCCCGCGTTGGCCAAGGCGGTACCCAGGGCATCGAGCGCCCCCAGGACCAAGGCGGCATCTCCCGTACGCCGGGCAGCCGTCACCGCGGTCCGCGACAACTCCAGATCCGGGGCGAGTGGTGTCTGCCCCGACACCCACGCCTTCGCCATCGCGAGCAACGCCACGGATCGGGGATCGCTCGCGCCCAAGGCGGACGCCTCCGCAGACAATGCCAGCAGCCGATCCTGCGGAACCGGATCGCTGAACGACATCGAGAACCGCCTGGCCGCCACCACCGCGGAAGCAAGAGCCCTCGCCTGAGCCACCCGATCCCCCGCCGCCTCCGCCCGACCCGCCGCCCGCATCAACAACTCGAACGCGCTCATCCCATCAGAGATCGCCAGCGCAACAGATGCACCCGCCGCCAGATCCTCCGCCGCAACCCCCGAATCCGGAGCCAGCTCAGCTGCCACGCAGTACAACTCCCGAGCACCCACCACCAACCCCCGCCCAAAACTCAACCGAGCAAGAGACCTAGCCAACCGATACGCCGTACTGGTTGATGTGGCTTGTGAGAGAGCGTTTCTGAGGTCGCTGGCTACTGCGTCGAACTCGGCGGCGGAGAGCTCGGCGAGGCGTGCTTCCAACTGGGCTGCTGTGTTGGCGGCCCATTGGAGGTAGCGGGGGTGGATGTTTTCGCCGCTTGTGGTGAGTTGGTGGAGGGCGACGGCTCGGATGGTTTCCAGGAGGGACCAGCGGGTGCTGGGGCCGACGCGGCGCAGTACGACGAGGCTTCGGTCGACCAGTCTGCCTAGGAGATCGGCGGCCGCGCCGATGCTCAGTTCCGGGTTGAGTGCTGTGACGGCGTCGAGGTCGAAGCCGCCAACGAACACCCCGAGCCGGCGGAACAGTAGGCGCTCCTCGTCTGTCAGCAGGTCGAGACTCCAGCCGATCACGTCGCCTAGTGAATGATGCCGATGGTCCGGGCCGCGTCCGCCGGAGATCAGACGCAGGAGGTCGTCGAGCGCCGCACCGACACCGTCCACACCCAGCGACGCAGTTCGGCCGGCTACCAGCTCGATTGCCAACGGCATCCCGTCGAGCGCCGAGCAGAGCCGCTCGACCGCCGCCGGATCAGCGATCAGATCGGGATCGACCGACCTCGCCCGATCCAGGAAGAGGCGCTGAGCATCGGTGCCGAGCGACGGCACCTGCAGCAGTCGCTCACCTGGGACGGCGAGCCGTTCGCGGCTGGTCGCGAGGATCGTGGTCTGCGGGCACAACTGCAGGATTCGGGCGACTTGAGCGCCGACTTCGGCGATGACGTGTTCGCAGTTATCCAACACCAGCAGGGTCTGTTGTGCTCGCAGTCGGTCGATCACCGCGTCGACCGGCGTACCGGGTGGTCGTTCGACGACGCCGAGCGTCTGCGCGATCGCCTGGCCTACACCGCCTGCGCGCACCGGTATGAGGTCCACGAAAACAGCGTCCTCGGTCAGGCTCGCGGCCACCTCCACTGCCAACCGGGTCTTGCCCATCCCGCCGGCTCCAACCAGGCTCACCAACCGGGCACTGTCGAGCGCCTCGGCAACAGCAGCACACTCTTCCGCCCGCCCGACAAACGACGTAGGAAACTCGGGCAAACCTGAGTTAGGCGGGTTTTCTGCGAGGGCCGCCAAGGTGCGGCGATCGGGGACGCCGGCTTTGCGGAGGAGGGAGGCGACGTGGCTTTCTACGGTGCGGACGGACAGGTGTAGTTGAGCAGCGATCTGCGCGTTCGACTGGTGCCCGCGAATCGCCGCCAGCACCTCGGCCTCACGCGCCGAGACCAGCTCTCGCCACTCCACTCCCGCACTCTAACGGCCTCAATCTCCGTGGTGACCACGGATGCCAGTACCCCGCCGCCCGTACGACGCTGGCCCCATGACACCTCAAGACACAGCCCACCGCATCATCGCCACCAACAGCTACCTGACCCTGGCCACCGCCGACCGCGACGGACACCCGTGGGCATCACCGGTCGCCTTCACCTCCGACGACGGCATCGACTTCTACTGGGTCTCCCGCCCGGACAGCCGCCACTCCCGCAACCTGACCGAACGCCCCGAGGTAGCCATCGTCATCTTCGACTCCCGCCGACCGCTCTTCACCGGTGAAGCCGTCTACCTCACCGCGCACGCCGAGCAGGTAGCCCTGTCAGACCTCACCCGCTGCACCGAGATCTACCGCAGAGGCCTCCCCGAACTCACCTACTTCACCCCTCAACACCTCCAACCTCCGAACCCCCTCCGCCTCTACCGCGCCCACGCCGTAGAAGCCTCCGTCCTCCTCGCGGACGACGGCCCCGACCTCCGCATCCCCGTCGACCTCCCGTTGCGATCCGACACAGCAGAGTTCAGCACCTGACCGCTTCACCTTCTAGCGTTGACGAAATGGACGAGTTCACCATCGAGATCCCGCAGGACGCACTGGATGATCTGCACCACCGACTCGACTCCGCGCGGTGGCCGGATCAGCTGAAGGCTGGGTGGTCGTACGGCGTGGAGCTCGGGCGACTTCGAGAGCTCGCGGAGTACTGGCGTACGGCGTACCGGTGGCGAGCGTTTGAGGAGCGGCTCAACGAGCTCCCGCAGTACCGGACTGAGATCGACGGGCAGCTGGTTCACTTCTTCCACCTGCGTTCCGCCGCGCCTGACGCCATCCCGCTGCTGCTGACTCACGGGTGGCCCGGATCCGGCGCCGACTTCCTGCAGGTCGCCGAGCAGCTCACCGACTTCCACCTGGTGATCCCGAGCATCCCCGGCTTCGGATTTTCCGGCCCGACCACAGCCACCGGCTGGGACGTCGACCGGATCGCGGCTGCGTGGACAACTTTGATGGAAGAGCTCGGCTACAGCCGGTACGGCGTACACGCCTGCCCAAGGCTGATCGGGAGCGACTAGCCGGCTTGGACCGCTGGCAACAGGAGCGCTCCGGCTACGCGTCCATCCAAAGCACCCGCCCGCAGACACTCGCCTATGCGCTGGCGGACTCCCCCATCGGCCAGCTCGCCTGGAACCTCGAATGGTTCGACGACTACGGACACCACGTCGGCGCGATCGACGACGACAAGATCCTCGACACCGTGACCCTGACCTGTTCCGGGCGACTCGACTGCCCGGACACTGGCCGAGCGCGAGCACAACGTCACGCACTTCGCGGAATACGGGACGGGCGGCCACTTCGCTGCGTTGCAGACGCCGGAGCTGCTCGCCGGCGATATGCGAACGTTCTTCACCTCTGCTCGCTGATTTGCCCGATCGGGCAATTAGTTGCTCGAAACCCCATTCAGGCACCACCGAGGCCTTGACAGGTTCCGGTGGTGCGAGCACCGTCACAAAGTAGCTGGGTCTGGGGGCCGGTGCTGGGGTGACGGGGAAGCACAGGGGAGACAGAGGGGGAACCAGCAATGAGTTACTACAGTCATGCCCGGATCCGGCGCGCCGCGGCGGGTCTGGGCGTCTTGGCCTTCATGAGTTTGGGCGCCGGTCTGGCGCAAGCACAGCCGATGGCGGTCAGCATGGCCGGTACGACGGTTGCCGCTGCGGCCGGGACGCCGCCGTCGGCCAAGATCCCCTCGATCGTCAGCCAGCGCATCACCGGTGTCGGCAAAGCCGCCGGCGCTTCACATCGCCTGGACGCCAAGCAACGCGCGACCCTCAGCGATGAACTCGTCAGCGTCGACGCGGCCGCGAACCTCGACCTCGAGGTGCACGCCGTCGCCCGGGTCGGCGGCAAGGAGCGAGCCGAGTTACAGCGCCTCGGCGTACAGGTTCTCAGCGGGTCGGACCAATGGGTGAAACCCCAACGGGTGAAGGCCTTGCCGAATGCCGGTGTCTTCCGGGCACTGGTTCCGTACGACCATGTGGCCGACGTCGCCGCGCTCGGTTGGGTCGCGGCACTCAGGCCGACCGAGTCGTTGCCGCCGGACGCGGGCAGCTTCCTCAGCGAAGGCGTCGCGCTGCACCGGGCCGATGCCACCCAGGCACTCGGCTTCGACGGCACCGGCGTGTCCGTCGGCGTGATCTCCGACGGAGTCAGCAACCTCGCGACGGCCCAGGCCAGCGGGGACCTGCCGGCAGGAGTCACCAACCAGGCCACCGGGTCGGGCGACGAAGGCACCTCGATGCTGGAGATCGTCCACGACATGGCGCCCGGCGCCGACCTGCTCTTCCACGCGACCGGCAGCGGAGTCAGCCAGCACGTCGCTGCTCAGAACGCACTCGCGGCAGCCGGGATCGACATCCTCACCGAGGACATCCCGTTCGACAGCGAGCCCGCCTTCCAGAAGGGTCTCGCGGCGGTGAACGGCGAGATCCTCGGCGCCTCCGGCGTCTGGGTCACCTCGTCGGCCGGCAACCTCAACAACAACCACGTACCGCGGGTGCAGGCCACCGGCACGGGAGCCGGCCCGGACGGACAGTCGCCCACCGGCTGCACCGTCGCGCCCACCAACACGGTGGCCTTCAACGGCGCCGACACCACGTTCGACATCACCGTCGGGCCGGGCGAGACCATCAGGCCGAGCCTGCAGTGGAGCGAACCGCGAGCCATCTTCCCGACGGCCGGTGCCGGTGGTTTCACCAACCTCGACCTGTACGTCGTGAACTCGACCGCCACCGCCTGCCTGGCCACCAGTACGGCGACTCAGGGCGGAGGAAGCGGAGACACGCTCGAGCAGACGACCTGGACCAACGGTGCAGCTACCGCGGCCACCGTCAAGCTGGTCGTCAACGTCACCGGTTCCACGGGCGCCAAAGGCACGCCGACGATCGACCTGCGCTGGCGCGACAACAACGGTGCCAGTGCCGCGGTCGATGCCACCGGCAACGCGGGTTCCTTGAACCCTGACAGCAACTACACCGACCTGGCCACCTCGGCCGGAGCGGTCAACGCGGGCGGCAGCCAGAACCCGACCACCGTCGGCCTGGAAAGCTTCAGCGGCCAGGGGCCGGTCTCGTTAATCAGCACCACCGTCTGCTCCGCGTCGTACCCATGCCCGGCTACCGGACCTGCGGGCAGCAACCAGAGTGTCGCCGGTGGCGGCGGCCGGACAAAGCTCGCACCCACCTACACCTCTGCCGACGGCGTCTCCGTCAGCGGCGCAGGTGGATTCGGCGCGGGCTCCTGCCCAGCCGCGACGCAGGGCGACTGCCGCTTCTTCGGTACGTCGGCCGCGACGCCCAGCGCAGCAGGTGTCGCAGCCCTCGTGCTCGATGCGGCCGGCGGACCAGGTTCGTTGACTCCCTCGGCGATGACGGCGGTCCTGACTGCCAACGCGACCGATCGTCTGCCCACCGGGCCGGACAACGCCTTCGGTGCGGGCGTTCTGGACGCGTACTCGTCGGCAACCGGGCGGGCCGATCTTGCGGTCGCGAAGAACTGCCTGCCGGATGGCGCAGCGGCTGCCGGTACGGCGTACCCGTGCACGATCACCGTGACGAACAACGGCCCGGCCATCGCCCGGGCGGTCAACGTCAGCGACATCGTGATGTCGAGCGGAACGTTCCAGGTGTCCAGCACCTCGCCAGGGTGCACCGCGCCCGCCGGTGACCAGTCCGGCAGCGCGCAGGTGACCTGCACGCTGGGCGATATGGCGTCCGGGCAGCAGCTCAGCGTCGTCGTACGGGAGAGCGCGAACGACACGCAGGACATCGCGGACACCGCGACCGTCAGCGCCGGCACGGTCGATCCCAACGGCTCGAACAATTCCGCCTCCGACACGTTGCACATCGTCGGTTCGGCGGACCTGAGCCTCGACAAGACCGCTCCGGCATCGGCAACAGCGGGCGGCCAGATCACCTGGTCGACTGTCGTCTCCAACAGCGGACCGTCGACCGCGACCGGCGTGGTCGTGCGGGACGTGTTGCCGGCTCAGGTCAGTGTCGTCTCGGTCAGCGCGACCGGCGGCAGCTGCACGGCCGGCGTACCGGGTGACTCGTCGCAGCCCACCACCTGTTCGCTCGGCAATCTCGTTGCTGGTGGCAACCGAACGATGACGGTCGTGGCAACGATCAACTCGTCGTTCACCGGCTCGATGCACAACGACGCGAGTGTGTCCTCGACGACGGCCGATCCGGACCTGGGCAACAACACCGACACCGTCACCACCCAGGTCGGAGCTCAGGCGGATCTGTCGGTCACGTCGACGGACAGTCCTGATCCCGTACTGGCCGGCCGGCCGCTGACGTACACGGTCAGCGTCAGCAATGCGGGCCCGTCGACCGCGACCGGAGTCAAGCTCGTCGACGTCCTGCCGGGGGCGGTGGACTTCACCTCTGCGACCATCACGACGGGCTCCGGCAGTTGTGTCCTCGTCACCATCCCGGTCGACCCGCCGTCCAAGCAGGTCGAGTGCCAGCTGGGCACGATGGCTCCGGTCAGCGGACCGACCACGGTCGTCATCGCGACCCGGGTCGCCTCCGGCACGCCGGCCGGTTCGATCGCCGACAGTGCGACGGTGACCTCGTCGACGCCCGATCCGGTCCCGGCGAACAACACCGCCTCGGCCTCGACCACGGTCGGCACCTCGGCCGATCTGCGGATGGCACTGGTCGCCGACAAGGACGTCTACAAGCCGTCGGCGACGATCATCTACACCGCGACGGTCACCGATCTCGGCCCGTCCGACGCACAAACGCCGAAGGTGACGATCGGGCTGCCGGACATCAAGGCCGCCGTCTACGTGTTCGACACCGCCGGGTGCACCAAGGCCGGACAGGTCCTGACCTGCACGCGACCGACCTCACTCGCCTCGGGGGCGGCCTGGTCGTTCAACATCCACCTGCTGGTGAAGGGAAACAAGGGCGTCGTGACCACCTCGGCTGCGGTCAGCTCACCGACCAGTGACCCGGTCGCGGGGAACAACAGCACCACCTTGTCGGTCAAGATCGGCAAGTAGCAGTACGCCGGTGCGCCGTGGCTCGAGCCACGGCGCACCTTGGCGTTTGTCAGGAAGAGAAGGCGGCGTCGAAGGACGCGGTGGGTGGGTCGAAGGCCAGCGACTTGACGAACTGCAAGGCTTCGGCGGCGCCGACCAGGCGGTCCATGCCGGCGTCTTCCCATTCGACCGAGATCGGGCCGGTGTAGCCGATCGTGTTGAGCATCCGGAAGCAGGCTTCCCAGGGAACGTCGCCGTGGCCGGTGGAGACGAAGTCCCAGCCGCGGCGCGGGTCGCCCCAGGCCAGGTGGGAGCCCATCCGGCCGTTCCTGCCGTTGCCGACCTGGCGCTTCGCGTCCTTGCAGTCGACGTGGTAGATCCGGTCCTTGAAGTCCCACAGGAAACCGACCGGGTCGAGGTCCTGCCAGACGAAGTGCGACGGATCCCAGTTCAACCCGAACGCCTCGCGATGCCCGATCGCCTCGAGGGTGGCGGTCGTCGACCAGTAGTCGTAGGCGATCTCCGACGGGTGCACCTCGTGCGCGAACCGCACACCCACCTCGTCGAACACATCCAGGATCGGGTTCCACCGATCGGCGAAGTCCTGGTAGCCCGCATCCACCATCGACTGCGGCACCGGCGGGAACATCGCCACCGTCTTCCAGATCGACGACCCGGTGAACCCGACGACGACGTCCACGCCGAGCGCCCGGGCGGCCCGCGCGGTGGTCGCCATCTCCTCGGCCGCCCGCTGCCGGACGCCTTCCGGATCCCCGTCGCCCCAGATGTGCGCGGGCAGGATCGCCTGGTGCCGCTGGTCGATCGGGTCGTCGCAGACCGCCTGGCCGAGCAGGTGGTTGGAGATCGTCCAGACCTTCAGGTTGTACTTCTCCAGGATGTCCAGCCGGTTCCGGACGTACGCCGGGTCGTCGGCCGCCTTGCGGACATCGAGATGATCACCCCAGCAGGCGATCTCGAGGCCTTCGTAGCCCCACTCCGAGGCGAGCCGGGCGACCTCCTCGAACGGCAGGTCGGCCCACTGGCCCGTGAACAGGGTGATCGGTCGTGCCATCACGCAACTCCTTCTCTGCAAGGGATCTCAAGGGGTGTTCCCGGCGCCGCGACCGGAGCGCTGGCCCCGGCGCCGGGAACGAGGACCGAACCAGCCGGTCCCCCGCCGACCGTGCGGAACCGCTCTCCCGCGACCGGGGTGGGGCCGAACCACTCCGGTGGAACGAGAGCTCCTGTGCGCCTCTCCGCGTCGGACAGGGTGCGGTTTCGCACGGCGACGGTCATCGGGTCAGATCCTCGCCTTCAGGTCCTGACCCACAGCTGTCAGCAGCGTCCTGGCCGGTACGTCGCGCACGGTCTGCGCCTGCGCCAGGAACAGGTTCATCGCGACGATTGCCGCCGTCCGATGCCCCTTGTTCTGCTGCTTCTCGGCCAGTGCGAGCTGCGCCTTGAGGATCGTCGCTGTTGCCAACGGCAACGTCTTGGCGACCCGGTACCGCTCGACCAGCTTGGTGGCCTCGGCGTACGACGTGGTGACCGTGAACGGAACCTTGGTCACCCCGGTGTTGCCGGCCTTGTCCTGCGCGGTGACGGCGAGCACGTGGGCACCGAGCCCGAGCGCGACACCGTCCAGCTTTCCGGCAGGCGAGAGCGCTTTTCCGTCCACGGTCAGAGCCACCGACTCCACGCCGGACAGAGCATCCGTCGCCGAAGCCGCGACCGAGACCACGGACGCCACTCCCAGCTTCCCGCCACTGGTCATCCCAGTGACAGCCACGACAGGCGCCGACCGGTCCAGCTTCACCGTGGCCGACGCCGGTTCGGAGACGTTCCCGGCGGTGTCACTCGCCCGGACCTGCACGGTGTGCGTGCCCTCCGCGGACAAGGTGATCGGAGCCGTGTACTCCGCCCAGTCCCCGTCGTCGACCTTCCGCTCCAGGTACACCTGACCAGGCTGGTCATCCGTACCGAGAGCCGTGGCAACCACCGCGTCGGTCCACCAGCCGTTGAGACCCGACGGAGCAGCCGGGTTCAGTGAGAGGTTCACCTGCGGCGCGGTCGTGTCCTTGACCAGCTTGAAGTAGTCGAACTTCGCTGTCTTGGACGCAGTCTGATCGACGCCGAAGGCATAGACCCCGAACTTGGCCGAAGCAACGGCCGTGTTCGTCACGGCCGGCAGATCCGTCCAGGTCAACCCGTCCGCGGAGTACGAACCTGTGAAGCTCGTCCCCTTCTTGGCCAGCCTCAGGTACCAGACGCCCTGGGTGGGCGCAGGTGCGTTCGGGGCCGGGTCGAGGATCGCGTTGTTGACCTCGCTCCGCAACTCGATCCCCCGACTGACAGCACTACCGGCCGGGTTGGTCGTGAGGAAGTCGAACTTCACGTAGTTCGCATCATCGGCGTACAGCATCAGACCCGCCTGCTGGTACGCCTCGTTGAAGGCCGACGCGTCCACCTTGGTCTCGATCGTCCAGTCGCCGTCGGGAGCCGGCTGCAGCAGCAGGTTCTTCGGGTTCGTGGCCGTGCCCTGGTAGATGTCGCCCTTACTGGTGTCGATCTCCAGCAGGCCGTCCGTCAACCGGTACGCCGACGGGTCGGGCCGCACGCTCGCGGACCAGCGGCACGCGTCGAGCGTCGCCCCGCTGAAGTCGTCATCCGGCGCCGGCTGCTCGGCGGTGTCGTCCGGCGTGATCATGAAATAGTCGAACTGCGCGGTGATCGGCAACGCCTCGGCACGGTTCGCCAGCCCGAAGAGTCCGATCCGTGGGGTGGAGATCCCGGCCAGCTGCTTGGTCTCCGGCATCTCGGTGAAGGTCGCACCGTCAGCGCTGTACGACGCCTTCAGGTTCGCGCCGTCACTCGTGAACCGCACCCAGACGGTGTCCGGGTAGTCCGCGCCCAGGTTGGCCGTGTTCGACGCCGCGACCTCGTTCGGTGCACCGTTCTCCTCGCGGATGAACTGGAAGATCCGGTCGGCCGCCGACGACGTCGTGTTGCGGCCCTGGATCACCATCTTGGCGTAGTTGTCGTCGTCGCCGTACACGATCAGTCCGGCCTGCTGGTAGGCAAGACGGGCCGGCAGAGTGAGCTTGGCAGTCGCCTGCCAGGCACCTGCGGGAAGCGGCTGCAACACGATGTTCGGCGTACCGGTGTTGCCCGTTCCGTAGATGTCCGTCGCAGTCAGCGGCAGGTTCAGAGTTCCGTTGCTGACGGCAAGTTCCTGGTTGCCTCTGACAATGGAGTTCCAGCGCGACGTGTTCAGCGACGTACCGTCGAAGCCGTCCGATCGGCCGGTCAGGCAGGTCGGCGGAGCGGTGGCATCGACCTTGACCGACGCACTCGCCGTACCGGCTGCTCCCTTGGCGTCCGTCACGGTCACGGTCGCCACGTGGGTTCCCGCGGTGGTGTAGGTGTGGCTCACCGACGCGCCCGTCGCCGTGGCGCCGTCGCCGAAGCTCCAGGTGTAGGACAGCGGCAGATCGCCCTCGGGATCGGTTGCCGCCGCCGTGAAGTCCACCTTCAACGGAGCGGTGCCTTGAACCGTGGACGCCGTCACCGTGACGTTCGGCCGCTGGTTCTCGGTCACGCCCTTGCCGATGAACTTCACCCAGTTGACGTTGAGCTGGCCCGTCGTCTTCACGAAGTACAACGGCCCACTGGCCAACGACGCGCCACTCACCGGTGCGGTGAAGTTGCCGTACGTCTGCCAGGCACCAGTCGGCGTCACCTGGATCGTCGCGACGATCGGACCGTCGGTCGGCGATCCCTGCCGCACCTGCACCGTCGCACCCGCATCAGGCGAGGCGGCGCGCAGCTGGATCTGATCGATCCCGGTCAGGTTGGTCGGCTTCCAGCTCCACCAGTCGCCGTCCTCGATGAACCCGATGTTCTTGCCGCCACCAGCAACATCGCCGGTGTCTTCAACCTGTACGCCGGGCGTCGCACCCGGCCCACCGGTCTCGCTGTAGAACTCGGCCTCACGAGTCTTCGGCTGCAGCTGGACCACCTTCTGGGTGGTGATCCGGCCGGAACCAGGCGCACCCTTGTCGGTGTAGGTCACCGTCACGATGCCGAAGATGTTCGCGCCGACATGGCCTTCGTCACCCGGCAGCGGGAAGGTCCCCTCACACCCGTGGTACTGCTCGTACGGGTGCGCGTGCTGGTCGTGTCCGAGTGCCGGCTGGGTGACCACGTCGTTGCAGTCGACCGTGCCGTCCTCGGGATCGGTGACGGTCACCTTGTAGTGGATCGTGTCGCCGAAGTCGAAGAACCCACCGTCCACCGGTGCTTCCACCGTGATCGTCGGAGCGGTGTTGCCGGCCGTGATCGTCTTGTTCGAGACAGCCGTCCGGCCATCGCTGTCGGTCACGGTCAACCGGGCCGTGAAGACGCCAGGCGTCGTGTAGGTATGCGACGGCTTGGCCTCGGTGCTGTCCGTCGTCCCGTCACCATCGAAGTCCCAGGCGAGGGTGATCGGCTGGCCGTCCGGATCTCGCGACCCGGTCGAGTCGAAGGCCACGGCCAACGGCACGGGGCCAGAGGTCTTGTCGGTCGTGAACTGCGCGAGTGGCGCCCGGTTCCCTTGCACGTAGTCGATCCGGTAGATCCCGGAGTCGGCGTTGTTCCCGCCGAAGCCGCTCCCCCACTCGATCACATACAGCGCACCATCAGGCCCGAACTGGAGTGCGTGCGGCCGGATGAAGTTCATGTCCTGGAACATCCGGGAGACGTCCGCGACCTTGGTCCGGTCGTCGGTCAGCTGCACGGAGAACAGCCGGCTGTCGTTCCAGTCGGCGAACACGGCCTTGCCGTCGAAGTACTGCGGCCACTTGCGGTCCGACGTACTGTCCGCGTTGTACTTGTAGGCACCAGAAGTCATCGGCGCGCCGCTGCCACCGATCTCCGGTACGCCGGAGCTCGACTTCCCCATCCACATCGTGGCCGGGATCGCGGCCGGCAACTGGATGATGCCGGTGTTGTTGGGCGAGTTGTTCACCGGTGCGTTGCAGTCGAAGGTCGGGCCCGACGTACTGGTCGCGAAGTCGTAGTCGTTGTACGGCGTGTTGTTGCCCACGCAGTACGGCCAGCCGTAGAAGCCCGGCTTGGAAAGGATGTTCCACTCCACCCGGCCGTCGGGGCCGCGGGTCGGCGAGGACTGGCCGGCGTCCGGACCGTAGTCGGCGACGAACAGGTTGTTGGTGGTCGGGTCGATGCCGATCCGGAACGGGTTGCGGAAGCCCATCGCGTAGATCTCGGGCCGCGTCTTCGCCGTACCGGCCGGGAACAGGTTGCCCGCCGGGACCGTGTAGGAGCCGTCCGCTTCCGGGTGGATCCGGAGGATCTTGCCGTTCAGGGCGTTGCTGTTGGCCGCGCTGCCTTGGGAGTCCCAGGACGAGCGACCGGGCCGTTCGTCGAGCGGCGCGTAGCCATCGGAGTCGAAGGGATTGCGGTTGTCGCCGGTGGCAACGAAAAGGTTGCCCTGGCCATCGAACTCCAGCGCACCGCCCGCATGGCAGCACTCTTGGCGCTGGGTGTCGACCCTGAGGACCTGCTTCTCACTGGCCAGATCGATCGTGTCCCCGGTGACCGTGAATCTGGACACCTTGTCGTAGGACTCCGAACCTGTCGGCGAGTAGTAGAGATAAATGAAGCCGTTCGTGGCGAACGCCGGGTCGAGGGCGATGCCGAGCAGCCCGAACTCCTGACCCGTATAGACATCGAGGGTCGCCGCGGTGACCACATTGCCGTTGGACTTGATGATCTTCACCGCGCCGTTGCGGTCGATGTAGAACACCCGGCCGTCGTCGGCGATCGACAGTTCCATCGGGTTGGACGTGTTGTCGTCGAGGGTGACCTTCTCGTAGCTGGCGGTCTGCGAGGCACCACAGTCCGCCGGCTCCGCGCCGGCCGCCGTCTTGATCCCGCCGAGGATGTGCTTGAGGAACGTCGGATCGGAGTACGACTCGATCGTGTGCCCCATGCCGGTGTACCAGGCCCGGCCACCGTCGTAGTCCTGACACCAGGCGATCGGATGCTCGACGCCCATGGTGCCGCCGGTGTACGACGATTCGTCCATCGAGGCGAGCACGTGGACGGCACCGCGCGGGTTCGACCGGTAGTTGTACCACTCGTCGGTGCGCGGCCAGAGCGTCGGCGCATCCTTGGTGGACGGATGCGCGTGATCCTCGACCTTCACGGTCGCGTTCGGCGTACCGGCGGGGTGGCTGTCGAAGTACGCGCCGACCAGCTTCCCGTACCACGGCCAGTCGTACTCCGTGTCCGATGCCGAGTGGATGCCGGCGTATCCACCACCGTTGCGGATGTACCGCTCGAACGCTGCCTGCTGGTCAGCGGTCAGCACATCACCGGTGGTGGACAGC
Organism: Kribbella sp. NPDC006257; assembly: GCF_040613535.1. Taxonomy (NCBI): domain Bacteria; kingdom Bacillati; phylum Actinomycetota; class Actinomycetes; order Propionibacteriales; family Kribbellaceae; genus Kribbella; species Kribbella sp. NPDC006257. The sequence continues at coordinate 29,965 of NZ_JBEXSJ010000006.1, forward strand.
CAGATGACCACCTCGTACTTCGCCAGCTCGGTGTCGTTGAACATCGTCGCGTCCTCGGTCGCCGTGACCGTGAAGTTGTTCGCGGCGGCGAGGTCCTTGATCGCCTGGATCCCGGCCGGGATCGAGTCGTGCCGGAACCCGGCGGTCTTGCTGAAGATCAACGCGTTGAAGGTCTCGTCACCGTGACCAGGATGGGCGCGCGCAGGGGTCGCTGACAGCGGGATCGCCAGCGCGGCGATCAGGACAAGCACCAGTAGACGCACAAGCGTCCCGTGCCGGCGTAACTGAATCATGGGGTTGCTCCTCATGGGTCGGATAAGGCGCGCGCTCCATCTGGTTCCAGGGCGGGTCCCTGGATTTTTCGGCCCTGGGTGTTAACGAATTCCGAGCAGGTGATCCATTGCCAACTGGTCGAGGTACTCGAAGCCGAGGCCGCGAGCAGCCAGCGCCTCCGGGTCGTAAGTTGCCTCGCGCAACTCCTTGAGGCTCTCCCCTTCACCGAGCGTCGGTACGGCGAGTTCGGCGACCCGGGCTGCCTCGAGGGCCTTCACGACCTCGGGATCGGCACGGAACGCCTGCACCTTCTCGCGCAGCGCCAGGTAGTTGCGCATGCAGCCGCGAGCGGTCTCCCAGACGCCGTCCAGGTCCTCGGTCCGCGGCGGCTTGTAGTCGAAGTGCACGTAGCCGTCGTAGCCCGGGCGGTCAGCCGATCCGAGCAGGGTGTCGACGGTCCAGAACGCCTCGCGGAGGTTGCCGGCGCCGAACCGCAGGTCCTGGTCGAACCGGGGACCGTGCTGACCGTTCAGGTCGATGTGGAACAGCTTGCCGTGCCACAACGCCTGCGCGATGCCGTGCGCGTAGTTGAGCCCGGCCATCTGCTCGTGGCCGACCTCGGGGTTGATCCCGACCAGCTCCGGATCCGCCAGGTCGTTGATGAACGAGATCGCGTGCCCGATCGTCGGCAGCAGGATGTCGCCGCGCGGCTCGTTCGGCTTCGGCTCGAGCGCGAACCGGATGTCGTAGCCCTGTTCCCGGACGTAGCCGGTGAGCAGGTCCATCGACTCCTTGTACCGGTCGAGGGCGGCGCGAACGTCCTTCGAGCCACCGGACTCGGCGCCCTCACGGCCGCCCCAGAGCACGTACGTCTTGGCTCCGAGCTCGGCGGCCAGGTCGACGTTGCGGAGGATCTTGGCCAGCGCGTACCGGCGTACGTCGCGATCGTTGGCGGTCAGGCCGCCGTCCTTGAAGACCGGGTGCGCGAACAGGTTCGTGGTGGCCATCTCCACGACCATGCCGGTGTCGGCGAGTGCCTTGGTGAAGCGCTCCAGCGTCTGCTGACGCTTGGTGTCGTCGGGCACCAGATCGTCGTCGTGGAACGAGATCGCGGCGGCACCGAGCTCGGCCAGCTTCTCGACGGCCAGCACGGGGTCGAGGGGTGCGCGGACCGCCGTACCGAAGACGTCCACGCCCTCCCAGCCCACGGTCCACAGTCCGAACGAGAACTTGTCGTCCTTGGTCGGCGTATATGAGTTCATCCAGGAATCTCCTGCCATTCTCGGGAGGTCGAACTGTCCTCGACTGCCGCAAGTACTCGTTGCACCTGCAGCCCGTCGGCGAACGACGGTGTCGGATCGGCGCCTTCGGCGATCGCGGTGACCAGATCGACCACTTGATGGGTGAAACCGTGCTCGTAACCGAGCAGGTGTCCGGGCGGCCACCAGGCCGCCACGTAGGGGTGGACCGGTTCGGTGGCGAGGATCCGGCGGAAGCCCGCGGTCTCGGCCGGTTCGGTCGCGTCGTAGAAATGCAGCAGGTTCATGTCCTCGAAGTCGAAGGCCAGACTGCCCTTGCTGCCATTGATCTCGATCCGGATCGCGTTCTTCCGGCCGGTCGCGAACCGGGTCGCCTCGAAGACGCCGAGCGCGCCGCTGCCGAACCGGGCCAGGAAGATCGCGGCGTCGTCGACCGTGACCGGGCCGCGCTCGGTGCCCGCCGTGCCGGCCAGGCCGCTGTGTTCGGCAGCGATCGGGCGTTCCTTCACGAACGTCTCCAGCTGCCCGCTGACCTCACTGATCCGGTCGCCGGTGATGAACTGGGTCAGGTCGACGATGTGCGCGCCGATGTCGCCGAGCGCGCCCGAGCCGGCCTTCTCCTTGTCGAGCCGCCAGGACAGCGGCGCCTCCGGATCGGCGATCCAGTCCTGCAGGTACTGCGCGCGGACGTGCCGGATGGTTCCGACCTTGCCCTCGGCCACGAGTTTGCGGGCCAGCGCGATCGCCGGCACCCGCCGGTAGGTGAACCCGACCATCGACCTGATCCCCTGCGCGGACGCCTTCGCCGCCGCGGCCGCCATCGCCTCGGCCTCGGCGACCGTGTTGGCGAGCGGCTTCTCGCAGAGCACGTGCTTGCCGGCCTCGAGCGCCGCGATCGCGATCTCCGCGTGGCTGTCCCCCGGCGTACAGACGTCGACCAGCTGGACGTCGTCGCGGGTGAGCAGCTTGCGCCAGTCGGTCTCGGTCTCCGACCAGCCGAGCTTCCCGGCCGCTTCCTGTACCGCGTCGGCATTGCGGCCGCAGAGTACGTTCAGCGCGGGATTCAGCGGCAGGTCGAAGAAGCGTGGCGCGTTCCGCCAGGCCTGCGAGTGGGCGGCACCCATGAAGGCGTACCCGATCAGGCCGATGCCCAGGTTCGTCATTTTTGTCCTTAGCTTTCGAAGGCGGTCAAATCCCTCCCGCCTTTCCTTTTTTCTTTTAGCTTTCGAATGCAGTCGGCAGGTACTGGTCGACGTTGTCCTTCGTCACAACAGGTGCGTAGAGCTGGACCTCACGCGGGACCTCGACCTCCACCAGGTCGGCGAGGTTCTTCTTCTGGACCAGCAGGCGAGCCAGCCGGATGCCATCCGCGCCCTGGGTGGACGGGTAGATGACGGTGGCCTTCATCAACGTGTTGCCGGCCTTGATGTCGCGCATCACGTTCGCCGAACCGGCGCCGCCGACGACGAAGAACTCCTTACGGTTCGAGTTCTTGATCGCGGCCATCACGCCGACCCCCTGGTCGTCGTCGTGGTTCCAGATCGCATCGATCTTCGGCGCGGCCTGCAGCAGGTTCGCCGCCGCCTTCTCGCCGGACTCGACGGTGAACTCCGCGGCGACCCGGTTGCTGACCTTCAGTCCGCAGTCGGCCAGCGCTTCCTTGAAGCCCTTGCTCCGCGCCTGGGTGAGCGGCAGCGAGTCGATGCCCGCGATCTCCGCGACGACCGCGTCCTTCTTGCCCTTGAGCTGCTCGCAGATGTACTTGCCCGCGGAGACGCCCATCCCGTGGTTGTCACCGAGGATCGTCGTCCGGGCGGCGAACGAGCTGTCGAACTCACGGTCCACGTTGATCACGGTGATCCCGGCCTGCATGGCCTTGGTCGCCACCGCGGTCAGCGCCGCGCCGTCGAACGGCAGCAGCACGATCGCGTCCACCTTGTCGTTGATGAACGTCTCCACCTGGCTGATCTGCAGGTTGACATCATTGGTGCCCTCGGCAACAACGAGCTTGACGTCCTTGTACTTCGCGGCTTCGGCCTTGGTCGCCTTGGTGATCGCACCCATCCAGCCGTGGTCGGCGGCAGGCGCGGAGAACCCGATCGTCACCGTCTTGCCGGGTTCGTCGTTCTTGCCGGCCACCACCTGGGTGGCCGTGTCGGTCTTCTTCTCCGACTCCGGGGTGTTGCCGGTGCAGGCGATCAGGGCCATCGAGCTCAGGCCGACCAGGCCGGCCGTGGCCAGGAATCGGGCGGGACGAACGGACATCTTTCTCCTCCAATGGAACGGGTCGTGCTTGCTAGGACGAGGTCGCACGGGCGGCCAGGCGCTGCTGGAGGAGGACCGCGATCACGATGATCAGGCCCTTCGCCACCGACTGGGCGGAGATGCTCAGGTTGTTCAGGGTGAAGACGTTGTTCAGGGTGGTGAAGATCAGTACGCCGATCACGGTGCCGACGATGGTGCCGCGGCCGCCGGACAGCAAGGTGCCGCCGATCACCACCGCCGCGATCGCGTCCAGCTCGTAGAGGTTGCCGTGCGTCGCGCTGCCGGTCGTCGTCCTGGCCATCAGCATCACCGCGGCGATCCCGCAGCACAGACCGGCCAGGACGTAGAGCAGCACGGTGTGCCGCTGCACCTTGATACCGGCCAGCCGGGCCGCCTCGGCGTTGCCGCCGACGGCGAAGGTCCGGCGGCCGAACGTGGTCCGGTTGAGCAGCACCCAGCCGGCCGCGGCGACCAGGACGAACATCCAGACCAGCACCGGTACGCCGATCAGCGAGCCGCCGAAGAAGTCGACGAACGAGTTGACCGTGATGATCTGGGTCTTCCGATCGGACAGGATCTCCGCCAGCCCGCGGGCGCCGGCCAGCATCGCCAGGGTCGCGATGAACGGAACGATCTTGCCGTAGGCAACCAAAAGCCCGTTGACCAGGCCGCAGGCCGCGCCGACCAGCAGCGCCGTACTGACGATGAAGATCCAGCCGTAGTCGGCGGCCAGTTGCTGCGTGGCCAGCGTGGTCGCCCAGACGGAGGCGAGGGCGACCATCGCGCCGACCGACAGGTCGATCCCGCCGCCGGTGATCACGAACGTCATCCCGATGCTGACCACGCCGATCACGGCGGCCAGCCGCAGGATGGTCAGCACGTTGGCACTGCTGGCGAACCGGTCACCGCCGGTCGCGACGCCGACGATGCAGAGCAGCACGAGAGCGATCACCAGACCGAGGTTCCGGCCGACGCCGCCTCTCAGCAGACCACCTGCAGACCAGCCGCCGGGCGCCTGGATCACCGTCGTCTGCGTCGACGAGGTGGTCAGCAGGGCCTCCGCCGTCCCGTCGGATCGTTCCTCCGTGGTCCCGTCCGGCTCCTCCGTCGTCACCTCGGGCCCTGCGACTTCCTCACTCATCACACGGCACTTCCTTCCATCACCAGGTCGAGGACCCGGTGCTCGTCGATGTCTTGCGCGGGACCCGTGTGCACGGCCCGCCCCTCCCGCATCACCACGACCCGGTCCGCCAGCCCGAGCACCTCTTCGACCTCACTGGAGACCAGCACGATCGCGACCCCGTTGGCGGCCAGCTTGCGCACCAGCGCGTAGATCTCGGAGCGCGCTCCCACGTCGACGCCCCGGGTCGGTTCGTCGAGCAGCAGCACGCGACAGTCCCGCAGCAGCCAGCGAGCCAGGACGACCTTCTGCTGGTTGCCACCGGACAGATTGCGGACCGGGTGATCGATCCCGGCCGGACGGACGTCGAGCGCCTTGGTCAGCTCTTCGGCCGCTTCCTTCTCGGCTCGCCCGTTCAAGAACCCGGCACTGGCGAACCGGCCGAGCGTGGACACCGTGATGTTCTTGTACACCGCTTGGTCGAGCAGCAACGCCTGACTCTTCCGCTCCTCCGGAGCAAGACCGACACCGGCCCGTACGGCGCTCTGCACGCGACCCGACCTGAGTTCCTTGCCGTTGACCCGGACGACACCGGTCGTCGCGCGACGAGCGCCGTACACGGTCTCCAGCACTTCGGACCGTCCCGAGCCGACCAGGCCGGCGAAGCCGAGGATCTCCCCCGCTCGCACCTCGAAGCCGATGTCTTCGAACTCGCCCGTCCTGGAAAGGTTCTCGACTTCCAGCACCACCGGCGCGGTGCTGAGGATCTCGGCCCGCGGCGGGAAGACGTACTCGATCGAGCGGCCGGTCATCAGCCGGATCAGCTCTTTGGTCGGCGTCTCTCGTGCGTCCAGGCCGGTCGCCACGGTGGCGCCGTCCTTGAGGACCGTGACCCGGTCGCCGATCGCGCGGATCTCTTCGAGCCGGTGCGAGATGTAGATGACCGCGACGCCGCGGGCCGTGAGGTCGCGGATCACCCGGAAGAGGTTGGCCACTTCCTCGGAATCGAGGACGGCGGACGGCTCGTCCATCACGATCAGCTGCGCGTCACGGGAGAGCGCTCTCGCCATGCTCACCACCTGCTGACCGGCGGCACTGAGCAGCCCGACCGGGCGGCTCGCCGGGATCTCGCCGTGGCCGAGGCCCTTGAGCAGTTCGCGCGCCTTCGTCGTCGCCTCGTGCCGGCGGGTCAGACCGAACCGGGCCGGCTCGTGGCCGAGAAACACGTTCTCGGCGACGGTGAGATCCGGGACCAGGTCGAGTTCCTGATAGATCGCGGCGATGCCGAGCTTGATCGAGTCGGTCGGGCTGCTCAGCGACACCTCGTCGCCGCCGACGTGGATCGTGCCGGCATCCGGTTGATGCGCGCCGGTGAGGACACGGATCAGCGTCGACTTCCCGGCGCCGTTCTGGCCGAGCAGGCAGTGCACCTCGCCGCGGCGTACGTCGAGGTCGACGCCGTCGAGCGCCCGGACACCGGGGAACTCCTTGACGATCCCCGTCATCCGCAGCAGCTCGACGGTCCGGTCCTTCGGTGTTTCCATGTTCATCGCCTCACTCCGATCGGCCGACCAAGGTCGGATCGAGAAAGACCTGGTCGAGAGAGATCTGCGCGCCGCCACGCACCGCCGCGGTGAAGCCGAGCTCGGACTGGATCACCCGGCAACCACCGCCGTCGGGCGCGATCACCCGATCCCGGATCGCCGTCTCCAGCGATTCCTTCAGCCACGGACCGAGCATCGCGAAGTAACCGCCGAGCACCAGGACGTCGGGGTTGAGGATGTTGACGAGGATCGCGCCGCCGATTCCGAGCCAGTTGCCGACGTCCGCGAGGGCCTGCAGGGTCCGCTGGTCGCCTTCGTCGGCGCGCCGGGTGATCTCTGCCAACCGCTGCTCGACGTCGAGCGAAGGGTCTCGCACCGGGTCGTCCGGATCCGTTGCCTTGTTCAACAAAGCTGTCAGGCCGACCACGGTTTCCCAGCAGCCCGTCCGGCCGCAGCCGCAGGTGCCACCAGCCGGGGCAACCGGCATATGCCCGACCTCACCGCTGAACCCGTGGCCGCCGCGCAACAGATGGCCGCCGCTGACCATCCCGCCACCGACACCGACAGCCCCGGTCAGCAGCACCAGGTCCTCGACCTTGCCGTCCGGCAGCAACTGATTCCTGCCCGCCTGGCTTCTGCTCTCCGGTCCGGCCTGCATTTCGGCGTACGCCGCGAGGGCGGCCAGATTCGCCTCGTTGTCCACCCGGACCGGGTACGCCGGATGGCCGAGCCGCTCCACCATGGCCGCCACGACCGGGACCTCTGTCCAGCCCAGGTTCGGCGCGAGTTTCAGCGCTCCGGTCGCAGCCTGCACCAGACCGGGCACGGCCAGCGTGACGCCGGCCGTCTGTCCACCGCGCATATCCACCGCCGCGACGGCGTGCCGGATCAGCTCGGCCAGTTGATCGAGAGTCGTCTCGGGATCCAGGTGCGCGACGTCCAGCGGCACCCGGCGCTCGATGACCGTGACGCCACTGAGGTCGAGCGCGGTGACGGCGAGGTAGTCCACGTTGATCTCGGCGCCGACCCCGCAGACCCCGCTGCCGTCGAGTTCGACGAGCTGGCCGGGGCGGCCGAGGGCGCCGCGCTCGGATTCGGCGAGACCTTCGCGGAGCAGACCGCGTTCGACGAGTTCGGCGACCAGGCTGCTGACGGTCGCCTTGTTCAGGCCGGTGTCGGCGGCGATCCGGGCCCGCGAGCGCGATCCCATCTCGCGCACATGCCGGAGTACGACGGACAGGTTGTTCCGGCGGAGTGAGACGTGATCCGCGGCGACAACGCCGCGGCCCGGTCGACTGCCTTCGGTCAAAGTCATCCGGCCCCACCCCTTCTCCCCCGACAGGAGACTGCTCCCTCGACGGGAGAAACGGGCATCTGTGATGCCAGTCACAGACTTTGTCTGTTGAGCCAACAAACTAAGTAGATGACGGCCGTGCGTCAAGATGTTGCGCGGATGTTTCTTCACTACGTGCAGATTGCTCGCTCACCTTCTTGCAAGTTCTCGTCAAGCTTTTGCAGTCAGGTCTTGTATCCCGGAGTCGCCGTTTGTACGCTCGCGCCACTCTCCGCAGTCCTGCCCGCCCCCCACAGGAGCCTGCACATGTCACTCACCAGACGTACTTTCCTGGCCGCTTCAGCGGCCACCGCCGCCACCGTCGGTGGCTCCCTCTCCGCCCGCGCCAGCTCCAGTACGACCGCCACGCCGATGGCCAGCGGACCCGGCGACGTGGTCGGCAAGATCACCGTCGGCTATCAGGGCTGGTTCGCCTGCATCGGCGACGGCGCACCGATCAACAGCTGGTGGCACTACAGCCGGAACGCCGGCCAGCCACCGTCGCCGACCAACACCACGATCGTCAGCTGGCCGGACGTCCGCGACTTCACGGCGACCTACCAATCGGCGTACGCGAATCTCGGCAACGGCCAGCCGGCCAAGCTGTTCTCGTCGTACGACCAGCAGACCGTCAACACCCACTTCCTCTGGATGCAGCAGAACGGCTGCGACACCGCTGCGCTGCAACGCTTCAATCCGACCGGTGGCGAAGGGCCGACGCGGGATGCGATGGCGGCCAAGGTCCGGCAGGCCGCCGAGCAGTACGGGCGGAAGTTCTACATCATGTATGACGCCACCGACTGGACGAACATGCAGTCGGAGATGAAGACCGACTGGACCAACAAGATGAAGGCGTACACGTCGTCACCGGCGTACGCCAAGCAGAACGGCAAGCCGGTCGTCTGCATCTGGGGCTTCGGTTTCAACGAGGCCAACAAGGCCTTCCCGGCTTCGGCTTGTCTCGATGTCATCAACTGGTTCAAGGGCCAGGGCTGCTACGTGATCGGCGGTGTGCCGACGCACTGGCTGCCAGGCAACGAGGATTCGCGACCCGGGTATCTGGACGTCTACCACGCCTTCAACATGATCTCGCCGTGGATGGTCGGGCGGATCCAGGACGTCGCGGGCGCGGATCACTACTACAACAACGTGAACCAGCAGGATCAGGCGGACTGCAACGCGCACGGCATCGACTACCAGCCGTGTGTCATCCCGGGCGATCTCTCGTCGGGGCACCGGGCGCACGGCGAGCTGATGTGGCGGCAGTTCTACAACCTGACCCGGGTCGGCGTGCAAGGCATGTACATCTCGATGTTCGACGAGTTCAACGAGGGCAACCAGATCGCCAAGACCGCAGAGAGCCAGGCCTGGATCCCTGCTGGGTCGGGGATTCGTGCCCTCGACGAGGACGGTACGGCGTGCTCGTCGGACTACTACCTGCGGTTGACGAACGACGGCGGCCGGATGTTCAAGGGGCAGATCCCGCTCACCGCGACCAGGCCGACCCCGCCGATGCCGAGCCAGGGTGGCGGCGCGGTCCGGTTCTACGAACACGTGGACTACCTGGGCGCGGCCGGGCAACCCCTTGCCAAGGGCAACTACACCCGAGCACAGTTGCAGGCGGCCGGCGTACAGGACAACTGGGCTTCGTCGGTCCGGGTGCCGGCCGGGTGGACGGTGACGATCTATGCCGAGGACAACTTCACCGGGCAGACCTGGGTCCGGACGGCGGACACGGCGAACTTCACGCAGCTGAGTCCGAACGCGAACGACCAGCTGACGTCGTGCCGGATCACCTGATCCTCAGAGCAGTTCGAGGCTGTCCGACGCCAGGGTGATCACGGCCCCGTCGAGGTGCAGCCGGCAAGCGATCGCGTGCCCCGCGCAAGTCAGCAGCGCGGGGCCTGCGGCGTCTACCACTCGGTAGGCGACGGGCTGGGTGCAACGCTCGATGACGCCCTCGTACTCACGGTGACAGCCGAGGACGTGACAGGTGACGACTTCACCGACGTTCATCAGCGTGAGGCCGTGGTCGGGGCACGCACCCCACGTCACGCCGCAGGCCTGGCCTTCGTTCGCAGCAAGGCGAAGCAGGTTCGTTGCTGTTGTTTCCAGGTCGTTCGCTGCCTCACGGAACGTGTCGGCGGCGTCGTCGAGATCGCGGCGGAACTGGCGGGAGGCAACCGATTCCGGCAGGCCACGTGCGGCGGCCTGGAGGTTCTCGGAGAGGGTCTTTGCGGCGATGGCGATCTCGTCCACCTTCACCGGCGTACCGAGGTCGGCTACCCGCTGCTGTTGGGGCACCGCAGGCTGCCCGTTCTGCTGCACCTGCACGCTCCGCCAGACCTGCATCGGCGGGGCGCCTTGCTGACCTGGCTGCTGCGGTGGCCGGCCGTTCTGCGGCGGCTGCCCATTGCTGGGCTGGCCGTTGCTGGGCTGGCCGTTGCTGGGCTGGCCGTTGTCCGGGTGGCCCGGGTGCCCGTTCGAGGCGTGACCGTTGGCCGGCTGGTCGTGGCCGTTGGCGCCTGCAGCGGCACTGCCCGTGACGGCCGGAGCCTCCCAGCCCGGTTCGTCGGAACGCTCCGATCCGGTCCGGTGGTTCGCCCGCTTGGCTTTCGCCATTCGCCTGCCCCCTGGTGATGTATCTCCCCCGACGGCCGATGGTGCCATGCCCGCGGGGGCTGCGGCCAGAGCAAATCAACGAGGTTCACGCACGGCTCCTGTCACCTTGCGCACAGCAACGAATCCTCGCCCGTTCAGGCACGAATCGCCCCTCACCCGCGATTTTGCTTTCACAGGTTCCCATCCACAAACTCCGGCAATCACACGCCCGAAATTCCATACCGTCCCTTAACACTCGCCCCACCCACCGTCACCACTCAACTCGCTGCGCGCAGTCCTGCAAGCACTCGGGCTTTCCACTCTGCGTACTCTTGCCACAACTCACCGCTACCACTTCTCCTGGTAGGGCAGTGAAATTGCAGCTTTTGACATTCGGACCTTCGGTGAGTTGGTCGGCGGGCTCTGACATACTCCGGGCCTGAACGTCCATTCTCGAGACCCTTTGGGGGGGTCCGTGTCCATCCGCCCAGTTCATCTGCTGCGCCTCGGTGTGCCCGCTGCTCTGGTAGCCGCCACCTTGGTCACCCTCACCGGCTCCTCCGGCAACGCCGCCCAGCCCGCACCAGGCCCGTACGCCGTGAAGCCGACCTTCGCCCGCCCGGCGAAGCCTGCCTTCGCGCCCAACACCGTCCTGGTCAAGTTCAAGAAGAGCGCCTCAGCCTCCGCAAAGTCCAAGGCCCTCGCCAAGGTCAACAGCCGTTCGTCGTCCGCCATCGGTAGCGGCGGCATCACCGCGGTCACCGGTACGCCGGCCGCGCCCGAGATGCTGAAGACGCTCAGGGCCGACGCCAGCGTCGAGAAGGCGTCGCTCGACTACGTCCGCTCGGCGAGCGCCGTACCGAACGACACCTTCTACGGTTCGGATCAAGCCGGCTCCCTCGGTGCCATCCGGATGCCGCAGGCCTGGGATCTCACCAAGACGGCCGGCACGCAGACTGTCGCCGTACTGGACACCGGAATCGACGCCGGCCACCCAGATCTGACCGGCCGGGTACTGGCCGGACGCAACATCATCAATCCGGCCGCCTCGCCGAACGACGACGCCGGCCACGGCACGATGACCGCCGGCATCATCGGCGCGAACACGAACAACGGCGCAGGCGTCGCCGGGGTCGCCTGGAACGTCAAGATTCTGCCGGTCAAGGTGCTCGACCAGGACGGCAACGGGTACGACTCGGACATCATCGACGGCGTCACCTGGGCCGCGAACAACGGTGCCCGGGTAATCAACATGTCCCTCGGCGGTGACGGCGACGACAGCCTGCTGCACGACGCGATCACGGCAGCGGTCAACAAGGGTGTTGTGGTGGTCGCCGCGGCCGGTAACAGCGGCAGCGCATCGCCGAGCTACCCGGCGTCGTACTCCGAGGTCCTGTCCGTTGCGGCGACCGACAACAACGGCGCCCTGACCAGCTTCAGCACCCAGGGCGACTGGGTGGACATCGCAGCGCCCGGCTGGAAGATCATCTCCACCGGTCCGCGCAGCCTGACCCCGGCCGGTTACCTGCCCTACTGGACAGGCAGCGGCACTTCGTTCTCCGCCCCGATGGTGGCGGGCGTCGCCGCCCTGCTACGGAACAAGTACCCGAGCTACACGCCCGCGCAGGTCATGGCGCGGCTGAAGTCCACAGCTCGTGACGCGGGCCCGCGCGGCCTCGACCCGTACTACGGCGCCGGCATCCTCGATGCCTACAACGCCCTCGGTGGCGCCTGGGCACCGGAGTACTGGACCGCCGGTCCGGACGGCAACGACACCCCGGCTCGCGCCACCGCGATCACCGGCACCTCGATCACCGGCTCGACCGGGCCCGAGGGCGACGTCGACTGGTACAAGATCACCAGCGCGACGGCTCGCAGCGTGGCGATCAAGGTGACGACGCAGGTCTACGACTGGGCGAACCGGGCGCAGAACTTCGCCCCTGTCGTGAAGGTGTACGACAAGGACCTCCAGCAGACCGGCTCGGTCGAGATCGACACCGAGCCGGAGACCCCGGTGGCGCTGACCGCCAGTGTCGACGTCAATCTCGTTGCCGGCGACAACTACATCTCGGTGCGCAACTACAACGGTTCGCGCGACGGCCGCACCTACACCGTGTCGTACACCGATTCGGGAGCTGGGCCTGACCCGGTTGCCGGCGGCGCCTGGCTGCAGAACTCATCGGTGCAGAACTACGCAACCGGTGTCGCGCAGAACGTGAAGCCTGTGCTGACTTCTGCGACGGACCTGTCGCCGGCGAGTGTCATCGACAGCACGGTCCAGCTGCTCAACGGCGCGACCGGCGCGGTGGTGCCGAGCACCGTCGAGTACGCGGCCGACACCAAGCAGATCACCATCACGCCGAACTCGGAGCTGCTCGACAACACGCCGTACCGGATCTCTGTTGATGGTCTGCAGGCCACCAGCGGTGCGCCGACCGACTCGTTCACCTCGTACTTCCGTACGGTCGACCAGGCTCCTGCTCCGGTGACCGGGTTCGACGCGACCGGCGCTTACACGACGGCTGCGTTGAGCTGGACCCTCCCGGCCGGCATCACGGATCTCGACCAGGTCGTCGTCCGCGCTGCAGCCGGGACTACTCCCCCGGCCTCACCGACGGCTGGGATCGCCGTGGCGCCGGGAGCAGCCACTTCTGCTACTGCGACTGGGCTGGCCAACTCGACGAGCTATGCGTTCAGCGCTTGGGTGAAGGACCGGAGTGGCAAGTTCAGCGCTACTCCCGCCACCACCCAGCTGATCGGCACCAAGAGCTCGCTGACGCTGGCTCCGGCCGGCATCGTCGACTTCGGCACCACGGTCACGATGACGGGCAAGGTCACGCGCATCGACACCGGGGCGCCGCTGGCAGGCGTCCCGTTCTCGCTCTACGGCCGCAACGCGAACGGCACCGTCTGGCGCGAGATCGCCCGGAAGACGACCGACGCCACCGGCACCGTCGTCCTCCCCTACAAGCCGGTCTACTCGACCGTCTTCGCCTGGGGCTACGACGGTTCGGCTGACCTACTCGGTTCGCGCACCGGCAACTTCACCACGCAGGTTCGTCCGACGATCGCGGCGTACCTCACCGCGAGCACGATCAAGCTCGGCGCCTCCACCAGCTTCTACGGCTACGTCCGCCCGGAGCACAACGGTTCGCCGATCTACCTGCAGCGCCTGGTCGGTTCCACCTGGACCACCATCACCTCGGTGAAGTTGAATGCCACCGGCAACTACGCCTTCGGCATCAAGCCCACCGCCAAGGGCACCTACAACTACCGAGCCGTCTTCCAGACCGACGGAGACCACGCAACAGCCGTCTCCGCAACGAAGACCTTCACGGTCAACTAAGTGCGCCGAGTGCCCCGGTCTCTTTCGAGAGGCCGGGGCACTTTGTGTTTCAGGGCTTCAGGCGGCTGAGGGCGATGAAGAGGGTTTGCTTCTGGCTGGCTGTGAGGGGGGCGAGCAGGTCTTCTTCCATGGTGTGGATGGCGGACTTTGTTGCCTTGAGGCGGGCGGTGCCTTCGGGGGTGAGGGCGATGGTGTGGGCGCGGCGGTCGGTGGGGTCCGGCTGGCGGGTCAGCAGGCCGTCTTGTTCGAGGGTGTCCAGCAGCGGGATGAGGCGGGACTTGTCGTAGCCGATGGCTTTGGCGAGGGCCTGTTGGGTCTGGATGGGCTGGTCGGCCAGGCGCGACAGGACGGCGTACCCCCACATCGAGAGGCCTTGGGCGTCGAGGATGGGCCGCTCGGCCTCCATCACGCGCCGCATCAGCTGGGCGAGCAGGGCTCCTAGGTCTTCGCGTTCCACCGGGTCATCGTAGACAGTGACAAATCATGTGCGCGTGCTTATCATCTACACATGCATACTATTTCTGGCCGCGCTGAGACGCGGACGATCTCCATTGCCGCTCCGCCGTCCACCGTTTTCGACTTCGTAGGTGATGCCCGGAACCTGCTGAAGTGGGCACCTGGATTCGCGCCGAACATCGCGACGAGTGGGGACGAGTGGGTGGTGGACTACGGCACCGAGAAGCTTCGGCTGATCGTGCGGACCTCGCGTGACGCAGGCACGGTGGACTTCCTCCGGGCCGCAGATCCTCGGACCGGTGGGTTCAGTCGGGTGCTGCCCAATGGCGAGGGCGCTGAGTATCAGTTCACCCTTGTCTTTCCTGCCGGTACGCCCGAGGCGGCTGTTGCCGATCAGTTGAAGATCATCGATGAGGAACTTCAGACCGTGCGGAGGTTCTGCGAAGCCGCCTAGGGCGCGTAGGTCTGGATGGTTGCGTTGGCGGAGAGGTCGACGAGGGTGTGGGCCAGGGAGCGGGCGTCCTCGATGATCCCGGTGAGGTCGACTTTGGTGAGGGTTCGGTCGCGGACCACCACTTCTCCATCGACCAGTACGTGGACTACGTCTGAGGCGCGGGTTGAGTAGACCAAGTTGGCGCGGGGGTCGTGGACTGGCTGGTGGTGGGGAGCTTTCAGGTCTACCAGTGCGATGTCGGCTCGGCGGCCTGGCTCTAGGGCACCGGTGAGGTTTGCGAGGCCGGCTGCTGTCGCGCCGCCTCGGGTGGCCAAGCGAAGGGTGTCGGAGATGGTCATCCACTCGGCGTTCTGTTCGCGTTGCTTTTGCGTGAGGGCTACCAGGCGAAGGGATTCCCAGACGTCAAGGGTGTTGTGGACCGCCGCTCCGTCGGTGCCGATGCCGATGGGGATGCCGTTCTCTTGCAGGGCTTTGATGGGCGTGGTCGAGCCCATGGCGAGTTTGAGGTAGACCTTGGGGCAGCAGGCGATCGCCGTACGGTCTCGGTAGGGCTGGAGCAGTGCGAGGTCTGCGTCGCGGATGCCGCAGCCGTGGGCGATGAGGGCGCCTGCTTCGAGTACGCCGGTGCGCGCGAGCACCTCGATCGGGGTGACGCCGTGCTGGTCGATCGAGGAGTGCGTCTGGTCGTCGGTTTCGGCCGCATGCAGGTGAACGCGAAAACCTTCGGTCCGCGCAACTTCCGCAGTACGGCGAAGGTCTTCGTCGCTGACCGTGTACGGCGCATGCGGTCCGAGGGAGGCGGTGATGCGGCCGCTTGATTGACCTAGGGCGCGGATCTCGCGGGCTGCTTCGAAGGCTGCCTCTCGTCCTTCGGTGCCGGTGGAGGAGAAGAAGGTGGGGGCGAGGTCGGCGCGGATACCGGACTCGAGGGCCGCAGCGGCGATCTGGTCCGCGTGGAAGTAGTGATCGACAAAGGTGGTGACACCGCCCAGCAGCATCTCGGCACAGGCAAGCCGCGCGCCGACCTTCACCCGCTCCGGCGTGAGGTTGACCTCCATCGGCCAGATCTTCCGATTGAACCAGTCGTCAATCGACACATCCTCCGCCGCACCCCGCATCATCACCATCGGACTGTGCGTATGCGAGTTCGTAAGCCCCGGTACTGCGAGTAGGCCGGTCGCGTCGAGAACCTCGACTTCTGTGTAGGCGGGCTCCGTCTCGGCGATCCGTATGATCGCGCCGTCCTGGATGTGGATGTCCTGCGCCTCGTCGACCCGGCACTCCCCCACCTGCGGGACCACCAGAACAGAACAGTTCCGGACCACCAACTGCCGCATGAATCCTCCAGCTCGACGTCGCCCGTCGCTCCAGTCTCTGCTACCAGCGGTTCAGTCAGCGGACGCCTCGGGGGCGGTATTGGATGCTGATTCTGGGGCCGGTGCGGCTGGTGGACTTGGGGATGGCGTGTTCCCAGGTGCGTTGGCAGGAGCCGCCCATGACGATGAGGTCGCCATGCCCCAAGGGGTAGCGGATGGTGGACGACACCTTGGCAGTGGTGCTGCCGGGCCGCGGGCGGAGCGCCAGGACTCTCGGCTCACCGACGGAGAGGATGGCGACCATGGTGTCCTCGCGGGCGCCGCGGCCGATCTTGTCGCCGTGCCAGGCGACGCTGTCGCGACCGTCGCGGTAGTAGCAGAGACCAGCAGTCCGGAACGGCTCACCGAGCTCGTCGGCGTAATGCTCGCTGAGGAGATCCCGACCCTCGTCGAGAATCGGCAGCGGGAGGTTGTCGCTCTCGCCGTAGAAGCAGAGCAGACGAGGCACGTCGACCACCCGGTCGTACATCTGCCGCCGCTCCTCGCGCCACGGCACCTCGACCGCCAGTCGATCGAACACCTGATCCGCCCCGGTCAACCACCCCGGAAGCACGTCGATCCACGCACCCTGACCCAACTCTGTCCGCTCAACGCCGGCCAGGGACCCCAGAGCGGGATCCTCGAACGCGTCCAGCAACGAAGCCTGAAGCCCTCCAGCCATGCCCACCACAATACACGCCGTTCGAACACTTGTTCCCTTAAACCTTAGTAACAATGTCCCGGCGTAGCTCGAGCTCGCGGCAAGGCTGCCCGTGCCGCGAGCTCGTCGCAGAGCGTTAGCAGCGCGAGAAGCCGCCGAAGCCCTCGAGGTTCTTCCGTGAGTCAGCTTTGCAGGGACGCAATCGCCCGGGCTGCTAGTCGTTCGGCGTGCTCGGGGTGGGCGAGCCAGCCGATCCAGCCCTCGTCCATCGGCGGGGTCGATCCTCTGCGCACCGACTCGCGGTAGTCGAGGCAGGCGAGCCATAGCGGCCGCATGGACAGTACGCCGGGTAGCCGGTCGATCTCCTCGCCGGTGAGCTGGACGTGTTCGCGGTACCCGCGCGCGACGGCCTCGACGCCCTCGGTGTCGCCCTCCCCCGCGGTCGTGAGCAGCCAGGCGAGGGCGGGGAGGCGCGGTCCGCGACCGGACCCTGCCCAGCCCACGATGGCGAGGTTGCCCGGCGTACCGACGGCCGCCCAGGCGTGGTAGTTCCCGTGGGTGAACGCCTCGGGCAGGCCCTCCGCGTCGTCGGCGTGCTCGACCTTGTCCTGGAGCCAGTCGAACATCTCACGCCCCTCGGGAGCGACGGCGTCCTCGACGCTCACCAGGAAGCTCATCGCCGCCGCAAGATCCTGCTTCGGTCGTCCTACGAAGAAGGCGCCATCGTGCTCCTCCGACCCACCGTCCCGCGCGACCGCACCACCGGCCGCCGGCAGTTCGTGCAGGCGACCGAGCAGACTCGCCAGCTCGTGGAGCACCGCCGGCGACTGGATCGGACGTCCACCCTCGAGGTACTCGGTCACGATCACGCCGCTTCCCTCGAACACCGACACCGGACTGTCCTGCGCGGGCCGTTCCGCGGGGAAGTCGTGCGAGGCCAGGAATCGCAGGATCTCCGCATCGCCCTCGACGCGGCCGACCGTGTCCGCTGCCGACGAGAAGACTCGAGCGATCCAGGGCGGGCCGTCCGCTCGCTTGACGACCAGCGTCCAGGGGTAGTGACCGACCCAGGACCCGCTCGGTCGCGTGTCGGGATCGTCGTCGATGGGCGCGATCGAGGTGATGCGAATGCCGTATCGCTCCTCGAGGTGCGCTCTCAGTTCCGCGAACTCGACCGGGCGGGTCCGGGCAAACGGTGACGTGCGGCCCTTCTCCAGGGCGGCACGGGCTTCGGTGTACCGCAAACCGGTCGCTTGAGCCCGTTGGCGTACTGCGCGCTTGAAACTGCCCTCTTTGGTCATACAAGCCTCCTCGACGTGCCCCGTTCCCCCAGCGAAGCGGCACTCGAAACAGGCCTGGACAGCAGCAGCCTTGAGGGCAGATTCCCCTTCACCTTCTCGAGGACCCGGCTGGGGCAGGTCCGCAGAGGCTGGGCGTCGGCAACGCCGTGCACCGATCGTGCCGGGACCAGACGCCCGTGTCAACGACAACCAACTGCACCCCCGCAACGCGACGCCCGAACAGCGGGCGCCGGCGCCGGTGGTGTATCCGAGGGCGTCGGCCGGGGACTCGCCCGGCTCCCGCCGACTCCTCGCGGGACGGGCCTGCCGATGGCGACCGAATCGTCCGGGGCCGCAGATGCCGCCTCTGGCGGCCGACAGCGCCGTCCGGGTCCGAAGCCGGCAGAGACCCGGCCGCTGGTCACCTGAGCACCTAGCGTCGCCGTGCATCGGTCCCGATGGACAGACATTCCCTTTTTCGATCGGCCGGGACTGGGGAGCCGCCGTGGTTGGTGGGTAGGGACGGGGGTTGGACCCAGTCGAGGGCGACCATTCTTGGGCAGAGGCAGTCGAGGTCGTCGACGCCTAGGCGGGGTTCGCCGGGGGCGACTTCCACGCGGAAGACAGTGGTCAGGCCGGAGGAGTAAGGGACATGGGCAACCTGGCGAGCTTCGACTATCTCGAGGCCGACCTCCTCGAGGACTTCTCGGCGTACGGCCAGTTCGGGGTCTTCGCCCTGCTCGATGCCGCCGCCGGGGAGGGTCCAGTATTCGGGGCCGTCGTGGTGGCCGGGTGCGGTCTGGACTCGCTCACGGACCATCAGGACCTGGTTACCTTGCTGGATCACCGCCGCGAACCGGATGCGCTCACTCATGAAGACACCCTCGCGTGCGCCGGGGTCAGCGGGATCAGCACGCGGTGGTGCCGCAGGTTGGGCGGCCGGTGGAGATCACTAGGCGGTGGGATGCCGAGGTTGTGTTGGCGGGTCAGCGGCCGGTCGCGCCGTCTAGTTGTTCGCGAAGAATGTCGGCGTGGCCGGCGTGACGTGATGATGGTGTCGGTAGGGGTGGGGTGCATGGTCGCGTTCCAGTTGCGGACGTCTTCGCCTAGGGCCGGTGGCTTGGCGTCGAGGCTGGTCGGCACGTCGTACCGTCCAGTGCGCCGGGTCGAGGTTGAGTGAAGCGGCTATCTCAGTGGGTGATGGGAAGTGGGTATCGGGATCCTGGTTCCACGACCAGGGGGCGATGGAACCGTGGTCGACGATCAGGAGTTGGCCGCCGGGGCGTAGGGCAGCCGCGGCGGTGCTCAGGATCTGGCTTCGGGGCAGCTCGTAGGGGCTTTGGAAGTACTGCGCGGAGATGAGATCGAACTCGCCGCTCGGAAAGCTTTGAGACAGCTCGTGTTGCTCGGCGATGATCTGGGGACCGAGACCTGCAGCGCGGGCGTGCTCGAGGAGTTGCTCGACCGCCGCGGTGGAGATGTCGACGGCGGTGACGCGCCAGCCTTGCTCGGCTAGCCAGATGGCGTCGCCGCCGCGTCCGGAACCGAGGTCTAGCGCGGAGCCCGCGGGCAAAGGTGTGGCGATCTCGACGAGGAGCGGGTTGGCACGCCGACGCTGGAGCAGTTGTTGCCGTTGGCCCGGGCTCACGGCATACCGCTCGACGACCTGGTGCAGGCGCCGCCCACTGGGGATCCGCGCATCCACTTGAAGCCGGTACGGCGGTTCGGGTTGGTTGTCGTGCCGCTGACCAGGCGAGCCGGCGCGATCCAGGCGTACAAGGTGATCTATCCGCCCGCAGGCGGGTCGAGTCCGGTGAAACTGCAGACCCACGAGGGGTATGAGTGGTTCTACGTTCTCAACGGGCAGGTCAGGCTGATCCTCGGTGAGCAGGATCTTCTGCTCGGTGCCGGGAAGGCCGCCGAGTTCGACACCCGCGTGCCGCATGCGATCGGCAGCGCCACCGCTGAGCCCGCGGAGCTGCTCACGCTCTTCGGAGCTCAGGGCGAACGCGCACATCTGTTGGCGTCCCGCGGCTGACAAGCGGTGCCTGGCGATGCTGCGAAGACGGTCGGCGTTGTGGGTTCAGGCATTGACCGTCGCCTCGACTCGGTGGACTTCTTCGGTGGTGGCGACGTAGAAAGCCAGGAGGGGGATGTTGGAGTCGGCGCAGATGGTGCTGGCGGTTTCGGCCCAGTTGTTGTCGATGGCGGGCCAGGAGGACGGGCCGGGGCGCCCTAGGGCGAGGAGGACGCTGTTGCTGGGGGCAGAGCGGAGGGCGACGGCGAGTGGTTCGAGGACGGCGCGGGGGTCGGTGAGGTGGAGTTGGTCGTGGCGGTCGCGGAGTTCGATCTCGACCTGGCCGTGGAAGCGATCCTCGGGGTCGCAGAAGATCGCCTTGAGGAGGCCGAGGCGCCGATCTCCTACGCTCAGGCAGAGATCGACGACGTCGGCGGCGAGGGTGGGGTCCGAGAGCGGCGTCTCGGACCAGTCGGTGGGAAGGTTCAGGAAGCTCATACCTACAAGGTGCCGCGATTCGGAGGCGGTCCGAGAGTTGTCCACAGGGCAATTCGAGCCACCTCCCACAAGGCCGACAGGTCATCCCCCTCACCGCCGGCAATTGGCCCATGTAGATGCACCAGAAGTGGACCCACAGGCTGGGCCGCTGGACCTCTAAGCTCAAGACATCAAGCGAGCAAGGAGACCGATGATGACCAGCACCGCCACTGATCGCACCGCCGCCGCAGGACGCCTGGCCAGCCTCCTCCCACCGGCCGGCGCCGCCCGCAACCTCGCGATGGCCCAGCTGGCCAACTCGGTCGGCGACGGCGCTTTCATCGTCACCTCGGCCCTGTTCTTCACCCGGGTGGTCGGCCTCTCCACCGCCCAGGTCGGCCTCGGCCTCACCATCGCCTGGCTGGTCGGCTTCCTCACCGGCGTACCGCTCGGCAACCTTGCCGACCGCAAGGGTCCCCGTGGCGTCGCGATCCTGCTGGCCCTCTCCACGGCGCTCTCCGTCGGATCGTTCCTCTTCGTCCGCAGCTTCCCGCTCTTCCTGATCGCCGCGATCGCCTACGCCAGCAGCCAGACCGGCCTCAGCGCCGCCCGGCAAGCCCTGCTGGCCGGACTAGTCAGCCCGGCTGAGCGCACCCGCATCCGCGCCTTCCTACAGGCCACAGTGAACGCCGGACTCGCAGTAGGAGCCGCACTCGGTGGAGTCGCCCTGCGCTTCGACACAGCACCGGCGTACCTGACAGTGTTCGCAATCGACGCAGCCAGCTTCCTGGTCGCCGCCGTCCTGATCCATCGGGTCCCCGCAGTCACCGCAGTCAAAGCAAAAGCCGGCGAACCCCGCCTCGCAGTCCTGCACGACCGCCCGTACGCCGTACTCGCGCTCCTCAATGCAGTGATGCTGATGTTCATGCCGCTACTCAGCCTGGTCGCACCGCTGTGGATCGTCGAGCGCACCAACGCTCCCAGCTGGGTGGTCGCCTCACTGCTCATCGTCAACACCATCGGTGTCACGCTGTTCCAGGTCCGCATCGCTCGCGGCGTCAAGGACCTCCGTACTGCGACCCGCTCGGTCCGCTTCGCCGGAGTCGCCATGCTGGCCGCTTGCGGCGTCTTCGCCCTCAGCGCCTTCGGAATGGCCCCGGCAGGAGCCGCCGCAGTACTGGCTGTCGCTGCAGCGCTCCTGACCTTCGGAGAGATGAAGCTCGCCTCCGGTGCCTGGGAGATCAGCTTCGGACTCGCCCCCGCCGACAAGCAGGGGCAGTACCAAGGCTTCTTCGGAACGGGCCCTGCGATCGCCCGCATGCTCGGCCCGGCGCTGCTGACGACGCTGATCCTCGGCCGGGGCCCGATCGGCTGGCTGGTGGTCGGTGCACTGTTCCTAGGGACCAGTGTGGCGACTGGTCCCGCCGTACGATGGGCAGCACGGACCCGGTCCGCCAGCCTGGTGATCGAGCCGTCACTCAACGAGGAGTGCGCCGCCTGATGACGTACCGACTTAACGGGGCAGAACTGGTCGAGATCACGTCGTACGACGAACTGCGGGAGCTCGTCCCCGCGCCGCTACAGACCACCGCAGACAAGGTCCGCAAGGAGCTGCACGAGCTGGACCGGCAGTGGCTCGCCGAGTCGCCGTTCTGCCTGATCGGCACCGCTGCGGCGGACGGTAGCTGCGACGTCTCCCCCAAGGGCGACCCGGCCGGCTTCACCAAGGTTCTGGACGACACCACGATCGCGATCCCGGAGCGGGCCGGCAACCGTCGCGTCGACGGCTTCCTCAACATCATCAGTAACCCGCATGTCGGGCTGATCTACTTCCTGCCAGGTCGCGGCGAGACGCTGCGGATCAACGGCCGGGCCCGGATCATCCGCGAGGCGCCGTTCTTCGACGACATGATCGTGAAGGGCAACCGGCCGCAACTGGCGCTGCTGGTGGAGATCGAGGAGATCTTCCACCACTGCTCGAAGGCGTTCCTCCGCTCGAAGCTGTGGAAGCCGGAGACCTGGAACCCCGAGGCAGTGCCGAGCCGCGCGAAGATCGCCAAGGCACTGGACCGCAAGGATGCCGAGCTGTCCGAGCTGGAGGAGTACTACGGGCCGCAGTACGAGGCCGGGATCTACCAGACGAAGTACTGACTACCGCAGATGTAGCAGTGCGAAGTACCACGTGGCGGCGATGACAGTTGGTCAGGTCGCCCTTTACGGTTCGAGGGTGAACACTACCGATCCTCGACACGACGAGCGCGTGAGGCGAGTCATGCTGCCCACCGTGATCACGGTGGTGGCCGTCGTCGGATCGTTCGGGGCGTCGCGCGGTGAAACGGATCGCCGGGCGGCCGACTGGTTCATGGTCGTCCTGCTGCTGATCGGGTCGGTGTCGCTGTACTGGCTCCGCTCCCGGCCCATCCCGGTGCTGTGGGCAACTGTCGTGTCGACGCTCGTCTACATGCTGATGCAGTACGCGTACGGCCCGGTGATCTTCAGCTTCGTCATCGCTGTCTTCACCGCGATCCGCCTCGGCCACAGGGCGGCCGGCTGGTCCGCGATCGTGACCCTGTACGCCGGGCACGTGCTGGGCCGCATCGCGCTCGGGATTCATGGCCAGGGCATCTACCAGATCCTCCTGGTCGGCACCTGCTTCGTGGTGCTCGGGTTCCTGGCCGAGCTCTTCCGTGGACACCGTGAGCGGGTCATGGCGGCCAAGCAGACCCGGCGCGAGGAAGAGCTGCGCAAGGCAGGTGAGGAACGTCTACGGATCGCCCAGGAGCTGCACGACGTCGTGGCACACCACATCTCGCTCATCAACGTGCAGGCGTCGACAGCGCTCCACCTTGCGGATCGCCAACCAGAGCAGGCCGTTCCGGCTCTTGCGGCGATCAAGGAGGCCAGCAAAGAAGCACTGGTCGAGCTACGATCGATCGTCGGCATCCTGCGACAGTCGGACGAAGCAGCACCACGCCAGCCTGTCGTCGGACTGGACCACCTCGACAGTCTGGTCAGCCGTACGTCGATGGCCGGGTTGGAAGTGCACACCCTGATCCATGGGGATCCACGTCCGCTGCCGACCGGCCTGGATCGCGCTGCGTTCCGGATCATCCAGGAGTCGCTGACCAACGCAGTACGGCATGCGAGCGCTTCTTCGGCGACAGTGCGCATCCAGTACGGCGAGCGCGCGCTCGTCGTACAGGTGGATGACGATGGCCGGTCGCTGTTGGGGCCGCCCACGGAAGGCAACGGCATCATCGGGATGCGTGAGCGCGCCACTGCACTGGGTGGCACGCTCACAGCAACCCGTACGCCGGCCGGTGGGCTCAGGATCGTTGCCCAGTTGCCGTTGGAGCCTGCTGAGGTCTAGCGAGCCTCAGGCAGGCGGACGTGGGACGGGTTGAGATCGGCGACCTGGGAGACGCCGAGCAGAGCCATGGTGCGGCGCACTTCGGTGGTGAGGATCTCTGCTGCCCGGGCGACGCCGCGCTCTCCGCCGGCCATCAAGCCGTAGAGGTACGCGCGGCCGACCAGGCAGGCGTCCGCGCCGAGAGCAACCGCTGCGACGATGTCGGCGCCGCTCATGATGCCGGTGTCGAGGTAGATCTCGGCGTCACTGCCGATGGCCTTGCGAACCTCAGGCAGGATGCGCAGTGGTGTGGGCGCGCGGTCGAGCTGGCGACCGCCATGGTTGGAGAGCACGATCGCGTCGGCGCCGGCATCGACGACCCGACGGGCATCCTCGACGGTCTGGATGCCCTTGACGATGAGCGGGCCGTCCCAGATCGAACGGAGCCAGTTCAGGTCGTCGATGGTCATCGTCGGATCGAACAACTGGTTCAGGAGATCGGCGACCGTGCCGTCCCAGCTCGACAGGGACGCGAAGGTGAGCGGGCGGGTGGTGAGCAGGTTGGCCCACCAAGCCGGGTGCATGGACGCGTCGAGCACGGTCTTGACCGTGAGGGACGGTGGGATGGTGAAGCCGTTCCGTACGTCGCGGAGCCGGGCGCCGGCGACTGGGACATCGACCGTCAACATCAGTGCCTCATACCCGGCAGCTGCCGACCGCTTGACCAGGTCCTCGCCGGACTCGCGGTCCTTCCAGACGTAGAGCTGGAACCACTTCCGCGCATCCGGAGCGGCCGCGGCGACGTCTTCGATCGAGGTCGTGCCCATGGTGGACAGGGCGTACGGGATGCCGAGGCGTTCGGCGACCTTCACGACCGCGCTCTCGCCCTCGTGATTCATCATCCGGGTGAAGCCGGTCGGCGCGAACGCGAACGGGAGCTCCGAGCGGTTGCCGAGGATCGTCGTACTGAGATCGATCTCCGACACGTTACGCAGGATCGACGGCTGCAGCTCCATCTCGGCAAACAGCCGGCGGGCGCGCTGCAGGCTGATCTCGGCCTCGGCGGCGCCGTCGGTGTAGTCGAAGACCGAGCGCGGCGTACGGCGTTTGGCGATCGCGCGCAGGTCGGCGATGGTGAGCGCCTTCTCGAGTCGCCGGTCGGTCGGGTTGACGGTGACCGGCTTGGCCCGCAGCAAGGGCTTCAGCTCGGACCAGCGCGGCAGCTGTCGATCAGTCATCGGGAAGCGCTCTCTCAGCCGGGGAGGATTGTGTGGTCGGACCACAGCATAGTCTGTGGTCCGACCACAGGGCTAGACTCCCTGCCATGAGCTTGTACGACGAACTTCCGGCGATCGCCGCGATCATCCTTGGGGTGCGGTGAAGAACTACGAGCTGGTGCTGAGCCGGGTCGAGGCGGATCTGGCGGCGGGGCGGTTGCGGCTGGGTGAGCGGCTGCCGGGAGAGCGATCTCTGGCGGAGCAGCTGGGGATCAGCCGGCCGTCGGTGCGGGAAGCCGTGCGGGTGCTGGAGGCGATGGGGGTCGTGCGGACCGCGACCGGTTCCGGGCCGGAGGCAGGCGCGGTCATCGTCGCGGAACCGGCTTCCCCGCTGACCGCCCTCTTACGGTTGCATCTGGCAACAAACCACCTACCGATGGGCGATATCGTCCAAACCCGGGTCCTCCTGGAATCCTGGGCCGCCCGCCAAGCCGCAGACCGCTTCGCTTCCAGTTCAGGAGAAGACGATCTGGCGGGGCTTGGGGTGGCTGAGGGGTTGTTGGATCGGATGGATTCGCCTGCGTTGTCGCCGGAGGAGTTTCATTTGCTGGATGCAGAGTTTCATGTGGCGATGGCGGCGCTGGCGGGGAACGTGTTGATCGCGGCGGTGATGTCGTCGTTGCGGACGGCTATTCATGGGTATGTGCTGGCGGCCGTGCCCAATCTGCCGGACTGGGATGCCACGGCAGTTGGGTTGCGGGCTGAGCATCGGGCGATTGTCTCGGCGATCCGGGAGGGGAAGGCCGACGAGGCGTCGCGGCTGGTGGTGGATCACATCGAAGGGTTCTATCGGGCGGCGCGGCTTTAACAGGCGCACGGACGTACCAGGTGGCGCGGCTTTAGCAGGTGGTGCAGCGGTCGGCGGTGGTGAGGGCGGTGCGGCGGAGGCCGAGGATGACCGAGGCGCCGACGAGCA
The DNA here is from genome assembly GCF_040613535.1 of Kribbella sp. NPDC006257. NCBI lineage: Bacteria > Bacillati > Actinomycetota > Actinomycetes > Propionibacteriales > Kribbellaceae > Kribbella > Kribbella sp. NPDC006257. The sequence goes on from NZ_JBEXSJ010000006.1 coordinate 55,948, forward strand.
GGTGGAGGGAAGCCAGGGCCAGTTTGGCGTCGGTGCCGATGCCGTTCAAAAGTGGGCTGCCGAGTGAGGTGATGCAGAAGATCGTCGCGACGATTGTCCAGGCGTTGCGGGCGTTCACGGTACGGCGCTCGAGGATTGAGAGAAGGCCCCAGCCGGCGAGACTCATCACCAGTGTGGCGACGAAGACTGAGCCGCCCTTGATGTGCGTGACAGATCCCTGCTTGGCCACCAGATCGATTCCTAGCGCCTGGGACAAGATCGCCCACCAGATCAGCGCGACACCGATGGTGAATCCGACGACGCTCAGCCGCCGACGGCCTACCACCCGACGAGGCAGACCGCCGCCTTTCGCGGCAGGTCGCGGGGCTTGGCCGAAGGCTGCGGTAGCCGTACCGGCTCCGGCCGGCGGGAGGGTGGAGACTCGGTCGGCTTGATTGCTTTTGTTGGTGGTCATTTCGTTGCCTCTTCCAAACGGTGGGCGGTTCTGATGTCGCCAACCATCCAGCGCAGGTGCGGGGAGGGGCATCAGTCGGGAGGCTGGAGAGGTACCGCTGAAGGTTGGTACGGCTTCGACTTTGGTCGGTGGCGACGCCGACGCAGGAACGCCTACTGTCGGCGGCATGGAGGAGACGAACTGCGGGCCGGCCCGCGCCGGCCGCACGGCCGATCTCATCGCGATGTGCGTGATCGGCGTACTCACCGCGATGACGATCGTGGGACGGCAGTCGGACGGTGAGACGACGGGCTGGCTCATCGTCGACGTGGCTGTGGGTGTGATCGCCTGTGCCCTGATCCTCTTCCTCCGGCGCCGACCGATTCAGACGTCGCTGGCGCTCGCGGCACTGGCCGCCCTCTCCCCCGCGGCGACGCCTCCGTCGACCGTCGGCACCCTCACGGTCGCCCAGCGACGCCCGCTGCGGACGGCCGCTGTGGTCGCACTCGCTGGGACCGCCGGCCATCTGCTCCAGGCAATCCTGCGGCCGATCGAGGGTCTCAGCCTGGGATGGTTCCTGATCCTGGACATCGCCGTCCATGCGGCCCTACTCGGCTGGGGCCAATGGAATCAGGCCCGCTGGGCGCTCCTCCATTCGCTGCGAGAGCGCGCTCTCCGGGCTGAGAACGAGCAGGGGCGACGGGTCGCCGAGGCGCGGACGCTCGAGCGGACGAAGATGGCTCGGGAGATGCACGACGTGCTGGCGCATCGGCTTTCCTTACTTGCGACGTACGCCGGCGCACTGGAATACCGACCCGATTCGTCGCCGGAGAAGCTGGCCCAGGCGGCCGGCGTGATCCGCACCGGAGTCCATCAGGCGCTCGATGAACTGAGAGAAGTGATCAGCGTGCTCCGGGACAGCGAGATCGAGGAGCTACCGGGCGGACGACCGCAACCGACCTTCGCCGACCTCACCGCGCTGGTCGCCGAATCGCGCGACGCGGGCACCGAGATCCGGTACGCCGAAGCGGTCACCGCGCCGGATTCGTTGCCGCCGGCAACCGGGCGTACGGCGTACCGGGTGGTGCAGGAAGGGCTCACGAACGCGCGGAAGCATGCGGCGGGACGGCCGGTGACGCTGGTGGTGAAGGGGCAGCCGGGTGGGACGCTGCAGATCGAACTGACCAACCCGCGCGGCAACGGCGTACCGCTGACGCCAGGGAGTGGCACCGGGCTGGTCGGGTTGACCGAGCGGGTGCAGCTGGCGGGTGGGACGCTGGATCACGGCGAGGCCGGTGACGCGTTCCGCCTGCATGCCTCGCTACCGTGGCCCGCATGAGCGAGTCCATCAGGGTCCTGGTCGTGGACGACGATGCCCTGGTCAGGGCAAGTCTCGAGATGATGCTCGACGGGGCGAACGGGATCTCCGTGGTGGGTCAGGCGGCCGACGGCGACGAGGTACCAGAGGCGATCGACAAGCACTTCCCCGATCTGGTGCTGATGGATCTGCGGATGCCGCGGGTGGACGGGATCGTCGCGACGCGGCGGCTGCGGGCGCGCAAGAATCCGCCGGAGGTGGTCGTGCTGACGACGTTCGACACCGATGAGAACGTGCTGCACGCGCTACGGGCCGGGGCGAGCGGGTTCTTGCTGAAGGACACGCCGCCGGCACAGATCGTGGAGGCCGTACGCCGGGTGGCGGCGGGCGATCCGATCCTGTCACCGGCGATCACGCGCCGGTTGATGGATCGGGCGGCGACCGAGGCGGATGCGCATACCAAAGCACGGGCGGCGCTGGAGCAGCTGAGTCCGCGGGAGTACGACGTGATGCTGGCCGTTGCGCAGGGCAAGGCGAATGCGCAGATCGCGACCGAGTTGTACATGAGTGTGGCGACGGTGAAAGCGCACATCTCGCACATCCTCACCAAGTTGGATCTGGGCAACAGGACGCAGATCGCGTTGCTGGCGCACGATGCGGGACTGGCCTGACGATGGCTTAGCGTGGGCGCATGATTCGGGTGTTGCTGGCGGATGATCAGGCGTTGGTGCGGGCCGGGTTCCGGTCGTTGCTGAATGCCGAGGACGACATCACGGTGATCGGTGAGGTGGCCGATGGGGCTGCTGCCGTGGAGGTTGCCCGGGCGGAGAAGCCTGATGTGGTGCTGATGGACATCCGGATGCCTGGGACCGATGGGCTGGAGGCGACTCGGCAGATCGGCGCGGATGATGCGCTGGCCGATGTGCACGTGGTGATCCTGACGACGTTCGATCTGGACGAGTACGTGTTCGAGGCGCTGCGAGTCGGGGCCAGTGGGTTCTTAGTGAAAGACACCGAGCCGGTTGAGCTTCTGCAAGCCGTGCGGGTGGTGGCGCGCGGGGATGCGCTCCTCTCCCCTGGCGTGACCAAGCGGCTGGTCGCGGAGTTCGCGACGCGGAGCCGTCAGCCGCACGCGAGCAAGGAACTCGACGTCCTGACGGAGAGAGAACGCGAGATCGTGGCGCTCGTCGGCGAAGGGTTGTCGAACGACGAGATCGCCGCGCGGTTGGTGCTGAGTCCGGCGACAGCCAAGACGCACGTCAGCAGGGCGATGGTGAAGCTCGGTGTTCGGGACCGCGCGCAGTTGGTGGTCGTCGCTTATCAGACAGGTCTCGTCCGCCCAGGCTGGCTCGGCTGACCTCGGCTCCGCGTGCAGGTCGGCAGGGTCGGCAGCTTCCTACGCCGCGGACCGGGGTTGGGCCAGGGTTCGTACTCCCCCGGCGGTAGCCGGGGTCACTCCGTTGGGGCGACGCGGGAACACCGGCCCGACCGCCAGGCTCGTCGTATGACACAAACTGCCCCGCTGGTCGAGATCACCGGCCTGACCAAACGCTACGGCGACACCCTTGCGGTCGATGGTGTCGATCTGCTCGTCCACCCCGGCGAGGTGTACGGATTCCTCGGTCCCAACGGCGCCGGCAAGACCACCACGCTGCGGATCCTCACCGGCCTGATCGCGCCGACCAGCGGCACCGTCCGGGTGCTCGGCGGATCACCGGGCCAGGCTCAGGTCCTCGCCAGGACCGGCTCGATGATCGAGTCGCCGGCCTTCTATCCCTACCTCTCCGGACTCGACAATCTCCGGCTCCTCGCCGAGTACGCCGAGGTGCCGCGGACCCGGATCGCCGAGGTCCTCGCGCTGGTCGACCTCACCGATCGCGCCCGCGACCGCTTCTCGACGTACTCCCTCGGGATGAAGCAACGCCTCGGGGTCGCGGCCGCGCTGCTCAAGGATCCCGAGCTGGTGATCCTCGACGAGCCGACCAACGGCCTCGACCCGGCCGGCATGCGGGACATGCGGCGGCTGATCCGCGAACTCGGTGCGGACGGCCGGACCGTACTGCTGTCGAGTCACCTGCTCGGCGAGGTGCAGCAGATCTGCGACCGGGTCGGCATCATCAGCGAGGGCCGGATGGTCGCCGAGCACGCCGTCGAGGAGCTCCGCGAACAACAGGAACTCGTGATCCGCGCAGCACCACTGGAGAGCGCTCACTCCGTACTACGGAACGCTCTCGGCGACGTCGTTCATCGCTATGACGACACGCTGCGAGTGAGCCTGCCGCCGGCCCGCGCGGCCGAGGTGAACCGGGTTCTGGTGCAAGCCGGGATCGAGGTCTCCGAACTTCGCAGTACCGAACGAGCACTCGAGGACGTGTTCTTCGAACTCACCAGCAAGGAGAAGGCTGATGTTGGCTAGCTATCGAGCGGAGCTGCTCAAGCTTCGCAAGCGATCCGCGGTCTGGGTGCTGTTCGGTGCCGGCCTGGTGCTGAGCCTCATCTTCGGCTACATCGTGCCGTACCTCGGCTATGCGACCGGCGACCAGCAGACCGGCGGGATCCCACGGGCCGAAGTACTGCGCGGCATGCTGCCCGAACGCGTGCTGGACAACGCCCTCGGCGGCTTCCCGGTGTTCGCGGGAGCGCTTGCCCTGGTGCTCGGCGCGATCGTCATCGGCGGCGAGTACACCTGGGGAACGCTGAAGACAATCCTCACCCAACGCCCCGGTCGCGGCTCGCTGCTGGCCGGTCAGTTCCTCGGACTGTTCACAGCGGTCGCCGTCTGGGTGCTCGGGATCTTCGTCGCCTGCTCGTTGTGCAGCATCGGAATCGCCGCAAAAGAAGGGGCTGCGATGAACTGGCCGAGTCCCGTCGACCTGCTGCAGGGGCTGGCCGGCGGCTGGTTGGTACTGACGATGTGGTGTCTCGCGGGGGCTGCTCTAGCCATTGCCTTCCGCAACGTTGCCCTGCCGATCGGGCTCGGCGTCGTCTGGGTCCTCGGCATCGAGGCGTTGCTGGCCGGGTTGGTGAGCAGCCTGCTGCCGAGTCTGGAGTTCCTGTCCGATGCCATGCCAGGCGCGAACGCAGGGTCGCTGATCTACGCGGTCACCGGGATTGCCGCAGGCGACGCGCCACCCGGCGTACGGGATGCGGTGAGCGGAGATCGCGCTCTCCTGACACTGCTCGGGTACGCCGCCGTCTTCATCGCGCTCGCCGCCTTCACCACCCGCCGCCGGGATGTGGCTTAGTCGGGAAGTCGAAGACCCGCGTGGGCGAGGGCCAGTTCGCAGAACATGGCGTTCGCCCACGAGAACCATTCCCGCGTGTACTTCGTGGGGTCGTCGGTGTGGAAGCCTTCGTGCATCTGACCGGTCCCGCCGGTGGTGTCGCGCAGCACTTCCAGCAGGTGCTGCCGCTCCTCGGCAGAGGTGCTCGTCAGACCTTGGACAGACAGCGCGATCGGCCACACGTAGTCCGGCGGAGTATGCGGGCTACCAATACCAGCCGCCGCGGATCCGCTGTAGTAGTAGGGATTCTCCGGGCTGAGCAGCAACTTCCGGGTGGCCAGATACGCCGGGTCGTCGGCCGCCGTGAACCCGAACATCGGCGCCGACAACAGGCTCGGCATGTTCGCATCGTCCATCAGCAGGTACTCACCGAAACCGTCCACCTCATAGGCATAAACCCGCCCGTACGCCGGATGGTCCACCATGCCGTACCGGGCGATCCCGTCGTCGATGCCCGCCTTGAGCTCCTTCGCCCGGGCAGCCAGCGAGTCGTCGTCCAGCACCTCGGTCGCGATCACCTGCAGGAACCTGAGCACCGCCGAGGCGAACATGTTGCCCGGCACGTTGAACCCGAGCTCGGTGGCATCGTCGCTCGGCCGGAATGCGCTCCACGACATCCCCGTCGGCTGGGTGAGCCGCCCGCGTCCCTCCCGGACCAGTGTGTCCGAGGGCCGGTCGTCATGCCGCTGGAACCGGTACTGCGAGTTGTTCTCGTGATCGAGCTCGATCGTCCACAGCTCCAGCGTCGCGTTGGCCGCCGCGACGAACCGGTGGTCGATCACGTCCTTGCGTCCGGTGATCCGCCAGAGCCGGTAGGCCAGCTCGATCGGGTAGCAGAGCGAGTCGATCTCGTACTTGCGTTCCCACACCCACGGCGACATCTCGGTCTCGTCGCCGGTGTGCCCGGCACCGTCGGCAGCCCGGTTGAACGCGTTCGCGTACGGGTCGATCGCGATGTACTCGAGCTGGCGGTGCAGGACCCCGATCAGCGTGTCCTGCAAGGCCGGATCGTCACCGCACAGCACCAGGTACGGGCGGAGCTGGGCGGCCGAGTCACGCAGCCACATCGCGGGGATGTCACCGGTCAGCACGAAGGTCGTCCCGTCCGGCAACCGTTCGGCGACCGCGGGCAGGTTCTCTGCCATCGAGCGCTCGAACATCCCCGCGATCACCGGGTCGCCGGTCGCCCGGCGGACCTCCTCGACGGCGCGAGCCAGAACGTCGCGATCGATACCGGTCATCAACACATCACCTTTCAGCAGAGCCGAGCTGGACCGTGGCCGAGGCCAGCTCAGGAGGTCCGAGCAGCAGGACAGAGGGGTTGGGAGAGAACGTGTGGTCGAGCACCAGGGCGGCCGCACCGACCGCGCCGACATCCGCGCCGAGCGACGTCCCGGTCACCTGGAACGGATGCACGGAACGCACCAGGAAGCGCTCTACCAGCGCGGCCCGGACGAATTCGTCGAAGAACGGCGCGAGCTGGTCCCAGAGCGGGCCGCCGAACACCACCCGCTCCAGGTCGAGCAGGTTCGCGATGTCCTCGACCACCTTCGCGATCCGGCCGGCCAGCGTCGTGATGATGTCCCGGGCAGCACCGAACCCGGCACCGGCCCGTGCACACAACTCGATGAAAGCGATGTCGACCGCATGCCGATCGTCGAGGTCGATGCCTTGGGCAAGCACTCCGGCCTGGATCGCCTGCTGCACCAGGTAGCGCGGCTGGCTGGTCTGGCCGACGCACCCACGGCGGCCGCAGAAGCAGAGCGGTCCGTCCGGGTCGACGATCACATGCCCGATCTCGCCGACGTTGCTGGACGAGCCGCGGACCACCTCGTCGCCGATCACCAGCCCGGCGCCGACACCGGTGCCGAGATAGAAGAAGACGAAGCTGCCGCGGCCGTTCGGTCCACCGGCCCACTTCTCCGCCGACGCCGCGGCGGTCACGTCCTTGTCCAGCAGCACCGGGAGCCCGGTCCGGTCACGCAAGGCGTCGCGAAGGGGAACAAGATGCCAGGCCGACAGGTTCGGCGGGTCGACCACGACACCGCGCTCGACGTCGATCGGACCGGGGGCAGCGATCCCGACACCGACCACTCGCTCCCGTGGTGCGCCGGCCGCCACGATGACCTCTTCGACAGTGGCGGCGATGCCGGCGATCATGACATCCGGATCGTCGGTGCTTGCAGGTGTTTCGGTCCGCCGACGCGCGACTACCTGGCCGGTCAGGTCGAGCACGACGACGGTGACGACGGCCGGATCCAGGTGCACGCCGACGGCGTACTGGCCGGTGGGTTCGAGTTCGAGGAGGGTCCGCGGTTTGCCGAGGCCGGCGCTCTTCTGGCGGCCGGCTTCGCGGACCAGGCCGGCGTCCAGCAGCCGGCGGGTGATGTTGGAGATGGCCTGGCCGGAGAGACCGGTCGCGGCCGCGATCTCGACCCGGCTGAGGCGTTCGTCAGCGCGGCGGATCGCGTCCAGCACCACGGTGTCGTTGAAGCCGCCCACCCGATCCAGGTTGGTACCCCGGCGTACTACCACCGGAGGCTGCTCGGTGCTCACCACTCCCCCTGTCCTCAGCGGCTTGCTGGGTCGGCGCCCCACGCCAGTGACCAGTCGTAGCGGACCTCGCCGTCGCCGGTCCGCCAGACGTTCGGCGTCGTGTTCGCCAGCCAGTCCAGCGGCTCGATCCCACCCACTGCCGCGTCACCACCGCTGAGAGCCAACCGTATACCGTCGCCAAGATCGCGATCCGTCTGCTCCGTCCTCGCGGCGGGGTCGACGGAGACGAAGAGAGCGCTCCCTGACCGAGCGACGAGGTCCAGGAACTGACGGTTCAGCTCCCAGGGCGTCTGCGGCGTGCAGGGCACGCAGTCCGCGTCCAGAGTGAAGAACCGGTTGTGCTGCGGTAGCCGGAAGGCCAGTGAGTTGATCCCCATCTTCCGGGTCCGCTCCCAGTCGCGTCCGGAGGTGTCGTCCCCGGTCCGCTGGATGTCGACCAGCCCGGCCGCGAGATGGCCGACGGTGTTGCACCCGATCAGTACGACGTCGCCGGCGGCCTCACGGATCTCCCGGTAGAAGGTGAGCACGATCTCGGCCGTCGTACGGGTCGCGTCGTGGAATTGCCAGCCGTCATCGGTCAGTCGGGCACCCATCGCCGGGCCGAACCGGCCGAAGACGTCGTACGTGCTGAAGTCGTGCTTGACCAGCTCGTAGCCCCAGTCGCGGAACCGGTGCAGGTCGGCGCGGACCAGGTCGAGGACCTCCGGGTACGACGGGTCGAGCGCGCGCCCGAAGCCGTCGGTCTGTCCCGTACGCCGCCAGGGGCCGTCCTCGCGCGAGAGCAACGGGCGGAACCAGAGCCCCGGCCGGGCACCGAGATCTTTGATGGCCGCGGCGGTGCCGGCCATGTCATCGAAGACCCCTTCGATGCCGCTCTCCCAGGGGCCGCCCGACGCGTTGCCACCGGGGTTCCAGCCGTCGTCGACCACGGAGAACGGTTTGACCGGATGCCCGTCGGCCAGCTCGACCACGGTCGCTGCGTCCTGGAGAACGGCCTTCTGGTCGAAGCCTTCGCCGTACGCGTAATACCAGTTGTTCGCCCCGACGATCGGCGCGGGCTCGGGGTGCGCCGGTAGGCGGGAACTCATCGACTCGACGGCCGCGTGCAGCGTGAGCCACGGCGTACCGGCGTCTGTGAAGTGTCGGACGGTTGCGGCGACCAATGAACGGCCGCCGAGGTGGGTCGGTCCGCCGCCGTTGCGGAGGTCGAGCCAGAGGGTGGCACCGGCGCCGTCGACGGTCCACGCGCAGAAGGCCGCCGGGTGCACGTCGACGCCCATGCCGGTGGTGGTGCCGGTACGGCGGTCGTGGGCCAGCCAGTACCACGGGAGGAGGCGCTCCGGCTGGAGGTGGCGCCACTGGAGATCGCCGTACGAGCGTTCCCAGGCGTCTCCGAGGATCAAAGCCTCTGCGGACAAGGTCTGTTCCCAGCGCAGCGCGACCCGCGAGATCTCGCGGGTCGCGCTCACGAGGATGTCGGGGTCGGTCCAGGTGACTTGGACTCCTGCCGCGGTCCAGATGCCGGCTTCGGTCCGGGAGGCAGCCATCAAGGAGTCGCCGGCCTGGATGAAGACCTTGGCCGGTTCACTCACAGAAGCTCCTTCGGGGCGGACTTTCCCCATTGACTTTAGTTATTAAGTTCTTGACCAGTCAAGAGACGGTCCGGTAGTAGATCAACTCGCCTGATTCGCCGGGGCCGGCGCCTTCGCTGGGAATGAAGAGGGTGACCAGGATGGCGTTCTGGCCGTTCGGGGCACGGAGCGCCGTCACCGTCGGGTTCGCGAACGCCGTACTGCCTGCGTCGGTGTGGATCGCCGTTTTGTCGGCGTTGCCGGTCTGGTAGTCGTAGACGAACGTGCGCCAGGAGCCGAAGTCGCCCTTGGTGTACTGACCTTCGATCAGGCCGAAGCTGTAGCCGCGGAACGACACCTGATCGCGGTCGCCGATGTTGCCGCCGACGCCCCAGTAGAGCAGGGCGTTGTCGTAGTCGGACTGGGCCGAGTTGGTCCAGGAGTTGAAGTTCTTCAGCGTGCCGCGCTGCTGCCGGTCCCGGTCGCAGTTCCAGTAGTAATGGCCGCCAACGTCGATCGTGGAGTGCTCGATATCGGGAGAGAGCGTGATCTTGTAGATGTTCGGCGTTCCCTCGGCGCAAGTCGACAACCGCCGGGCGGCGTCGAACGACTTGCCGACCCGGCCGGCCAGCAGGTCCGCCTTGCTGGCGAAGTACCGGAAGGCGAGATGGTTGTTCCCGCCGCCGGGATTCTCCTGCTCCCAGGCCATCACGAAGCCGCCGTTCGAGGCTTGGGCGATGGTCGGCTGCGAGGCGGCTCCGGTGTTGCTGCCGGCGAGTTCGCGGACCCAGTGCCAGTTGAGCAGGTCGGTCGAGGTGGCGAGGTTGACCCGGAAATGACCGTCGCTCGCCATGTGGTGCGAGACGGCCAGATAGCCACCGGTGGTGTCCTGGATGATCTTGACGGTGTCCATCGTGTGACCGGCATCGTCGTGTGCGCCGTACCGCTTGCCGGTCGCGCCAGTGACGTTCTCGACGATCCCGCGCAGCTCGGCGCGGGCCGGATCTGAGGGAGCACCGGCGGCTGTGGCCGTTGGAGGTATGACGAGGGCGGCGACGAGCAAGGCCGTCATACAGGTCAGGAGCTTGGTGAGCATGGGGCGGTCTCCTCAAGGGTCTATGGGATCAAGCGCGTGACGCCTTCGATCAGCCGGTCGATGTCGGATTGGTTCGTGTACGGCGCGAGGCCGGCTCGCACCGCGCCGGTGTCGCCGAGGCCGAGATGCCGTGAGGCTTCGAGGGCGTAGAACGAACCGGCCGGAGCGTTGACGCCGATCTGGGCGAGGCTCGCTGCGACATCCCGGGACTCGTGACCGGCGACGGAGAAGAGCAACGTCGGCGTACGGCGTTGCGCATGGCCGTAGAGCGTGATGCCGTCGAGGTCGGCCAGTCGCGCTTCCAACTCGGCGCGCAACACGTCCTCGTGGATCTCCAGCAACATCAGAGAACTCAGCAAACGCTCTCTCCGACTCTCTCCTGTTCCGCCGAGCCCGGCCAGGAAGTCCACGGCGGCAGTGGTTCCAGCCAGCAACTCATAGGGCAAGGTGCCGAACTCGAACCGCTCCGGTACGACGTTTGTTGCTGGAAGCAACTTGTCAGGCTTCAGTTCGTTCAGCAGCGCGGGCGACGCCGAGAGCACACCGCAATGCGGCCCGAAGAACTTGTACGGCGAACAGACGTAGAAGTCGGCGAACGACGCATCCACTGGAGCGTGGGCAGTCAGGTGCACACCATCGACATAGACGAGTGCACCGGCCGCGTGCACCTGTTCCGCGATGGCCTGTGTGTCAGGACGGGTGCCGAGCAGGTTGGAGGCGCCGGTGACGGCGACGAGCCGGGTGCGATCCGACAGCAGTGGCCCGAGATCGTCGAGCTCGGAGGTCGCCGGGTCGAAGGCCAGCCACCGCACCGTGGCGCCGACCGCTTCGGCGGCCTGGACCCAGGGCCGGATGTTCGCGTCGTGATCGAGCCGGGTCACGACGATCTCGTCGCCCGGACCCCAGTTCTTGGCGAGCGTCCGGGCGAAGTCGTAGGTCAGCTGCGTCATGCTCCGGCCGAAGACGATGCCGCCCGGATCGGTCCCGAGCAGATCCGCCATCGCCTGCCGGGCGCCGAGCACGATGTCGTCCGCCCGGCGCTCGGCCGGGGTCAGCCGGCCGCGGTTCGCCAGCGCGGAGACCATCGTCGAGGCGACCGCGTCCGCGACCACCTGCGGTGTCTGCGACCCTCCCGGGCCGTCGAAATGCGCGGCCCCCTCGTTCAGCGCGGGGAACTGCTTGCGGACTGTATCCACCTCGAAGCCGGCCATGCCGCTCATCCTCCCCAACTCCTGAGCCTGCGACCAGGGCTGTCTGCGTGTTCGCAGCTGCGATCCACTGCCCAATTGCGGGCAGAAAGAAGAAATCGTCGGCGATGTACTGCAAGATGTCAGGAGTGAGCACCCAGACGACTCCTGACATGCCACCCCTCCGCGCCTGGCTACCGACCATGCTGCTGCTGGCCGCGATCTGGGGTTGCAGCTTCCTGTTCATCTCCGTCGGAGTCCGCGAGCTGCATCCGGCGTACCTCGCGCTCGGCCGGGTGCTGGCCGGCTCGGCCGTGCTGCTCGTCATCCTCGCCCTCAAGCGCCAGTCGCTGCCGCGCGAGCCGCGGATCTGGGCGCACACCTTCGTGCTCGGCGCGATCGGCTCCGCGGTGCCCTGGACCCTCTTCGGGTACGGCGAACAGCGGGTCCCGTCGCTGCTGGCCGGCATCTGGAACGGCATCACCCCACTCGTCGTCCTGCCGATCGCGGTGCTCGTCTTCCGGACCGAGAGGTTCAACGCCCAGCGCGTGATCGGGCTGCTGCTCGGATTCGCCGGCATGCTCGTCGTACTGGGTGCCTGGCAGTTGCACGGTGGCTCCGATCTCACCGGCCAGCTGCTCTGCATGGCCGCCGCCTGCTCGTACGGCGTGGCCATTCCCTACCAGAAGCGTTTCATCGCCGGCAGCAAATTGTCCGGTACTGCGCTGTCGGCGAGCTTGTTGCTCTGCGCAACCGTCCAGCTCGCTGTCGTCGCGCCGATCGTGGCCGGTCATGCCCCGCCGATGCCGTGGAACCTCTCGCTCAAGGTGGTCGCCAGCGTCATCGCTCTCGGTGCTCTCGGCAGCGGCATCGCGTTCGTCCTGAATCTGCGGGTGATCCGGCTGGTCGGCGCCAGCATGACCTCGATGGTCACCTACATCATGCCGATCTTCGCCATCATCGTCGGCGTACTGGTGCTGCACGAGCACCTCACCTGGTACCAGCCGGTCGGCGCGCTGATCGTGCTGTTCGGAGTCGCCGTGTCCCAAGGGGTCCTGCGCGCTGCCCGATGGGGCCGCAAGCCGAAAATCCCGGCCGAACCGACGACAGCCGCAGTACCGTGATCGGCCAGTATCAGCCGGCGCGCCTGAGGTTGGGGAGTGCGGCGACCACCACGGCAACCAGGGCGAGCAGGGTTCCGGCGACGACCGGGAACGTGACTGCCTGGTCGGTTGCGGGCACGAAGATGTCGATCACGAGGCTGGCGATCAGCTGCCCGGCGATTGTTCCGAGGCCGAGCAGGAAGACGCCGACCACCCGGACGACGGCGGCGGCCGAGCTGATGAAGATCACGCCGCACGCGCCACCGAAGTACAGCCAGGGTTCGGTCGGCAGGCTGTTCGGTACGCCGCGAACCAGCAGGTCGATCGCGAAGACCACCGTGAGCGCGATCGCGCCGGTGACGAAGTTGATGAGTCCGGCAGCGAGTGCACCGTAGGCATCCGTTGACGCTGTCCGGGCTACCCGGCCGTTGATTGCCTGCTGCACAGCAGTACCGATCCCGGCGAGTGCGGGCAGTACTGCGATCAGCAGGCCGGACGGGTGGTTCAACCGGTCCGACACTGCAAGCACTACGGCGACTAGCGCGAGGACAGCACCGAACACTCGCAGCGGCGTGTACGGCTGGGGTCCAGCGGGGCCGAAGCCGAGCCGGTCGACTACCAGGCTGCTCACCGCCTGCCCTGCGACTACAGCGACGGTGAACACAGCTACACCGATCACCGACACAGTGATCGACTGGGTAGCCACCAGGAAAGCACCGGCCACTCCCCCGATGCACTGCCACCACCGGAGCTCGCCACTACTGGTTCTGATCGTTCGCCACACGTTGCCGAAGGACGTACGGATCCGCGGGATCACCACGGCGATCACGAGCAGGATCACCAGCCCTGAGCCGAACGAGACCAGCGCAGCCGGTACGCCATCGCCAAGTCGCTTGCCGAGGTCGCCGTTGATCCGGGACTGGATCGCGACCAGCATGCCGATGCCGAACGAAGCCGTGAGCCCGACGAGCTGGCTCTGTTGCGTACTACGGGCAGGGCGAGTGGCGGTCGTTGTCACACCTCTATCATGACCGTTCGCCGCCACACACCTGACATCAGGTCCGACGGATGAGCGCCAGGTACATCGCATCCGTGCCGTGCAGGTGCGGCCAGAGCTGCACGTCCGGCCCACCGCCGAGCGAGGGCACTCCGGGGAACAACTCCCGTGCGTCCTCGACCTCGGCATCACTCCGGCTGTCCAGTACTGCGTCCACCACTGCCCGGGTCTCCCCGTAGTGCGGCGAGCAGGTCACGTACGCCACTACTCCACCAGGACGCACCGAGTCGATCGCCGACGACAGCAGAGCCTGCTGCAACGGCTGCAGCTCGGCGACGTCTTCCGGCGTACGACGCCAGCGTGCTTCCGGGCGACGGCGTAGTGCTCCGAGCCCACTGCACGGTACGTCGGCCAGCACCCGGTCGTACGAGCCGGCATCCCACGTGGGCTTCGTACCGTCGCCGACAATCACCTGGTGATCACCAGGAATCGCCCGCAGGTTGGAGCGCACCAGCTCGGCCCTATGTTCCAGGGGCTCGACAGCGGTGAGCAGTGCTTCCTTCTGATTCGCCAGTGCGGCCAGTAGCGCCGACTTGCCACCAGGGCCCGCGCACAGGTCGAGCCAGCGAGCGTCGTCGCCTTCTACTTGCGCAGTAGCCAGTGCGGTAGCAACTAGCTGAGACCCCTCGTCCTGCACTCCAGCACGCCCGGTCGCGACGGCTCCGATCCGTCCCGGATCACCACCGCCCAGCAACACTGCTCCGTACTGCGACCAGCGGGCGCGCGTTGCTCCCGCCTCCACCAGTTCGTCCAGCTCCGCAAGCCCCGGACGGGCAACCAGCGTCACGCGAGGCGGATCGTTGTCGGCGTCGAGGAGGTCCACCAGCTCCCGGTCGAGCCCACGGACACCCAGTGCGTCGTCGAAGGCCTCGATGACCCAGCGCGGATGCGCCTTGGCGATCGCGAGATAGCCGTACTCGTCGTCTTCCGGCTTCGGCGCGATCGTGGTGATCCACTGGTCGAGCGTGCGCTGGCTGACCTTCCGCAGTACGGCGTTGACCAGGCCGCTGCGGCTCTGGCCGGCCTCGGCGCGGGTCAGGGTGACCATCTCGTTGACGGCCGCGTAGGAGTCGACGCGCATCCGGAGCAGCTGGTGCGTGCCGAGTCGGAGCAGGTCGAGCAGGTTCGCATCCAACTCGGGGAGTGGACGGGATACGCAGCGCGCGAGCACCGCGTCGTACGTGCCCTGCCAGCGCAGCGTGCCGTGCACGAGTTCGGTGCAGAACGCGGCGTCGCGGCCCCTCATCCGCTGGTCGCGGAGAGCCTTGTTGAGGACGAGGTTCGCGTAGCCGTCCTGGGAGGTGACCTGCCGGATCACCTTGTAGGCGAGCTGGCGGACCTGGTCCGGACGGCGTTGCGGCGCGCGGTTGCGGGGAGTGCGGTCGCTCACTCGGAGCCCAGACGATCTTCATCGACGATCCGTACGCCGCGCGCCCAGTCGGGGGCAGCCATGGGTTTCTTGCCCTGCGGCTGGACGGTGACCAGCTCGAGCGCCTTGCTGCCGGTGCCGACCAGCACCGAGGACTTGGTGGCCTGGATCTCGCCCGGCTTCAGCTCCTCGTCAGTGAGGTTGACCTGGAGCACCTTGAGACGCTCGCCGCGGAAGGTCGTCCACGCACCCGGTGACGGGTTGCAGCCGCGGACGAGACGGTCGACGCGCTGTGCGGGCGCCTTCAGATCGAGTTCGGCGTCCTCGACGGTGAGCTTCGGCGCGAGGGTGATGCCGTCGGCCGGTTGTTCGCGGGCTTCGAGCACGCCGGCTTCGATGCCGTCGAGGGTGTCGACCAGCAGCTTCGCGCCGGAGATGGACAGCCGGGTGAGCAGGTCGCCGGCGGTGTCCTTCGGGCCGATGCGTTCGGTGAGTACGCCGTACACGGGTCCTGCGTCGAGGGCCTTGACGATCCGGAACGTGCTCGCGCCGGTGACGTCGTCGCCGGAGATGATCGACTGCTGCACCGGCGCGGCACCGCGCCAGGCGGGCAGCACGGAGAAGTGCAGGTTGATCCAGCCATGCGGCGGGATGTCGAGCGCGGCCTGCGGCAGCAACCCGCCGTACGCGACGACCGGGCAGCAGTCCGGCGCGATCTCCGTCAGCCGGGCGAGGAACGCGGGGTCGCTCGGCTTGACCGGCTTGAGGATCTCGATGCCGCCGAGCTCCTCGGCGTACTGCGCGACCGGGGACGCGACCAGCTTGCGGCCGCGACCGGCCGGCGCATCGGGCCGGGTCACGACGGCGACCAGTTCGTGGCTGCTGGCAACGATGGCCTTCAGTGCGGTGACGGACACCTCGGGGGTGCCGGCGAAGACGACTCTCACAGACCGAATCCGTTCGTGGGGTGCGGCGAGACCTTGAGCTGCGGCGGCGCACCGAACCACTCGGCCTCGCGGATCGCCTTCATCGCGGCCTTGCGGGTGACGGTGTCGAGCCGGTCGACGAACAGGACGCCGTCGAGGTGGTCGGTCTCGTGCTGGATGCAACGGGCGAGCAGGTCGGATCCTTCGATCACCACCGGGTCGCCGTACATGTTGAAGCCCTTGGCGATCACCGTCAGCGCCCGCTTGCAGTCGAAGGTCAGGCCGGGGATCGAGAGGCAGCCTTCGGGGCCGAACTGGTCCTCGGTGGAGAGGGTGAGTTCGGGGTTCACGAGGTGGCCGAGCTCGCCTTCCACGAAGTACGTGAAGACGCGCAGGCCGACGCCGATCTGCGGCGCGGCGAGGCCGGAGCCGGGCGCGGCCTGCATGGTGTCGGTGAGGTCGGCGACCAAGCGGCGCAGCTCGGCGTCGAAGTCGACGACCGGGTCGGCCTTGGTGAGCAGCACGGGATCGCCGAACAGACGGATGGGTTGGACCGACACACAGACTCCACGGCAGTCACAGACAGGGGGACCGAGACAGTCTAGTGCGCTGTTGGCTGCTACGAGAGTGAGGTGAGTGCTCGGCGGGGTGGGTGGGGGTGGTGAGGTTGATGGGGGTGTTGATTGTTGCTGTGAGCACGTACTGTGTTCTCAGGCGTACCTACAGTCACAACAGTCACACACGCCCAACGGGAGACCACCATGCCCACAGCGACACGGGGGGCAGCAGCACTGATCCTCCTCGGCGCTCTGCTCGCGCAGGCGCCGCTGGCTGCCGCGTATCAACCGAACGATCCCGGCTACCGCTCCGCTCCGGTCGTGAGCCCGCCGGATCCGTCGACGGCGCCGACCTCGGCACCTACCGCAGTACCGACCGTTGTGCCGACGTCAACGCCCTCGGTCCCGCCGGACCCGCAGCCGACCTCGGTCGATGACAAGTACCCGCCGGTCGCGCATTCGTGGAGCGAGCTGGCGCAGCAGGTCGAGCAGACCTCGCCGAGCGACCCGATGCTTCGGGTCAGCACCGCCGAGCAGGCGGCGCAGGTGATGCGCTGCTTCAAGCTCGAGGAAGAGAATTACTGCCTCGGGCTGGGGTTCGTCGACCAGATTCCGACGGGTGCGCAGATCAGCGCTGCGGTGACGTCTCCTGAGGTAGCTGAGGAAGTGGGAGTCGAGCAGGACATCGACACCGGCGACCAGTCCCCTGTGGCGTTCGTCTCGCAGCGCGCTGCCATGCCGAAGGGACTGAGAATCGCGGCCGAGCTCGACGAGATGCAGACCGCGTGGGACGGGCGGGACAAGGCTCGTGCTTTGCGCCTGTTCGATGCTCCTTCGGCGACGACCGCGACTCCGCCGACCATTCCGGCCACCCCGACCGCACCGCCGACCACGACCGGGCCGACGCCGACTCGCTCGACGCCTTCGGGTCCGGCGAGTCCGACTGCGCCGAAGCCGTTGCCGAGTTCGGCGTACATCATGAACGGCTACCAGACCTCGCAGGACAAGGGCTACTGGTGTGGCCCGGCGACGTTCCAGTCGATCGACTGGGCCGACGACCAGCAGAAGGACACCCAGGCGTCGTGGGCGAAGGACCTCGGTTCGACCACCTCGGGGACCGGGATCTCGGCGATGGTCGAGCAGACCAACCTGAAGACGAAGTGGGACCTCGCGGCCGGCACGTACATCGTGCAGAGCGTCAAGGGCTGGACCGCGCAGAAGTTCCTCGCCGTCCACCAGCGGCACCTCGGTGACGCCGCGCCGGCGCCGGTGATCGAGCACGTCCAGCTGCTGAAGCGCTACTTCCCGTACCTTGCCTTCAACCACAGCGGGCACTACCAGGTCGGCCGCGGCTACGACATGAACAAGGGCACGATCGGCATCTTCGAGGTCTTCAACGAACGCCGCTTCAACAGCCGCGGCAACACCACCAACGGCCCGAAGAACATCCCCGCCTCCGCCATGCTCAACGCCACCCTCGCCAACTCCTTCAAGAACATCGGCCTCTAACCAAGTGCACCCGAACAAAACCCCCTCCAGTACCACGTACGCCGCACCCCACCTCTCGCCCAGCACCACCAACGCCGCAACCCGCGCCTCCCCCGGCACCACCGACACCGCGACCCGCGTCTCGCCTCGCACCACCGACACCGCGACCCGCGTCTCGCCTCGCACCACCGACGCCGCGGGTCGTGTCGCCGCTCCTCGCTTGCGGCGGGTCCCGGGTCTCGCCGCTGGCCTTGTCTCGCTCGGATTGCTGGTCAGCTCATGCTCCTCGTCACCGGAGAGCGCTCCCCCGCCGAGCCCATCGGTGTCCTCGTCGCCGAGCAATCAGCAGCCGCCGAGCGGGCCGCCGTCCAGCACGCCCGGGTCGACGCCTTCGACGCCGCCCGGTAGTTCGGGGAAGCCGGGTGGGCCACCGGCCTGGACGAAGTTACTGAGGCAACCGGTGGATGGGCAGCATGTGGTGACGGCGCTGCCGCAGTACCTGGTGACGCGGGGCAGCGACGAGGCGGGGACGACGACCATCACCGATCGCACCAGCAAGCGCGCCGTCGTACGGCATGTTCCGCCGGCCGGGTTCGTCGCTCAGTCGCCGGTGGTGATCGACGGCAACTGGGCGCTGGTCGAGGAGATCCGCTCGGACGGGCCGTCGCCGGAGATCCGCGTCTACCGCTACGACCTCGCCACCGGCGCGCGAACCGATCTCGCGAGACAGAGAGCGCTCCCGCCGATCTCTGAGCCGGAGATCGGCGCGTACGACGGGGTGTTCGCCTACAGCTCGACCGACAGCCGCAAGCGGTCCTGCCTGATCATCGCCGAACTCGCGTCGCTCAAATCCCGCAATGTCACCTGCGTGGCCGACCCCGGCTATGTCGCCGACCCGGCGGTTTCGGCCGACTCGGTCACGTTCAGCGAGATCACCGCGCCCTCGACACCGCAACGTTGCAAGCGGCTCTTCACGGTTCCGCTCTCAGGTGGCGCCGCCCGGCCGATCGCAGCCGCGAAGAACTGCATCCAGTGGAGCGGCACGTCGTTGCGCGGGGCAACCGTCTGGTCGGAGGTCAGTGCGACGGATCCCGATCAGTACCAGAGCAAGGCCTATGTGCGCTCCGGTTCCGACAGCCCGACCGAGTCACTCGGCCAGATCGTCACCGGCACCATCATTGCCTGTGGCAACTGGATCCACTGGGAGGTGCGGACCGTCACGAACGGCGCCGAGGCCTTCCAGATCCAGCGCTGGCAACCCGGGATCGGCCGCCCGCAACGGATCTACTCGACCGCCCCCGAGGTCGCCCTGACCGCCCCGACCTGCCAGGCGAACACCCTCATCGTCGAAGCAGCCCACCTAGGCACCGGCCCGAAGTACACCGAAGCCCTCCAAGCAACCACCGCCTGACGAATTCCCTCTACCCGTCGACGCGGACCTCCTTCCCAACCGCGCCGCGCTGGCCCCTCACCGGCCGCGGCGCCACCCATCCCGTCGATCACCAGGCCTCCAGCCCTCACCACCGCTGACAAGATATCCAGCCTCTGCCGCCTCCTTCCGTCGCTAGCACGCTTATTTCGCGCCACCGGGCGAACATCGCGCCAGCCGCCGCCGGGATCAGGTAACGCGGAACCAGGCGCGCGAGGATCAGCGCCGCAGGTCTCGGCCGCTGGCGAGTACTTCGGCCACTGACGGGCTATTTTCGCGCCACTGGGCGAACATCGCGCCAGCCGGCGAGGCGCGGGGAGCGGGCGGGCAGCGTGCCGAGCAGGCGAAGGTCGCCCTCGGCGACGGTTCCGGGGGACGCGGAGAGAACCGCGGGGCTCAGCTGGTGAGCGGGAGGCGGTGCGCTACTAGCTGCTGGAGGAGGTTGCGGCGTTGGTGAACTGTTCGGCGGTGAAGCCTAGGGATCGGGCTCAGCTGGTGAGCGGGAGGCCGTGTGCTACCAGCTGCTGGCGGAGGGTTGTGGCGGTGGTGAAGCGCTCGGCGATGATGCCTACGGCTCGGGCGCCGTCGACGTTGAGTTGGACGTCGTCGGTGTAGAAGGTGCGGGCCGGATCCAGGTCGAACCGGTCCAGCAGGATCCGGTAGATCTTCTCCTCCGGCTTGAGGGTGAACTCGGCGCCGGACACGACCTCGCCGTCGAAGCCCGCGAGGATCGGGAACGCCGCCTTTGCCACCTGCCATTTCTCGTCGGAGAAGTTCGTCAGCGCGTAGTTCGGGATGCCCAGCTCGCGGAGCTCGACGACAAGCTCGGCGGTGTCCTCGATGATCCCCTTCGCCATCTTCAGCCAGCCCGTGTCGTACGCCTCGATCCATTCCGCGTGCTCGGGGTGCAGTGAGGAGAGCTCAGCCACCGCCTCGGACCAGCTCCGGCCGGCGTCCTGCTGCTTGTTCCATTCGCCGTTCGCGATGTGCGTCAGGAAGTGTTCGCGCTCGGCCGGATCCGGGATCAGTTCGTCGTACAAGTAGGTGGGGCTCCAGTCGAGCAGGACCCCGCCGATGTCGAACACGACCGCATCCAGCCTCTGCTCACTCATGCGGCAACCTTACGAAACCCCCGTACGACGGCTCGCGGCGCGGCTCACGAACGGCGCGGCCGACTTGACCGTCCGTAGTACGGGAGCGGACTCCAAGGCATGGATCGACTCGTACGCCGCCAGCCGGTGGGTCAGGTATTCGTGCAACGCTGCCGGATCCTTGCAAAGCGCCTGTACTGCGAGGTTGGTCGGCCCTGTCGTCGCACCGACGAACGCAAGCTCCTCATGCTCAGCCAACGACCGAGCGACCTCATCGAGATGCGCTGGCGTCACGGACATCCACAACATCGCCGCCGTCATCGCCCCCAGCACCGGCGGATCCACATCGACATCGAAGAAGATCGCCCCACTCCCCTGCAACTCCGCCAGCCGCCGCCCCACCGTCCCCACCGACCACCCGGTCACCTTCGCCAAGTCCGCAAGGCTCATCCGCCCATCCCTCCCCAACCCCGCAAGCAGCTCCCCATCCCCCGCACGAATCCCCGGCACCCGCCCGCGATCCACCGCTGTCCGCCCCTGCCCGGACGAGTTCCCCCGCTCACTGTCGCGATCTGCCGCCCCGGCTGGCCCTCCCCCATCTCCGGCGCGATCCGTCGTCGCGCTGGTGGCGCCCGCCCCCGTCCCCTGCCCGGAAGCTGCGCGGAGGGCGTTCTCCTGGTCTTTGGTGAGGGCGGCGGTTTGGGCTTGCCAGGTGGTGGGGCCGCCTAGGTAGGTGTGGAGGATGCAGTGGGCGGAAACGGCGGTGATGCCGGCTGTGCGCGGGATGTCGTGGAGGAGGAGGGAGTTGCCGTCGGCCGCGGTGGTGTGGATGACTGCGACGATCTCCGTTCCACCGGAGGCGAGGCGGACCCAGGATGTGTCGGAGCGTCTGGCGAGGGCTTGAGCGAGGTCTTGCGCGGCATGTGGAGTCGCGGTCAGCCGGGCCAACCATTGCGTCTGCCCCGCTCGTTGCGGATCCGGCAGGCCGACGACGCGCAGCCCTGCCTCGGCTGTCAGTCGTCGATAGCGTCGCGCGATCGTCTGCGTCGACACCCCGAGCACGGCTCCGATGCGACTGAACGGCGCCCGCCCGTCCACCCGCAACGCATGAATCAGCCCGCGATCGATCTCGTCCAACACGTGACAATCCTCGCTCAAAGACGCCAGCGATGGAAGATATCGATCATCGTGGGCGACTTTGTGGAATCCGGCTGCGCCGAATACGCAAGCTGCTTCACATGACGAACACAGCTGTCGAGCAGCGAACGGCGTACAAGTGGCGATGGATGGCGTTGGGGGTGTTACTGGTTGCCGAGGCGATGAATCTGCTGGACGCGACGATCGTGCAGGTCGCGGCGCCGGTGATCCACTCGGAGCTCGGTGGGCAGGAATCGGACATCCAGTGGTTCAGCGCGGCGTACACGTTGCCGTTCGCGGTCCTCCTGATCACCGGCGGCCGTCTCGGCGACATCGCGGGTCGGCAACGCGTGTTCCGGATCGGGATCGTCGGATTCCTGCTGACGTCTGCCTGTTGCGCGCTGGCGCCGAACCCTTCGGTGCTGATCACCGCGAGAGCGCTCCAAGGAGCGGCCGCCGCGTTGGTGATCCCGCAGACGATCGGGCTGATCCGGGCGATGTTCGACGCGTCCGAGTTGCCGAAGGCGCTCGGCAGCATCGGGCCGGTGATGGGGCTGGCCGGCCTCTGCGGGCCACTGCTCGGCGGCGTACTGACTCATGCGGACCTGTTCGGCAGTTCGTGGCGTTCGGTGTTCGCGGTGAACCTGCCGCTCGGCATAGCAGTACTGATTGCCACTCCCCTGCTGCGGGAAGACCGTTCGCCGTACCGACCTGGACTGGACCTGTTGGGGAGCGCTCTCCTGGTTGCTGGGTCCGTTCTCGTGCTCGATCCGCTGATCCAGACGGAGAACTGGCTCTACCTACCGGCGGGCTTCGTCGTACTGGCTATCTGCGCGCTGCAACAGCGCAGCCGGCGGCGGGGTGGACGCGCGATCCTGGTCGAGCCGAGTCTGTTCGGCAATCGTGGGTTCGCGCCTGCGTTGGTGACGTCGACGCTGTTCTTCGCGATGACGACCGGGTTGATGCTGGTCGTGGTGCTGCAGCTGCAGGTCGGCCTGCACCTCGGCGTACTGCGTTCCAGTCTGACGTTGTTGCCGTGGTCGGCGGCCTCGGGGATCGCCTCGTGGGTTGCCGGGGCGGTGCTGATTCCGCGGTACGGGACGAGGGTGATGTTCGGCGGCGTCGCGGTGGTGTTCGTGGGGCTGCTGGCGACCGTTGCCGTGTACAACAATGCGTGGATCGGGTGGCAGTTGTTCGCCGCCCTCGGGGTCTGTGGGCTAGGGATCGGGTTGTTCACGACACCGTTCTTCACTGCTGCGCTGCATCGCGTGCAGCCGCACGAGACGGGCTCGGCGGCCGGCCTGCTGAACGCAGTACAGCAACTCGGAGGAACGCTGGGGATCGCTCTCCTCGGCACGATCTTCCTCAACGCGAGACCAGCCCACGCAGCACAACCGCCCTCTACGCAGCCCTCGCTCTCACCGCCGCAACCACCGCCGCGGCCGCCTTCATGACAGGCAACCGCCGCGGGCGAGGTTAGGCGACCTCGGCTTCGGCCAGCGCGTTGGCTTCGGCCCGACGGTGAAGGGCGGGAGCCAGCGCGAGCTGGCCGACGAAGAGGATGGCGCCCAGGACTGCGCAGCCGAGCCAGGCGGTGGTTCGGCCGGCGTGTTCGAGGGTGTTGGTGCCGAGCAGCGGGCCGATGACCGAGCCGAGGCCGAAGGACATGCTGCCGGCCAGGCCCATGTAGCCGCCGCGCAGATCCACCGGCGCCAGATCGGCGAAGATCGCACCGATCACCGCCGCGAAACCGATCTCGCCGATCGTCCACACCACCACCGACGCCGCATATCCCCACCAGCTGTGCACCACCGCACCCAGCCCGAACCCGAGTCCCACGATCAGCATCGACCCCGCGAGCAGCTTCGGCCGGTCGAACGTCGCCAGCCGCTTGTTGACGAACGGCTGCACCACGACGATCACCACGCCGTTCAACGCGATCACCAGCCCGTACGTCGAACTCGTCAAGTGGTCGTCCGCCATCACCAGCGGCAGCGTCGAGTAACCCTGGAAATAGATCGTCGCGTACCCGATCTGCAGCAGGATCATCAGCAGGAACGTCGTATCCCGCAACGCCACCGGCAACAGTTGGCGCCGCGGCCCGTCGACGAGCACCGGCCGCGTCTCGGGCACCATCCGCCAGATCACCAGCGCGGCGACAACCGCCGTACCGGCGTTGATCCAGAACAGCAGGCTGTACCCGACGCTGGCGAGCACCCCGGCGCTGACCGTCGAGACCGAGAAGCCGAGGTTGATCGCCCAGAAGAGCAGACCGTATGCGCGGACGCGTTCCTTGGGCTGCAGCAGGTCGGCGACAGTCGCTTGTACGGCCGGGCGGAACATGTCGCCGAGCAGGCCGACCACGAACGCGGCCAGCCAGATCATCGCCATCGAGCGCACCGAACCGAGCAGGATCAGCGCGGCCGCCGTACCGAGGAAGCCGATCAGCATCGTCCGGCGCCGGCCGAACCGGTCCGCGATCCAGCCGCCGACGAGCTGGGAGATGACCGAGCCGGCACCGACGGCGGCCACGACCGCGCCAGCCGTACCGGCCGACAGGTGACGGTCCTGGGTCAGGTAGAGGACGAGGAACGGCTGGACGAAGCTCCCGAGCCGGTTCACCAGCTGGCAGACCCAGAGTGCCCAGAAGGCCCGGGGCAGGCGGGGAGCGCTCTCCGGCGCGGCAACGGTCATGGGACTACCTTCGCCGCCCGGCGAGGACCTGTCGAATATTAGGCACACAACTAATCGACGATTTGGGGGTTAGAGTGCTCGGGTGATCACCCTCAGGCTCAGTGCGGACGACGTGAGCCGGATCCGGTTCGCGTTCTCGCCCGTCTGGGAGGCCGCGACTAGTGTCCGGGCGCTCAGCAACAATTCGGCGCGCAGCGTGCACGGCCCGTGGCTGCACAAGATCGCACCGATCGCCGACGGCGACGACCTTCAGTTGCTCAGGGCACTCATCCCGCCGGTCGGCTACATCCCGGACTTCATCACACCTGCTCCACCGCGGCGATCGACAAGCTTCGAGTCCGGACTGGCCGCGATCGCCTCGACACCGCATCACCTGGTGGTCCGCGAGATCGGCACCTTGCACGACGAACATCCGCACCCAATGCTGCCGGAGTTGATGGCTGATCCGGCGAAGGCGCTGGACCGGATCACGGGCGCGCTGGACAGTTACTGGCGACGGACGATCGAGCCGGACTGGCGGCGGATGCGGGCTCTGCTGCAGGAGGATCTCGCCTTCCGGCTGGACGAACTCGCGGCCGGTGGGGTCGATCGGCTGTTCCGCAACCTGCATCCTTCGGTTCGTTTCAGGGGCGACCGGATCGAGATCGACCGGCCGTACTGTTGCGACGGCGTTCCGCTGCCAGGCCAAGGTCTGCTGCTCGTGCCGTGCGTCTTCACCTGGCCGGCCGCGTTGCCGGTGACCGCTGCGCCGCACGTTCCGACGATCACCTATCCGCCGCGGGGTCTCGGGCGGTTGTGGGAGAGCCAGCAGGACGCCAGCGAGTCACCGCTGGCCGATCTGGTCGGCCGGACCCGCGCGGCGATCATGGGTCATCTCGATTTGCCGATGTCGACCACTCATCTGGCGCACCAACTCGGCGTCTCCGCACCAACGCTCAGCGTCCACCTGAGCATCCTCCGCGCAGCCGGCGTCGTCGACTCCCGCCGCGACGGCCGCGCCGTCCTCTACTACCGCACCCCACTAGGCACCCAGCTCCTCACCACCTCAACCCCCATCCAACTAGCCGACACAGCCTGATCAGCCGAAGTGGACTGGGTCTACTTGGATACGGACTGAGCCGGGAGACTTCTTCGTGGTGCGCGCGGCTTGGGCTTCCTTGAGCGTGCGAGCGAGAGCCGAGCCGGCCGCGCGCGGCGTACGGACGACTGCGCGGCTGGTCTCGTCGTCCAGCGCCACCGGGCCGAGGACTTCCAACCCTGCTTGGGGATCCATCAGCAGCTTCAATCCCCTGACCAGGTCGGCGACGGCTTCGGTCGGGCCGGTGAGTTCGGCGAGCCTGGCGGCGGGTGCGAGGCGCGCCGTACGGCGTTCGCTCAGCTCGCGGCTCGCGAATCCCTCGGGGCTCCACCGGACGACGGCCTGCAACGGCGTCGCCGACGGCTCCCCCACCATGATCACCGTCCCGCCTTCCCTCGCAGGCCGAACCAGCGCCGCCGCGTTGAACCACCGGCGAACAGCTTCCTCCGGTGCCCGGAGATCCTGCCGCGCGAGCAACAACCAGGTGTCGAGCAACAGCGCCGCACTGTAGCCACCAGCGGCAACCGGTTCCGCGCCCGGCGTCGTGACGATCAACGCCGGCTGGTCCGACACCGCATCCAGCATGTTGTCGCCGCCCGACGTGCGGACGAGAACGCCGGGGAACGCTCTCCCCAGCTCCTCCGCGGTCCGCCGCGCACCAACGATCGCCGCCCGCATCCGGGTATCGCCGCACTCGAGACAACGGTGGTCGGCAGCAGGTCGCCCGCACACACTGCAGCTCGCCGGCCCCGATCCCCCCGTACGCCGTAAGGTCCCCCCACACGTCGAGCATCTCGATGGTGCCCGGCAGGTCTGGCACACCAAACTCGGCAGGTACCCGGCCCGCGGAACCTGGACGAGCACCGGACCGGACCGAAGTCCCTCTCGAGCGATCTCGAACGCCCGGTGCGGCAACCGCGCCGCCCGAGCCTGGGGATCGCGCGCAAGATCCATATCCGACTCCCCCGCGATATGAATGGCCGGCGCCGCCGCCCGGATCACCGGGCGATCCGCGATGAGCTCACCGGCCCACCCGGATTCCAGCAACGCGGCAGTCTCGGCCGATCGCGCGAAACCGCCGAGGAGGAAGGCGCATTTCTGCCGGTACGCCCGCAGGAGAAGCACTTCGCGCGCATGCGGATAAGGCGCGCGCGCTTCGGCGTACGAGTCGTCGCCGTCGTCCCACAGCGCGACCAGTCCGAGATCGGTGACGGGTGCGAAAGCGGCCGCGCGCGTGCCGATGACGACGCGCGTGCAACCGCGCAGTGCGGCGAGGAACGCGCGATACCTGGCGGTTGGGCCGAGGTCGGCCGACAAGGTGACATACCCGTCAGACCCCAGTACTGCGGCGCAGGCGGCGGCGAGCCGCTCGAGATCCCGCGCGTCGGGCGCCAGCAGCAGCGCACCACGCCCAGCCGATGCGCAGACCGCAGCAGCCTGGGCAAACGCCAACGCCCAGTCCGCACCGGCCACCGCAGTCCAGATAGCCCGCGGCCCTTCAGCCCGCCCCAGCGCCTCCAAGAAGCCCGGGGCTTGCGGGTAGGGCGCCCACTCGGAGACGGAGGACGAGACCACTGGCTTGGGGGGCAACGTGCACCGCAGCGCCTCGGCTTCGACCTTCGCATGGCGGGGCGGTACGGCGAGGCGGGTCACGTCGGCCAGCACCCCGGCGTACCGATCGGCGACGTCCCGACAGAGCTCCGCCACCTCCGGAGTCAGCACCTGCTCAGGCGAGACGACCTTCCGGATCCGAGCCAGCTTCCCGTCATGATCCGACGCCGCCAGCCGCTCCAGCACGAACCCGTCCAGATCCTTGCCCGCGAACCGCACCTTCACCCGAGCCCCAGGCTGCGCCGCCTCGGCCAGATCATCCGGCACCAAATAGTCAAAAGGCCGATCCAGATGAGGCAACGAAACATCCACCGCCACCCGCGCCACCGGCAGCTCGGACGTGATCCCCGCCGGCTCCTTCGTCCGCGACCGGCGAACAGTCTCCCGAAGCAGCGTCAACTGCTCCGGAGACTCCCCGTTCAATGCCACCGCTGAACTCTAGTCCCGCCCAACGACACTTACCCGCAGGCCTGTGGACAACACACTGCCCGCCACCCCGGAAAGGGTGGCGGGCAGTCGTGAG
Organism: Kribbella sp. NPDC006257; assembly: GCF_040613535.1. Taxonomy (NCBI): domain Bacteria; kingdom Bacillati; phylum Actinomycetota; class Actinomycetes; order Propionibacteriales; family Kribbellaceae; genus Kribbella; species Kribbella sp. NPDC006257. Next base: position 83,456 of record NZ_JBEXSJ010000006.1, read on the forward strand.
GACTACTTGGCGGCAGCGGCCTTGAGGGCTTCTACTCGGTCGGTGCGTTCCCATGTGAAGTCTTCGCCGGTGCGGCCGAAGTGGCCGTTCGCGGCCGTCTGGGTGTAGATCGGGCGGAGCAGGTCCAGGTCGCGGATGATCGCGGCCGGGCGGAGGTCGAAGACCTCGAGGACGGCGTCGCTGATCTTGTCGACCGGGACCGTCTCGGTGCCGAAGGTGTCGACGTAGAAGCCGACCGGGCTGGCCTTGCCGATCGCGTACGCGACCTGGCACTCGACCCGCGCGGCGAGCCCGGCGGCGACGATGTTCTTCGCCACCCAGCGCATCGCGTACGCCGCGGAGCGGTCCACCTTCGACGGGTCCTTGCCGGAGAAGGCGCCACCACCGTGGCGGGCCATGCCGCCGTAGGTGTCGATGATGATCTTGCGACCGGTCAGGCCGGCGTCGCCCATCGGGCCGCCGATCTCGAACCGGCCGGTCGGGTTCACCAGCAGCTTGTAGTCGGCCGAGTCGATGTCGAACTGCTCGAGGATCGGGTCGACGACGTGCTTCTTGACGTCCGGGGTCAGCATCGAGTCGAGGCTGATGTCGGCGGCGTGCTGGCTGGAGACCACCACGGTGTCGATCCGGACCGCCTTGTCACCGTCGTACTCGACCGTGACCTGGGTCTTGCCGTCGGGACGCAGGTACGCCATCGTGCCGTCCTTGCGCACCTCGGACAGCCGCTGCGACAGCCGGTGCGCGATGGTGATCGGGAGCGGCATCAGCTCCGGGGTCTCGTTCGTCGCGTAGCCGAACATCAGGCCCTGGTCGCCGGCGCCCTGCAGGTCGAGCTCGTCGACGGAGGAGTCCGCGCGGGTCTCGTACGCCGTGTTGACGCCCTGGGCGATGTCCGGCGACTGGCTGCCGATCGCGACCGAGACGCCGCAGGAGGCACCGTCGAAGCCCTTCAGCGACGAGTCGTAGCCGATCTCCAGGATCCGCTTGCGCACGATCCCGGGGATGTCCACGTACGCCGAGGTGGTGACCTCGCCGGCCACGACCACCAGGCCGGTCGTGACCAGGGTCTCCACCGCGACGCGGCTCTTCGGATCCTCGGCCAGCAGAGCGTCGAGGATGGAGTCGCTGATCTGGTCAGCGATCTTGTCCGGGTGACCTTCCGTCACCGACTCGGACGTGAAAAGGCGCCTCGCCACGGTTCTCCCTCAGGTTTCTGGTCTCCAAATGAGCGGACCGGCCACACCATCGGCGGCCTACCCCACCTCGCATCGACTCCAGCGACGCTCCTGGGCAGTATGCCAGGCTCACGGTCAACGGTCAGGTCGACATCCCCAATCCGTCCACATCACGGACTTCACACCCAGATGCTGAGATCAGGTCTGTGCTGACCACCGCTCCGACCAGGCCTGCAGTGGCTTGAGCGCCCGTTGGAGATCCTGGCCGAGCGCGGTCAGCGCATGCGCCTTGGCGTCGTCCTGCCAGATCAGCCCCGCCGCCCGCAATTCACCCAGGCGCGTGTTCAGCACGGTCGGCGAGATGTCGTCGCATTGCTGTTGCAGGGCACGAAATCCGACCGGACCGTCGCGGAGCTCCCAGAGGATCCGCAGCACCCACCGCCGGCCGAGCAGATCGAACGCGGCCATGATCGGCCGCCCGCTCTGCGACCCGCGCACCGGCCGCCCGGGAATCGGGGTCATCACACCTCCAGGTCTTGCGCTACTGAATCCGTAGCGGCATGCTGAACATCGTTCGCTACCAAAACCGTAGCAGGGAGATCCGGATGCCCCCGAGATTGCAGCCCGTCGAACCGCCGTACAGCGATGCGGTGGAGCGGTTGCTGGCGAAGATGATGCCGCCTGGTACCGAGCTTGAACCGTTGCTGCTGTTCCGGGTTCTCGCGCTGAACCCGGAGCTGGCGAGCCGAGCCCATCCGATGGCTTCCGGCCTGCTGAACAAGGGGTTGCTGCCCGCCCGCGACCGCGAAGTGCTGATCGGCCGGACCACGGCTCGCGCGGGCGCGGAGTACGAATGGGGTGTCCATGCGGTGTTCTTCGCCGAAGTGATCGAGCGCGACATCGTCGACAGATTGGCTGATCCAGACCGCACAGGTTTCGATGACGACGACCTGCTGCTAGTTACCGTGGTGGACGAGTTGCACGACACCGCCACGGTGTCGGATGAGACATGGCGACTGCTGCGAGTCCGGTACGACGACGCCCGGCTGATCGAGTTGATCCTGCTGACCGGCTGGTACCGAACCCTGTCCACGCTGATCAATGCCGCCAAGATCCCGCTGGAACCCTGGGCCGCCCGCTTCCCCCAATGAGGTCCATCAGGCGTGGGCGCCGACGGTGACGGTGCCGATGGTCAGGGCGGGCGTCGCGCCAAGGATTTCGCCGAGACGCGCTACTTGATCGTCGAGCGCACGCAGGTTGGCTGCTGTCAGGTCATGGAGGGGTTCGACCGTCACCTGGAGGCGGCGGCCGGTGCGTTTCTGGTGCCAGACGCCGGCGACGATGCCGTCGACAAGGAGCACGGGGAAGTTGCCGGCTTGGCCTCCGGCCAGCGCGCGGGTGGCGGCGGCACCAGGGAAGAGCAGTTCGCGCGGATGGCTGCCCACGGCGTACGCATCGAAGTACGGAAGCAGCCGTAGGCCGCGGACCGGCTCATCCGAAAACTCGGTGTCCCCCGCGACCACCCACGCCGCATCGCCGTTCACCTCGACCTGCTCGAGGCCGGGAGTCGCCGCGAACAGCTCCGTGATGAACCGCGGCGGCGTACTCAGCCACTTCGCGAACTGCTGCGGAGTCGCCGGGCCGTACGAGTGCAGAAATCGCCGCAGCAGCTCGGACAGCGCGTCCTCACCGCTCAGAGCAGACGCGAACGCCACGAACCGCTGGGGATTCGTGTAGGTGGTCTTGCGGCCACGATTTGGTCCGTAGCAAAGGACACCGGCCTGGCCCGCGGCCGAGATCGCCTGCCGCCACCGCGGCCAGAATTCCTGGAAGGCCGGCATCACCAGGTCACCAGCCCAGGAACCGGTCCGGGCCACCACCTGTTCGCTGAGCTCGTCGATCGTCAGATCGTCGGTGGCCAGCGCTGCCCCGATGGCCTCGATCACCTCGGCGATCTGATCCGCCGTCATCCGCGCGTCCGGCGCAGGCTGACCACCTGTCCTTGGCAAGGCCGACAACGCCGCCATCCACAAAGGCAGCTCATCGGCCGGCAGCAGGTGGACGGTGCTTCGTGGACCGAACGTCTTCACCAACGTCCGGTCGTCCCATAACGCCCGCTGCACATCAACCCGCGTGGCCTGCTCGAGCCGCAGCGCGACGGATATCTCAGCAGCGGACAGCACCTGCGCATGCGCCCCACACATCGCCCGTACGACGTCCGCCGGGCTACCCGCCGCTGGTACGTCCAGGTGGTGCCGCCGCATTCGCCGCGCCACGATCGCTTCCCACGCCAACTCGCTCATGACCAGAACGCTAGAGCGAGAAGCGGCCAGGATCTGGCCTCATTTCCAGTGGGTGGCGACCAAGTTCCAGATGACGCCGGCGAGCGCGTCCTTGCTGCCGGAGGGGAAGGGCAGAGCGCCACCGTCGCGGTCCAGGATGACGGCCTCGTTGGTGTCGCTGCCGAAGACCTTGCCGCCGGAGACGTCGTTCACCACCAGCAGGTCGCAGCCCTTGCGTTCGAGCTTGGCGCGGGCCAGCTCGATCACGCTGTGCTCCGCATCGCCCGTCTCCGCGGCGAAGCCGACGATCACCTGATCGGTGCGCTGCCGGTCGTGCGAGATGGTGGCCAGGATGTCCGGGTTCTGCACCAGGTTGACCGCGGGCACCGAACCGTCGGCGGTCTTCTTGATCTTGTGCCCGGCGACGTCGGCCGGCCGGAAGTCGGCGGGTGCGGCGGCCATCACGATCGCGTCGGCGTCGACGGCGCGGCCGGTGATCTCGTCGTACAGCTCGCGGGTGCTGGTCACCGGGACGACCTGGACACCAGCCGGATCGGCCAGCTCCGAATTCGCCGCGACCAGGGTCACCTTGGCACCACGGGCGGCCGCGATCCGGGCCAGCGCGTAGCCCTGCTTGCCGGACGACGAATTGCCCAGGTAGCGCACCGGGTCGAGGTGCTCGCGAGTTCCACCCGCGCTGACCAGGACGTGCTTGCCGGTCAGATCGGCGACCGACTGGCCCGCGGCCCGGGCGGTCTCGTCGGCGAGCATCAGCTGGCTGATCGCGAAGATCTCGGCGGGTTCGGGCAGCCGGCCGCGGCCGGTGTCGGCGCCGGTCAGCCGGCCGACCGCGGGGTCGAGCACGGTGATACCGCGCGACCGCAGGGTGGCCACGTTGGCCTGCGTCGCGGGGTGCTCCCACATCTCGGTGTGCATCGCGGCCGCGAACAGGATCGGGCAGCGCGCGGTCAGCAGCGTGTTGGTGAGCAGGTCGTCGGCCAGGCCGTGCGCGGCCTTGGCGATCAGGTTCGCGGTGGCGGGCGCGACGACGACCAGGTCGGCGCCCTTACCGATCCGGACGTGCGGGACCTCGTGCACGTCGCCGAACGGGTCGGCCGTCACCGGCTGACCCGACAGCGCCGCCCAGGTGGCCGCGCCGACGAACTCCAGCGCGGCCGCGGTCGGCACCACCCGGACCCGATGCCCGGACTCGGTCAGCCGCCGCAGCAGATCACAGACCTTGTACGCCGCGATGCCACCACCGACGCCGAGCACCACATTCGGTTTGGCGGCGGGAACGACCGAACCCCCCGGGGCCGAAGCTTCGCCGGGGGTCGGAGGTGGCTGCGTCATCGACCGGTACTACTGGGACTTCTCCGCGGCTGCGGCGGCTTCCGCCTCGGCCTCGGGGTCGATGTCCGTGCAGGTCAGCACGCCCTCGTTGATCTCGCGCATGGCGATCGAGAGGGGCTTCTCCTGGACGTGGGTCTCGACCAGCGGTCCGACGTACTCCAGCAGGCCTTCGCCGAGCTGGGAGTAGTAGGCGTTGATCTGCCGCGCCCGCTTGGCCGAGTACAGCACCAGCTTGTACTTCGAGTCGGTACGGGTGAGCAGGTCGTCGATCGGCGGGGACGTGATACCGATGGCGACGGGCTGGTTGCCAGACAAGTTCAGCTCTTTCCAGAGATGGAGAGGGTTATCGAATCAACTTTACCAACTGATCGGCCGCTTCCCGAACGGAGGCGTTCACGATCGTGACGTCGAATTCCTTCTCGGCCGCCAGCTCCAGAGTAGCCGTCTCCAGTCTGCGCTCCCGCTCCTCGGCCGTTTCCGTGCCCCGGCCGACCAGTCGGCGGACCAGTTCGTCCCAGCTCGGCGGGGCCAGAAAGACGAAATGCGCGTCCGGCATCGTCTCCCGGACCTGCCGGGCGCCCTGCAGGTCGATCTCCAGCAACGCCGGCCTGCCTTCGGCCAGTTTGTCGAGCACCGGCTGCCGCGGCGTACCGTAGCGGGCCGCCTTGTGCACGACGGCCCACTCGAGCAGCTCGTCGTTCGCGATCATCCGGTCGAACTCGGCGTCGCTGACGAACAGGTAGTGCACGCCGTGCACCTCGCCCGGGCGGGCCTTGCGGGTGGTCGCCGAGACCGAGATCCAGATATCGGGGAACCGCTCCCGGATGTCCGCGGCGACCGTGCCCTTGCCGACCGCGGTCGGGCCGGCCAGCACGGTCAGCCGGGCGCCGCCGAGTCCGCGGCCGGTCCGGCCGGACGGGTTGCCGCGCGGCGTCGCCGTACCGGTCTCGTGTCCCGTCGCGTTCCCCGTGCCCGAATCCATCTCCCGGTCCGTTCCCACCTGGTTCTCGATCAGCTCCGTGGACATCACTCGGCGAATTCGCGCTCGAGCGCGGCGATCTGGTTCGTGCCCAGACCACGCACCCGGCGCGTCTCGGAGATGCCGGCCCGCTCCATGATCTGCTGCGCGCGCACCTTGCCGACGCCGGGGATGCACTGCAGCAGCGCGCTCACCCGCATCTTGCCGATCACGTCGTTGACCTGCCCCTCGTGCAGAACCTGCGTCGGGGACGCTCCGGAGTGCCGGATCCGGTTCTTGATCTCCGCACGCTCACGCCGCGCCGCCGCGGCCTTGTCCAGAGCCGCCGCACGCTGCTCCGGGGTCAAAGAAGGAAGTGGCACCGTTTCACCTGTCCCGTTATGTGGCTTCGAACGTGAACCTAACACGGCTCACGACGGCCTCGGGACAGGCTCAGGAGGGCGGCCGGAAGCCGGGTGATGATAAGGGCCGCACACCGCAGCGGACCGGGTCAGTTCAACGCCGGAACATCCACCTTGCAGGAATCCTTGGCGTGCGTGGCGATTTCCTTGTAAGCGGTCGTCACGGCGCCGGTTTCCTTGCTCAACCGGGCGAGCTGGACCCGGTCCGACCCGGCTTTCTGGGCCTTCTCCGCAAACGTCACGATCGCGGCCCAGTCGTCCTTGATCTCCTGCGGCGCGGAGTCCTGCAGTTTCTTGGCGTCGGCCAGGATCTTCACGTAGTCGGCCGGGTTCTGCGGATCGACGTTCACCGCGTTCGCGGCGTACCCGGCGAGATCGACGCAGTAGGCCTGTTCCTCGGTGCACGCGGTCAGTCCGGCTGCCGTCGTCATCAGCACGGCGGTCATCACTACTTTGCGCATCAGGTTCTCGTCCTCGCTGTCAGTGGTCGGGGGCGTGAACCCACGACGCTACCTGGCGCGATCAACCCCGCGGGCTCAGTTGCTGCCCGCGGGGTCCGGTGGGATCAGTTGTCCTGGATGTTCACCTTGCAGGTGTCCTTGGCCTGCTTGGTGATCGCCGCCGACGCGGCCGCGATCTTGGTGCCGTCGTTCTTGGCCAGCTCGGTCAGCTTGGCCGTGTCGCCCTTGGCGTCCTTCGCCTTGTCGGCGTAGTCGAGCACGATCTTCCAGTCGTCCTTCAGGTCGTCCGGCGCCGACTTGGACAGCTTCTTCGCCTCGTTGCGCATCTTGTCGACCGCGGCGGTGTCCTTGATGTCGAGGCCCTTGACCGCCTCGGCATAGTTCTGCAGCTCGCTGCAGTAGTTGCCGCCCGAGCACGCCGTCAACGTGCCGACGCTCATTGTCACTACCGCCGCGAGGGCCGCAACCTTACGCATTCCGTTCCTAACTGCCCGCGGGGAGACCTTCTCTCCCCGTCGCGGCAACCATTCCGAATTCCGGGGTCAACTGCCCGGAGGCCACGCCGTGAAGAACGTCGCACCGCCGGACTGGAACCACCCCGTAACCTCCCGCGTCGCCCGTTCGTGGAGGCCGCCACAGCGTTCGCTGTGACGATCACACCGATGGCAGCCCAGGACCAGTGATCCAGCCGCTGGTGCAGCATCACCAGGCCGACCAGCGCGGCCAGTACTGGGTTCACGCTCATGAAGACCCCGAAGAACTGCGCCGGGACTCGCCGCAGCACAAGTACGTCCATCAGAAACGGGACCGCTGACGACAGCACTCCCGCTGTCAACGCATAGGCGACAGTGGCAAGCGTCGGCGGATGCTTGATCAGCATGACGATCCCGATCGGCATATAGGCGAGTCCAGAGACCGCAGCTGCGGCACCAGAGCCCTGTACGCCGGGTAGCTCTCTGCCCATCGCTCGATTGAGCAGGATGTAGCAAGCCCAGCACGCGGCCGCTACGACTCCCAGTGCGATGCCGAGGTAGTCAGTGCTTGCCTGCGGACGAGTCAGTACTACGACAGCCGGGGCGGCCACGAGTGCGCAGTACAGGTCAAGCTTTCGTCGTGAGCCGGCTAGTGCGACTCCCAGTGGGCCAAGGAACTCGAGCGTGACCGCTAACCCGAGGCCTATGCGATCGATGGACGTGTAGAGACAGAGGTTCATGGTCGCGAACACGGCTGCGAGGCCGAGGATCAGGCGCCACTGTCTGGCCGTGAAGGAGCGGAACCGTGGTCGCCCGATCGCGAGCAGCACCACACCGGCCACCCATTGCCTGATCGCGACCACGCCGGCCGGGCCGATCACGGGAAAGGCGAGTGCGGCCGTCGCGGCACCTACCTGCGTCGACAGACCGCTTCCCAGCATCATCGCCACGCCTACTGGCCTGTTCTCGTTGTGCCTCACCTGCTGAGCGTCCACCGGCCTTGGCTATGCGCAAAATGCATCGTTGCGGCCATCTATACGCTGAAGTCATGGATCTGGAGCTGCGGCAACTGCGCTGCCTGGTCGCGATCGTCGACGCGGGCACGTTCACCGATGCCGCCATCGAGCTCGGCGTCTCGCAGGCGGCCGTCTCGCGCAATCTGCTCGGCCTCGAGCGCGTGCTCGGCGTCCGGCTGCTGCATCGGACCAGCCGGACGATCACGCCGACCACGGCCGGCGTACAGGTGCTCAATCGGGCCCGGCATCTGCTCGCCGAGGCCGACGATCTGGTGCGGGAGGCAACGACCGGGCATGCGCGACTGCGGATCGGGCACGCCTGGTCGGCCTTGGGATCGTATACCGCCGAGTTCCAGCGGATCTGGGCGACCCGCTATCCCGACGTCGAACTCCTCCTGGTCCGCACCAACACCGCGACCGGCGGCCTCGCCGAGGGCCTCTGCGACCTCGCGATCGTGCGAGTCCCGATCGACAGCCACCGGTTCGCCCACGTCACCATCGCCGACGAACGCCGGTACTGCGTACTCGCAGCCGACGACCCCTGGGCGCGCCGGCGATCCCTCACCCTCGACGAGATCCGCGAACGCACCCTCCTGATCGACCGTCGCACCGGCACCACCAGCGTCGACCTCTGGCCGGAGGGATTGCGGCCGCGGCTCGAATACATCCAGGACATCGACGACTGGCTAGCCGCCATCGCCACCGGCCGCTACGTCGGCATGACCCCCGAATCCACCGCCACCCAGTACCGCCGCGACGGCATCGTCTACCGCCCCGTCCGAGACGCCCCACCCGTCCCCGTCCACCTAGCCTGGCGCCGCCACGACCCCCACCCAGCCACCCACGCCGCCATAGCCCTAGCCACGGAGCTCTACAACTCCTGACCCACCCCGCCGCCCCACCCCACCCCATCCCCACCGCCCCATCCCCAACGCATCCCCACCGCCCCGTCGCCCCCCGGCGCACCCCACCGCCCCAACCCCCACTCCCACCCCACCGCTCGCCTCCGCACACCGCCTCGAGTGTGCTCCGCTCCCCCTCGCGGGCTTAGCCCACTCCTATAGCAGGGGGCTAAGCCACACACCAGGAGCGAACCCCACCAGCAGGGGCGAACCCCGCGGACGGGGGCGAAGCACGGGGACGGGGGCGAAGCACGGGGACGGGGGCGAAGCACGGGGACGGGGGCGAAGCGCGGGACGGGTGGGCGAAGCGCGGGACGGGTGGGGATGGGGCGGGACGGGTGGGGATGGGGGAGGTTGTCCACAGGGGGCGAAGTTGTGGGGGCCGGCGGGGTGAGTCTCGGCAAGTTGTGGGGTATGAACCCAAAACTTCGACACCGCGCCTCCCAGTACGGCGACACATTCACTCGTCAAGATGCGTTGGCCTCCGGTTACACAGCTAGCCAGATTCGTGAACGGCTCCGGTGTGGGCGATGGATCTCTCTCAGGAGAGGCCTGTACGCCGAGCCGGCGAGCCTTGCCGGTAGTCCACCGTGGGTGCGAGAAGCTGCCCGGCACCGGCTCGCTGTGCACGCCGCCGCCCGGGCACTCTCGGGGAGCGCGGTGGTGATCAGCCATCAATCCGCGGTAGTCCTCCACAAACTGCCGACCTGGGGACTGGATCTTGGCCGCGTTCATGTCACTCGCACGAAGCGCGGCCGAGGCCGGATCCTTGCGGGCACGAGCCATCATGTCGGTGCCTTGCCGAAGACGGCGATGACCACGACCGAAGGGCTCATCACGACGACGGCTGCCAGAGCGGTGATCGAGTCGGCGTGCACAGCGCAGTACGAGGCTGCAGTTGTGCTCTGCGACGCCGCGCTGCGGCAGAAGCTGGTGACGAAGGCCGAGCTACAGGAAGTACTCGACTGGATGTCGGGCTGGCCCGGGTCGGGTACTGCGCTTGCGGCGGTCGCCTTCGCTGATCAGCGGGCCGAGTCCGTGGGCGAGTCGCGGCTCCGGGTGTTGATGGACACCCATGGCCTGCCCACGCCCGAACTTCAAGTCGTCGTCCACCTCGACGACGGCATCGTCGCGAGAGTTGATTTCCTGTTTCGGCAGCAGCGGGTGATCGTCGAGTTCGACGGACTGGTCAAGTACCGCGACCAGGCGATCGATGTAGTCATGCGCGAGAAGCGTCGGGAGAACCAGCTGCGTGCCGCCGGCTACTTGGTCATCAGGGTCGACTGGGACGACCTCGACCACCCCGAGCGCCTCGTACGCCGGATCCGGCAGGCCTTCGCGATGGCGGCCAGTGCGGCGAAGACGGTGGCCAACTCCTGATCTGCCGGTTCACCCCCTGCTATGGGAGGGGGTGAACCCCGCCGGGAGGAGCGGACCCCTTCGGGCGAGCCCGCGCGGCCGAGGCGCGTGGCGATGCCGACGTCGCGATCGATCGGATCAACGGCGAGAGCTGAGGCACGCATCTCGGCCAGAGCTCAGTAGCCGAGGGCTGTGCGGAAGGCGTCGTTGGTGCGGGTGGCGGCGTCGCGGAGAGAGGTCGCCGACGGGCCGGCGGCGAGGATTTCGCGGGAGCTGGAGGGGACGACGTTGCGGGCGGCGGCGCCGAAGATCGCGGTCAGGCTTTCGGCGGTTGCGCCCTGGGCGCCGATGCCGGGGGCGAGGAGAGGTCCGCGGATGTCGAGGTTCTCGTCGGTCGGGGCGATGGTGGCGCCGACGACGGCGCCGAAGGAGCCGAGGTCGTCGGCGTCGGCGTTGAGGTCGCGGAGGCCGTCGAGGACGGCGCCGGCGACGGTCGGGCCGGCCGTCGTTCGGGCGGACTGGAACTGCGGGCCCTCGGGGTTCGAGGTGAGCGCGAGGACGAACAGGCCGGCGCCGGCTGCGCGTGCCTCGTCGATCGCGGGCTGGAGGGAGCCGAAGCCGAGGTACGGGCTGACGGTCAGCGCGTCGCAGGCCAGCGGGCCCTTCTCGGACAGGTAGGCGGCCGCGTAGCCGGCCATCGTGCTACCGATGTCACCGCGTTTCGCGTCGATGATCACCAGGGCGCCGGCCTCGCGGAGGCGGATCGTCGCCTGCTCCAGTACGGCGATGCCCGCCGACCCGAAGCGTTCGAAGAAGGCCGACTGCGGCTTGAACACGGCGACCTGGTCGGCCAGCGCATCGACGACCCCGAAGGTGAACGTCGCCAGGCCTTCGGGGGTGTCCGGCAGGCCCCAGAGGTCGAGCAGGTGCTGGTGCGGGTCGATCCCGACGCAGAGTGGGCCGCGCGCGTCCATCGCCGCGCGCAGACGGGTACCGAAAGGCTGGTCGCTCATGGGACGTACTCGCTCTCTCATCGATGCTCCAGGAGACGGTTCGACCGGCGTACCAGGCCGGGACCGCGATAGATCAGGCCGGTGTAGAGCTGGACCAGGCTGGCGCCCGCATCCATCAGTCGCGCGGCGTCGGACGGATCGAGGATCCCGCCGACACCGATGATCGGCAGCGCTCCCCCGGTCTCGGAGTGAATGTGCGCGACGGCCTTGGCCGCGATCTCGGTCAGCGGCCGGCCGGACAGGCCCCCGGACTCCGAAGCCAGCCGTTCATCGACCGCGGCGAGACCGGAGCGGCCGATGGTCGTGTTGGTGGCGATGATCCCGGCGACGCCGACGTCGGTGCAGACACCGAGCAGTTCGTCGATCGCCGGCTCGGTCAGATCCGGTGCGATCTTGACCAGGATCGGTTTGGGCGCCAGACCACCGACGGCCAGCGACGACGCCTCGGCATGCAGGGCAGTCAGCAGTTCGCGGAGATGTCCGGAGTCCTGCAGAGAGCGCAATCCCGGCGTGTTCGGCGAGCTCACGTTGACCGCGAAGTAGTCGCCGTACCGGTAGAGCCGGCGCAGCGAGGTCACGTAGTCCTCGACCGCGTCCTCGAGCGCCGTCACCTTGGACTTGCCGATCGAGATCCCGAGCGGATAACCGAGCGGCCCGTACGCCGCCAGCCGGTCGGCGAGCGCGGCCGAGCCGAGGTTGTTGAACCCCATCCGGTTGATCACGGCTTCGCTCTCGACCAGCCGGAACAACCGGGGCTGCGGATTCCCCGGCTGCGCCTGCGCCGTGACCGTGCCGACCTCGACGAAGCCGAACCCGAGCGCCCGCCAGGCCGGCAGCGCGATCCCGTTCTTGTCCATCCCGGCGGCCAGCCCGATCGGCCCCGGGAAACGCACCCCGAAGACCGTCCGGGCCAGACCCGCCGGCAACGAACCGTACGACCGCGAGAGAGCGCTCACTGCGCCGGGAACGCGGCTCAGCCGCTGCAACCCGTGCAGCGTCTGCTCGTGCGCGATCTCGGCATCACCCTTGCCCAGCCGGTACAGCACCGGCCGGATCACCTTGCGGTACAGGGAAAACGCATCCACGGCGCTCAGCTCTCCACCACCCCGCCGACAACCGCTCCGTCGCCTACCGCAGTGTCGACTGCCGCAGCGTCGACGACCGCAGTGTCAGCGATCCCGCGGATGCGCGAAGCCCAGTCCTGCAGAGAGCGCACTCCGATGTCTCCGGCCTGCTGCGCCTCGATCCCCTGCACCGCGGCCGCCAATCCCTGCACGGTAGTGATGCACGGGATGTTCCGGGCCACCGCCGCGCTCCGGATCTCGTAGCCGTCGATTCGCGGCGACCCACCCTGGGTGATCCCGATCGGCGTGTTGACGATCAGGTTCAGCTCACCGTCCTGGACCATCTGCACGATCGTCGGCTCACCGTTCGGCCCCGGACCCTGGCTGCTCTTGCGAACCGTGACCGACTCGACGCCGTTGCGCCGCAGTACGTCGGCAGTGCCTTCGGTCGCGTAGATCTGGAAGCCGAGATCCGCCAGCCGCTTGACCGGGAAGATCATGTGCCGCTTGTCCCGGTTGGCGACCGACACGAACACCTTGCCCGAGCTGGGCAACGGTTGCGACGCGCCGGCCTGCGACTTGGCGAACGCCGTACCGAAGGTCTCGTCGATGCCCATCACCTCGCCGGTGGAGCGCATCTCCGGCCCGAGCACGGTGTCGACCGACGAACCGTCGATGGTCCGGAACCGGTTGAACGGCATCACGGCTTCCTTCACCGCGATCGGCGTCGAGACCGGCAGGGTGCCACCGTCACCAACCGCGGGCAGCATGCCTTCCTCGCGCAGTACGGCGATCGTTGCCCCGAGCATCACCCGGGCGGCAGCCTTCGCCAGCGGCGTGGCCGTTGCCTTGGACACAAAGGGAACCGTCCGCGATGCCCGCGGGTTCGCCTCCAGCACGTAGAGTACATCACCGGCGAGCGCGTACTGCACGTTCAGCAGACCTCGTACGCCGACGCCCCGAGCGATCGCCTCGGTGGAAACCCGGATCTTCTCGATGTCTGCGTTCCCCAAGGTGATCGGCGGCAGCGCGCAGGACGAGTCGCCCGAGTGCACCCCGGCCTCCTCGATGTGCTCCATCACGCCACCCAGGAACAGCTCGGTCCCGTCGAACAGCCCGTCGACGTCAATCTCCACCGCGTCGTCCAGGAACCGGTCGATCAGCACCGGGTGCTCCCAGTTGGCAGCGAGCGCGTCGCCGCTGAGCCGCCGGAGAGCAGCGGTTAGCTCCGACTCGGAGTACACGATCTCCATGCCGCGACCGCCGAGCACGTACGAGGGGCGCACCAGCACCGGGAAACCGATCTCAGCCGCGATCTCCTGCGCCTCGTCGAACGACATCGCCGTACCGTGCTTGGGAGCGGGCAGCGAAGCGTCCGCGAGCACCTTGCCGAAGGCACCACGCTCTTCCGCGAGGTGGATCGCCTCGGGCGACGTCCCGACGATCGGTACGCCGGCGTCCGCGAGCCGCTGCGCGAGTCCGAGTGGGGTCTGGCCGCCGAGCTGCACGATCACGCCGGCGACCGGGCCGGCCTGCATCTCGGCGTACACGATCTCGAGGACGTCCTCGCAGGTGAGCGGCTCGAAGTACAGCCGGTCGGAGGTGTCGTAGTCGGTCGAGACCGTCTCCGGGTTGCAGTTCACCATCACCGTGCAGTAGCCGGCTTCGCGCAGCGCCATCGACGCGTGCACACAGGAGTAGTCGAACTCGATCCCCTGCCCGATCCGGTTCGGCCCGGAGCCGAGGATGAGCACGGCCGGCTGCTCCCGAGGAGCGACTTCGGACTCTTCGTCGTACGACGAGTAGTGGTACGGCGTGGCCGCCGCGAACTCGGCCGCACAGGTGTCCACCGTCTTGTAGACCGGCCGGATCCCGAGCGCCTGCCGGACACCCCGTACGACGTCCTCGGTCAGACCGCGGATCTCGGCCAGCTGGAGATCCGAGAAACCGTGCCGCTTGGCCAGCCTCAGAATCTCCGGAGTCAGCCGGGGAGCCGCCGCGACGGCACCTGCGGTCTCGTGGATCAGGTACATCTGGTCCACGAACCACGGGTCGATCTTGGTCGCGTCGAAGATCTGCTCCGGCGTCGCGCCGGCCCGGATCGCGTCCATCACGGTCCGCAGCCGGCCGTCGTGCGGCGTCTTGATTGCCTCCAGCAACGGTTCGAGCTCCGAGGCCGGCGCCTCCGCCCAGGAGAACCGGGCTTCGGGCTTCTCCAGCGAGCGCAGCGCCTTCTGCAGCGCCTCGGTGTAGTTGCGGCCGATCGCCATCGCCTCGCCGACGCTCTTCATGTGCGTGGTCAGCGTCGCGTCGGCGGCCGGGAACTTCTCGAACGCGAACCGCGGCACCTTCACGACCACGTAGTCCAGCGTCGGCTCGAAGCTGGCCGGGGTCTGCTTGGTGATGTCGTTCGGGATCTCGTCGAGGGTGTAGCCGATGGCAACCTTCGCCGCGATCTTGGCGATCGGGAAGCCGGTCGCCTTCGAGGCCAGCGCGGACGACCGGGAGACCCGCGGGTTCATCTCGATCACGATCAGCCGGCCGTCGGCCGGGTTCACCGCGAACTGGATGTTGCAGCCGCCGGTGTCGACGCCGACCTCGCGAATGATGCCGATGGCAAGGTCCCGCATCGTCTGGTACTCGCGGTCGGTCAGCGTCATCGCCGGCGCGACGGTGACCGAGTCGCCGGTGTGCACGCCCATCGGGTCGACGTTCTCGATCGAGCAGATGATCACGACGTTGTCCGCCTTGTCGCGCATCACCTCCAGCTCGTACTCCTTCCAGCCGACGATCGACTCCTCGATCAGCACCTCGGTGGTCGGGCTGGCGGTCAGGCCGGCCGCGGCGATCCGGCGCAGGTCCGGTTCGTCGTACGCCATCCCGGAGCCGACGCCGCCCATCGTGAAGGACGGCCGGATGACCAGCGGGTAGCCCATCTCGGCAGCCGCGGCGAGCACGTCGTCCATCGTGTGGCAGACATGGGAGCGCGCGGTCTCGGCGCCCAGCTTGTCCACGATCGCCTTGAACGACTCGCGGTTCTCACCACGCTGGATCGCGTCGACCGAGGCGCCGATCAGCTCGACACCGTACTTCTCCAGCACGCCGTTCTCGTGCAGCGCGATCGCCGCGTTCAGCGCGGTCTGACCGCCCAGCGTGGCGAGCAGGACGTCCGGACGCTCCTTCTCGATCACCTTCTCGACGAACTGCGGGGTGATCGGCTCGACGTAGGTCGCGTCGGCGAACTCCGGATCCGTCATGATCGTGGCCGGGTTGGAGTTCACCAGGATGACCCGGAAGCCCTCCTCCTTGAGCACCCGGCAGGCCTGGGTGCCGGAGTAGTCGAACTCACAGGCCTGGCCGATCACGATCGGGCCGGAGCCGATCACCAGCACCGACTCGATATCTGTACGGCGTGGCATCAGCTCTGCCCTTCCATCAACGAGACGAAACGATCGAAGAGGTACGCCGAGTCGTGTGGACCGGCGGCAGCCTCCGGGTGGTACTGGACCGAGAACGCGAGCGGTTTCCCGTCGCGACCGGTCAGCTTCAGCCCTTCGACGACGTTGTCGTTGAGCGAGATGTGACTGACTTCAGCGGTTCCGTACGGCGTATCGACGGTGCCCTCGAGCGGCGCATCCACAGCGAACCCGTGGTTCTGAGCAGTGATCTCGACCTTCCCGGTGGCCCGGTCGAGCACCGGCTGGTTGATCCCCCGGTGCCCGTACTTCAGCTTGAACGTCCCGAGCCCGAGCGCGCGCCCGAAGACCTGGTTCCCGAAGCAGATCCCGAAGTACGGAACCCCCTTCTCCAGCAGGGCTTTCAGTAGTGTCGTCGGGTGCTCGGTGGTCTCCGGATCACCCGGGCCGTTGCTCATGAAGATGCCGTCGGGCTTGACCGCGAGCACCTCCTCGAGACTGGCCGTGGCCGGCAGCACGTGCACCTCGATGCCCCGCTCGGCCATCCGCTTCGGCGTCATCGACTTGATCCCCAGGTCGAGCGCCACCACGGTGAACTTCTTCGAACCTTCAGCCGGTACGACGTACGCCTCGGTCGCGGTCACCTCGGAGGCGAGATCCGAGCCCGCCATCTGCGGCTGCTGGAGCACCTTCGCCAGCAACGCGGCCGGGTCGAGGATCTCGGTCGAGATCCCGGCCCGCATCGCACCGCGTTCGCGCAGATGCCGGGTCAGCGCGCGGGTGTCGATGCCGGAGATCCCGACCACGCCCTGGTTCTTGAGCTGCTCGTCGAGCGAGCGCTTGGCGCGCCAGTTCGACGGCACCCGGGCGGGGTCGCGCACGACGTACCCGGCGACCCAGATCTTGCCCGACTCGTCGTCATCGTCGTTCACCCCGGTGTTGCCGATGTGCGGCGCGGTCTGGGTGACGATCTGGCGGTGGTACGACGGGTCGGTCAGCGTCTCCTGGTAGCCGGTCATCCCGGTGGTGAACACCGCCTCGCCGAAGGTCTCACCGGTCGCACCGTACGACGTACCGGCGAACGCGCGGCCGTCTTCGAGGACCAGCAGGGCTGCCTGGCTCATTGCTCGGCTCCGATCAGGGTCGAGATGGAATCGGTCAAAGCGGCGGTGTCGGCCTTGCGGCGCGGGCGGAACCCGGTGTCGAGTGCGTGACCGTCGTGGTTCCAGGTGACCACCACCAGCCCGGAGGCCTCGGCGGTCACCTTGCCTGCGATGCCCCGGTCGGTCCGTACGCCGGTCAGCCGGTCGACCGGGATGAAGACGTCGGCGGCACCTTGCCGGTGGAAGATCAGGCCGGCCGGACTGACGTCCAGGTCGGCGTTGCTGCGGACACCGAGCTCGTGCACGGCGATCCGGTCCATCCAGTCGCCGGCCGCGGTGGTCGCGACGTACACGCCTTCGACACCGGTGATCTTGTCGGTCGGCGGCACGGGTGGCAGCGGGGCCAGGTCGGACTGCCGCGCCTGGCGATTGCGCCAGCCGCGGTACATGCCGTACCAGCCACCTCCGATCACCAGAAGCGTGCCGAGGATTGCGAGAACAGTCTTCACCGGGTCAGCTTCCCGTCCAGAACGGTCGGTGTACCCCTCAGGAAGGTGGCAACGACCTGACCCGGCAACTTCATGCCGTCGAACGGCGTGTTCCGGGACAGCGACTTCGACTCCCCCGGTACGACGGTGCGCTCGACGGCCGGGTCGACCAGGGTCACGTTCGCCGGCGCACCGACTTCGAGCGGCCGGCCGTGCTCGCCGATCTGGCCGATCGCGGCCGGCCGGTAACTCATCCGGTCGGCGAGATCGGCCCAGGTCATCAGCTTGGTGTCGATCATCGCGTGCTGGACCACCGAGAGAGCGGTCTCCAGGCCGGTCATCCCGAACGCCGCCGCGCTCCACTCGCAGTCCTTGTCCTCGACCGGGTGTGGCGCGTGGTCGGTGGCGACGATGTCGATCGTGCCGTCGGCCAGCCCCTCGCGGACCGCCTCGACGTCGGCCTTCGTCCGCAGCGGCGGGTTCACCTTGAAGACCGGGTTGTAGGAAGTCAGCAGGTCCTCGGTCAGCAGCAGGTGGTGCGGCGTCACCTCGGCGGTGACTTCGAGTCCGCGCTTCTTGGCGGCCCGGACGATCTCGACCGAGCCCTTGGTGGACAGGTGGCAGATGTGCAGCCTGGAACCGACGTGCGCGTTCAGCAGGATGTCGCGGGCGATGATCGACTCTTCGGCGACGCTCGGCCAGCCGGTCAGGCCGAGAATGCCGGAGAGCGCTCCCTCGTTCATCTGCGCGCCCTGGGTCAGCCGTGGCTCCTGCGCGTGCTGGGCGACGACGCCGTCGAAGGCCTTCACGTACTCGAGCGCGCGCCGCATCAGCGCCGCGTCCCAGACACAGTCGCCGTCGTCGGAGAACACCCGCACGCGCGCCGCGGAGTCGGCCATCGCGCCCAGCTCGGCGAGCTGGGTACCCTGCCGGCCGACGGTGACCGCGCCGATCGGGTACACGTCGGCGTACCCGGCCTCGCGGCCCAACCGCCAGACCTGCTCGACGACGCCGGCGGTGTCGGCGACCGGGTCGGTGTTGGCCATCGCGAACACCGCGGTGAAGCCGCCCATCGCGGCGGCCCGGGTGCCGGTGAGCACGGTCTCGGCGTCTTCGCGACCCGGCTCGCGCAGGTGGGTGTGCAGGTCGACCAGGCCGGGCAGCGCGATCTTGCCGCTGCCGTCGACGACCTCGGCACCGTCGTGCGCCAGGTCGTTGCCGATGGCCACGATCTCGCCGTTGTCGATCCGGATGTCCGCGACCTCGCCGCCGAGGATCGATGCTCCGGTGATCAGGTAGGCGGTCATGCCTTGGGCTCCTCGTTCGGGTTCGTGTCGTTGCTACCTGAGAGCAGCAGATAAAGGACGGCCATCCGAATGGCCACGCCGTTCGTGACCTGCTCGACGATCACCGAGCGGGTGGAGTCGGCGACCTCGGCACTGATCTCCATGCCGCGGTTCATCGGGCCGGGGTGCAGCACGATCGCCTCGTCGGGCAGCTGCGCCATCCGGTGCACATCGAGTCCGTACCGCCTCGTGTACTCCCGGGCGCTGGGGAAGAACGCGTCACCCATCCGCTCGCGCTGGACCCGCAGCATCATCACCGCGTCGCTCTTCGGCAGCGTCGCATCCAGGTCGTACGACGTGGCGCACGGCCAGCCGGACATGTCGACCGGCAGCAGTGTCGGCGGCGCGACCACGGTGACCTCGGCGCCGAGCGTTGCCAGCAGCAGCACGTTCGACCGGGCCACCCGGCTGTGCAGGACGTCACCGACGATGGTGATCCGGCGGCCGTCCAGCGAGCCGAGGTGGCGGCGCATGGTGAAGGCGTCGAGCAGCGCCTGGGTCGGGTGCTCGTGCGTGCCGTCACCGGCGTTGACGACCGAGCCGGTCATCCAGCCCGAGGTCGCCAGCAGGTGCGGGGCGCCGGATGAACCGTGCCGGCAGACGACGCCGTCGGCGCCCATCGCCTGCAGGGTCAGGGCGGTGTCCTTGAGGCTCTCGCCCTTGCTCACGCTGGAGCCCTTGGCGGAGAAGTTGATCACATCGGCCGACAGCCGCTTGGCCGCCGCCTCGAACGAGATCCGGGTCCGGGTGGAGTCCTCGAAGAAGAGGTTCACCACGGTCCGGCCGCGCAGGGCGGGCAGCTTCTTGATCGGCCGGTCCGCCAGCGAGCGCATCTCCTCGGCGGTGTCCAGGATCAGGTTGGCCTCGTCGCGACTGAGGTCGCCGGCACTCAATAGGTGGCGCATCAGACCGACGCTCCCGTCTTGTCGGCGATCAGCACCGCGTCGGCGCCGTCGTACTCGGTGAGGTGCACGGTGACCCGCTCGACCAGGGAGGTGGGCAGGTTCTTGCCCACGTAGTCCGCCCGGATGGGCAGTTCCCGGTGCCCGCGGTCGACCAGGACGGCCAGCTGGACCGCCTTCGGCCGGCCGATGTCGCCGATCGCGTCCAGTGCGGCGCGGATCGTCCGGCCGGAGAACAGCACGTCGTCGACCAGGACGACGACCTTGCCGTCGATCCCGCCGGGCGGGATGTCGGTGTGCTCGAGCGCACGGGCCGGTTTGAGGCCGATGTCATCGCGGTACATCGTCACATCGAGTGACCCTGTGGGCACACTCTGCCCCTCGACTGCGGCGATCCGCTCGGAGATGCGGGCCGCCAGGCCTACCCCACGGGTGGGGATGCCGAGGAGTACCACCGGGTCGGCACCCCGGTTGCGCTCGAGGATCTCGTGCGCGATCCGGGTCAGTGCCCGGGAAATGTCGGAAGCATCCAGCACTGTGCGCGGTACAGGTACCGAGGCAGGGCTCATCGCTACCGTTCCTCCTTTCCCGCCTCTCTGGACGGGTCTTTAAAGGACGTTCGGACCGCTTGACATCGTATCGGAAGTGACACGCCGTCTTGACGCTGGCCTCCGGACCAGAATATTGTTACTCTGTGTAATCGTGGGGGGTTTCACCAACCGGCCCGTTTCAAACGGGCCCGGACAAGACAAAGTTGGAGGGAAGATCCAGCGTGCCTAGCGAATACGCGAAGTCACTCGGCGCCAAACTACGCGCCATCCGTCAACAGCAAGGCCTGTCCTTGCACGGGGTCGAGGAGAAGTCCAAGGGTCGCTGGAAGGCGGTCGTCGTCGGCTCGTACGAGCGTGGCGACCGTGCCGTCACCGTTCAGAAGCTCGCCGAGCTCGCCGATTTCTTCGGTGTGCCGATGCGTGAGCTGCTGCCCGGCTCGGCCAGTGCGGCCGCGGCCGCTGCGGCACCGCCCAGGTTGATCCTCGACCTGGAGGCGCTTCAGCACCTCGACACCAGCGAGGCCGGCCCGTTGATGCGCTACACGGCCACCATCCAGGCCCAGCGCGGCGACTACAACGGCAAGGTGCTCTCGATTCGTCAGGACGACCTCCGCACTCTGGCGGTCATCTACGACGAGTCGCCGACCACCCTGACCGAGCGTTTCATCTCCTGGGGAGTTCTGAACCCGGAGGCCCGTGGAGAGGTCGAGGACGCCGAAGCAGCCGGCGCCTGAGTCCGCGGGAATGAGAGACGGCCGGGGCTCGTAGCAGCTTGCCCGCGGCCGCCTGCCCGCCCCTCTTCACAGGGACGGGCCGCAGAGAAGGTCGAGAACAACTGAATGAGCACCACCAGGCCGGGGCCGTTCCCCCCGCGCCGACGAACGGGGACGCCTGAGAAGGCCCGGCACCGCACCGTGGCGGTACCGGGCCTATTTGAGTTTCAGCCGGGGTCTCAGACCCCGAGGGTCGGCTTGAGCTGTAGCAGCCGGGCCAGCAGGCCGTTGACGAAGGCCGGCGACTCGTCGGTCGACAGGTCCCGGGCCAGCGAGACCGCCTCGCTCACCGCGACCACGTCCGGCACCTGCTCGTCGAAGAGCAGTTCGTAGGCCCCGATCCGCAGGATGTTGCGGTCCACGGCCGGCATCCGGTCCAGCGTCCAGCCGACCGAGTGGGCGCTCAGCAGCTCGTCGATCTGGTCGATGTGCTTCGAGACGCCCTCGACCAGCGCCACGGTGAACTCGTTCACCGGCGGGTCGCCGTCAGCTACCCGGTCGGCCAGCGTGCCGCCGACCGGCAGCCCCCGCACCTCCGACTCGTACAACACGTCGAGGGCGCGTTTGCGGGCCTTGCTCCGGGCAGACATGTTCGGTTGTCAGCTCTCCTGTGTCGGCGTACGGGCTCAGGACGTGACGCGGCCGAGGTAGTCACCGGTACGGGTGTCCACCTTGACCTTCTCGCCGGTGGTCAGGAACAGCGGAACCTGGATCGTGTAGCCGGTCTCCAGCTTCGCCGGCTTGGTGCCACCGGTGGAGCGGTCGCCCTGCAGGCCGGGCTCGGTGTACTCGACGAGCAGCTCGACCGAGGCCGGGAGCTCGATGTACAGCGGCAGGTCGTCGTGCACGGCAACGACGGCGTCCTGGTTCTCCAGCAGGAAGTGCGACGCGTCTCCGACCACCTCGGGGGTGATGTGGACCTGCTCGTAGGTGGAGCTGTCCATGAAGACGTAGGAGCCGCCGTCGTTGTACAGGTACGTCATGTCGCGCTTGTCGACGTTGGCCACCTCGACCTTGACGTCGGCGTTGAAGGTCTTGTCGACGACCTTCCCGGACAGCACGTTCTTCAGCTTGGTGCGCATCACGGCACCGCCCTTACCGGGCTTGTGGTGCTGGAACCAGACGACGGACCACAGCTGCCCATCCAGGTTGAGCACCATGCCGTTCTTGAGGTCGTTCGTCGAGGCCACGCGAAGATTCCTTTACAAAGTGATCAGCGGTACGCCGAATTGTAGCGGTCGACGCACCTTACAGGTGACTCGCTCGCCCCGACGCCCTCTACGCTGAGGTCCAGGGAATACCAGGAGGCAAAATGTCGGGGCTCGTCATCGTCGCGGTCTTCTTCATCATCGCGTTCCTCGCGAAGAAGGCGAACAACAAGGCGGCTCAGGGTGGCGGGCGGAATCCCGGTACGCCGAGTCCGCGGATGCAGAAGGTGATCGAGCGGCTCCAGGCCCAGCAGGGCACCAACCGGCCGATCCAGTTCCAGGGCCAGTTCACCCAGCCGACCTCCGGGCCGCCGATGCAGGGACAGGTGACGAACTCGGCCGGCCAGGTCGTCCGCCCGGCCGGACCGGTGCAGAACTCCGGCCGCGCCCAGGCATCAGCTCAGCTCGCCGGGATGATCCAGCAATTGATGCAGGCCGGCCAGACCACCGGCCACTTCAGCCAGCCGATCACCGGCCCAGGCCAAACCGGCTCGCTGCAGCCCGGTCCGATCCAGGCAGGTCCGATGCAGTCGGGGTCGCCGCAGTACGCGGGACCGCAGACCGGCTACGCGCCTCCTGGGCAGTTCCAGCCGCCGCAGTACCAGGGGCAGTTCCAACCGCCACAACCGCCGCCGTGGGTTCCGGCTTATCAGCAGCCCCCGCAGGCCAGGCGTCCACAGCAGAGCAAGGGCGATCTGGAGGCCCGGGTCCGCCAACTGATGTCGACCGGCAACGAGGTGACGGCAGTCCGGCTGCTGAGCGACGAGCGGGATCTGGGCATCATCGAAGCCCAGAAGTACGCCCGCTCCCTGGTCGCCGGTCCGGAGAAAGCACGCAGTACCGCAGCCGCCGCCTCAGATCCGGACAGCACGGAGCCCCGGAAGGACGAGGAGTTCCGGTACGTCGGTTCCGCCGCGTTCGCCGAGTCGCTCTTCGACACCGGAGGCGACGAGAACAGCTGGGCCAGCGGCTGGGTCGACAAACCCGAACCCGAGGACCGCACCGACATGGACGAACTCTGGCAAACAGTCCAGAACGCCGGCCGCCCCAAACCCCCACCCCAGAACTAACCCGTCACCACCCCACCACAACCCAACTATGCCGCCGCCCAACCTCCAACCACCCGAAACCACCGTCCCCCGGGCCGGATCCTGGGCCGGGCCCGGACGCTGAGTCCGGCCTGGAGCCTGGGCCCGAGGCGTAGTCCGGGCCGACGGCGCCGGACGGCCAGATCGTGAGTGTGGGAGCCGGCCGGCCGGCGGTGGCGAAGGCTTGGACTTGGTGGGTCATTTGGGTTGCGTGGACTGCGGCGGCGGGGCCGTGGGCCAGGGCACCCAGTTCGACGGTGTTCTTGGTGCCGGCGGGGCGGGCTGTCAGGTAGGTGAGGGTGTTGTCGGCGAAGGTGGCCGAGGTGCCCCAGCGTGGGGTGGGTGAGACTCGGCGTTTCTTGACGGCGGATCGGTCGGCGGCGAGTACGCAGTACTGGTTGAGCGTGGTTGCCAGCCAGAGGTTCAGGTCGGCGAGCGGTTCCTCGCGATCTGCGAAGACTCCGGACCAGATCACAGTGGAAGGTTGGCGGAGGATGTCGGCAGGCGGTTCGGCGATTTCCTGGTCGATGTCGAAGCTGAGCCGCACGGTGTCTTTCTCCAGCAGGACCGCCCGCTCGTAGCTCGCACCGGCGCCCTGCATGCAGACGAATCCGCAGAGCCTCATCGACCGGCTCTCCAACCGCCCGTCCACCAGATCGAGCGCCACCGACCGCGTCTGACCACGAAGGCGCAGCGGTACGACGATCCGCCCGTGCTCGGCGAGCTGCTCGACCCAGGCCGGCGCGATGTCCCAGGCCGTCACGGTGACGACGATCCGGTCAAAGGGAGCGCTCTCCGGCGATCCGAACTCCCCATCGGCAAGCACGACCCGAACCTCGTCGTACCCAGTCGCCGCCAACCCACGCCGAGCCCGCTCGATCACGTCCGGGTCGATGTCGATCGTGGTGACGGCTCCCCCGGGCCCGACCAGTTCGCTCAGCAAGGCGGCGTTGTACCCACCGGAGCCGATCTCGAGCACCCGGTGCCCCGGCTCGATCGCCGCCTGCTCGAGCATCAACGCAACCACCGACGGCTGCGACACCGAACTGATCGCCACCCCGTCCTCGTCACGTTTCATCAGTACGACGTCGTCGGCGTACGCGACCTCGAGCGGCACCAACGGCACGAACTCATGCCGCGGCACCCGCTGGAAAGCGGCCGTCACCCGCTCGTCCTGAAGGGCGCCTTCGGCAACCATCCGGGCGACCAGGGCGGTACGCAGCGACTCGGCGTACTGGTTGCCCTGGGCATCCATGAACTCAGTCCGTCTTGTCGCCGAGAGATTCGAGCAAGGCGCGGAGGCTGTCGGCCAGCTTGGTGCGCTCGTCGGCCGACAACCCCGCGAGCAGCCGGTCCTCGGTCGCCACGTGGGTCGGCAGGACGGCGTCGATCAGGTCCAGTCCGGCCTTGGTGAGCGTCACCTGGACACCGCGACCGTCGGTTTCGCTCGGCTTCCGGGTCACCAGGCCGCGTGCCTCCAGCCGGTCGAGGCGCTGGGTGATCGCGCCGGAGGTCACCATCGACGAGCGCATCAGGCCGGCCGGGGTGAGGCTGTGCTCGGCGTTGCTGCGGCGGAGCGTGGCGAGGACGTCGAACGAGGCCGAGTCGAGATCGTGCGCGGCGAAGTTGCGCCGGAGCTCGGTGTCGATCAGCTGGCCGAGCCGCTTGAGCCGGCCCATCACCGCCATCGGCGAAGCGTCCAGGTCCGGGCGCCGCTCGCCCCACTGCGCGAGCACGAGGTCGACGTGATCTGCCATTCGGCCAGCCTAGTTGATCTCTTAGCGGTGAGGTAGATCACTTAGCGGTGAGAGATCTAGGAAATTGCTTAGCACTGAGATACATTGCCTTAGTGCTAAGCAATCGATTCGGCCTCGTCCTGACCACCGCGATCGCGCCTGCCCTCTGGGGCAGCACCTACCTGGTGACGACGGAGCTGCTTCCGCCCGGGCGTCCGCTGCTCGCCGGTGTGATCCGCGCTCTCCCGGCCGGGCTTCTGCTGGTCGCGCTCACTCGCCGGCTTCCGACGGGGATCTGGTGGTTCCGGGCGTTCGTGCTGGGTGCGCTCAATATCGGCGCCTTCTTCGCATTGCTGTTCGTCGCGGCGTACCGGCTGCCGGGAGGTGTCGCCGCGACGGTCGGCGCTCTGCAGCCGCTGTTGGTCGCGGTTCTCTCTGCTGGACTGCTCGCCGAGCGGCTCACCACGCGCACGACGGTGGCTGCGCTGGCAGGTGTTGCTGGTGTGAGTCTGCTCGTACTGCGGGCGGGTGCACGGCTGGATGGCTGGGGTGTCATGGCCGCGGTCGGCGGTGCGATGGTGATGGCAACTGGTGTCGTTCTCAGCAAGAGGTGGAAGTCGCCGGCGCCGTTGCTCGCGATGACTGGGTGGCAGTTGGTGGCTGGTGGCCTGTTGCTGCTTCCTGTGGCGTTGATCGTCGAGGGCCGACTGCCTTCGTCTCTCACGGCTGCGAACCTTGCTGGGTACACGTACCTGACGATCATCGGGTCGGCGGTCGCCTACGCCCTCTGGTTCCGCGGACTGCGCGCCCTGTCCCCCACCGACGTCACCTTCCTCGGCCTACTCAGCCCGGTCGTCGCCACTCTCCTCGGCTGGCTGGCCCTGGACCAACACCTCACCACCGCCCAGCTGATAGGTGGCCTGATCGTCCTGGCAGCCCTCATCACCGCCCAACTGAAGAGGACTCCGGCACTCCCGGCGCACGGCGTACCAGCTGTTCCTGTTGGGCGGTTGGCTACGTGTGGTTCATCGGGGCGCGCTGCCGATTAAAGATGCACCCGCGCCGAGGCGCTCGAACCGAGGGACCTCCGCAGTTCCCGAAAGGGTATTCGTGCGAAGATGCCGCCGGTAGGCAGCTCTTCGCACTGGGGGTGGGAACGACGTCGCAAGTACCTGACCGATCGCTCTCCTTGCACGTGCTGGGACCGGCCCGCTTGACCTCCGACGCCGGATCGGATTCGTCCGCTGGTGCGGAGTTGGTGGTGAAGCAGCCGCTCGCCCGGGCGCTGGCCGTCCGGCTGGGACTGGCCAGAGGCGAAGCCGTTGCCGATGACATCTTGATCCGCGACCTGTGGGGCGATGTCGAACTCGCCCGCCCGACCGCACGCCTGCGTGTACTCGCCTCTCGCTTGCGGGGCGCCCTGGGCGACCACGGAGCCGCACTGAGCCGGACCGCTGCGGGGTTCTGCCTGAACGCGCTCCCGGTCGATCTCATCGCCGTTGAGGAAGCGATGGCCGCCCTCGACAAGGCCCGCCGCGACGGCAACCAGGCCGGCACGTACGCCGCTGCGCAGACCGCGCTCGCCCAGTGGAGCGGGGAACCGCTCTCCGACGTGAGCGAGATTCCGTTCGCTGCTGTGGAACAACAGCGTCTCGAGTCCCTCCGTCTGGAACTCCAGCTCGCCTGGATCCAGGCCGGTCTGGCACTCGGCCGCGACGACGTCCAGGCGGAACTCGATCGACTGGTCGAGCTCCACCCCTTGCACGAACGGCTGATCGGCCTCTCCGCGACCGCGCTGGCCGCCGCCGGGAACACCGAGAAAGCGCTCTCCCAGCTGGACCGACTGCGCGAAACCCTGGCCGACGAACTTGGGATCGACCCGTCGCCGGAGACCGTCACGCTCGAGGAACGGCTCCGGGCCGATCCGGTGCCGGCCGCCGCCAAGCCGAAGATCTCGTTGCCTCAGGCATCCAAAAGCTTCATCGGCCGGAGCGAGGAGTACGCCGAGCTGTTGACCCGGCTGGCCGAGCCGGGCGAGATCACCTTGATCGGCGGTCCCGGCGCGGGCAAGACGCGGCTCGCCCGGGAACTCGCGGCGACCGAGCAGGAGCGCGACCGGCTGGTCTGCTGGCTCGACCTCGCTCCACTCGGCCCCGGCGACAATCTGGTTTCCGCGCTGGCCGCCGCGGTCGGCGAGGACGGTAGCGCCGCCGATCCGCTCGGTCAGTGCACGGAGGCGCTGCGCGGCGCGCTCCTCGTCGTCGACAACGCCGAGCATCTGGTCGAGGCTGCCGCCTTGCTGGTCAGCGATCTCGACTGGCAGACCAACCAGATCTCGATCCTGGTCACCTCGCAGCGGCCGCTCCGGATCGCCGGCGAAGAAGACCGCCGGCTGGGTCCGTTGCCTGCGGAAGCCGCAGCGGAACTGTTCTGCGCACGAAGCGACGCCGAGCCGGGACCCGCGGTCGATGCGATCTGCGCGGCCGTCGACCGGTTCCCGCTCGGAATCGAGCTGGCCGCCGGTCTGACCCGGACGCTGTCGATCGCCCAACTGGCCGCCCGGATCGAGAACCGGCTCCGGCTGCTCGTCCGCGGCCCGCGCGACGCCGGCCTTCGGCATACAAGTCTGCGGGCCGCGCTCGACTGGAGTCACGAACTGCTCGAGAAACCGGCCCGGCTTGCCCTTCGCCGGCTCGCCGTCTTCGCTCGCGGCTTCACCGTGGAGGCGGCCGAACAGGTCCTGGCCGACGATGATTTCCCGGCCGAGACGATCGCCGGGCTGCTCGCGGAACTGTCCGATCGCTGCTTGCTGACCGTCGTGAACACGCCCGAGGGACAGCGATTCGGGTTGCTCGAGACGGTCCGCGACTACGCCCTCGAACAACTCCGGGCGGCCGGCGAAGAGGCCGTCGTACGGCAGCGGCATGTTGGCTGGTGCATCGATCTGATGAGCGAGTTCCGGTCGGTCAGTGGGCGGTCGCCGCGGGCGCTGACGGATCGGACGGTCAGCCTCGAGGAGGCGAACCTGCTCAGCGCCGTCGAGTGGTGTCTCGGTGCGGGTGAGGCGCCGGAGAAGGTCAGCCCGATCCTCGCTCCCGCCTGGTGGTACTGGCCGGGGCGCGGTCTGGCGACCGAGGTGTCCGGCTGGCTGGAGCGTTCGATCGAGGCTCTGCCGGAGGACTCGGAGGAGTACGCCGCGGGGCTCAGCACGCTGGCCAGCCTGACCCGCAACCGCGGCCTGTACGCCGAGGCACGTGGTCTCGCCGAGCGCTGTCTCACGGCGTACCGAACCCTGGGCAACGAAGACCGGGTGACCGTCACCCTGATGACGCTGATCCGGATCAGCCTTGCACAGAACGACATTCCGGCGGTGATCGAGTATGCGGAGGAGGCCGAGGAGCGGTCTCGCGCGAACGACCGGGTCTCCGGCTATGCCCGGGCCGCGGCGCTGATCTATCTCGGGATCGCGCACCGGATCGGCGGCGATCTGACGAAGGCGGCTGATCTGTTCAGCGTGGCGATCGGGCAGTACCGTCAGAACGGTGATCTCGCCGGGGCATCCATCGGGCTGGAGAATCTCAGCACCGTGGTGCGTCGTCGCGGGGAGCTGGAACGGGCCCGCGAACTGGCTGGGGAGAGCCTGCGGATCGCATGGGAGAACGATTTCGGGTCCGGAGTCTGCGGCGCGTTGGAGGCGCTCGCTCACCTGGACGCGATGACCGGCGAACCAGCTTCGGCATTGCGCGTACTGACGATCACCGCGCAGCACCGGGTCCGGATCGGCTCACCGGTCCAGGTCCCCGACGAGGTCGCCGACATCGAAGCCACCCTCACCGCAGCCCGCGCCGCCCTTACGCCTGACGAGTTCAAAACCATCACCGCTGGATCCCAGGACGTCCCACTGGCCCCGGTCGTCACGGCTTACCTAGCCAACCACTGACCTGAACCGCCGGACCGAGTGAGTCGGTCCGGCGGTTCTCCTTCTTTGTGGCTAGATCAAGCCCTCGCGGAGTGCGTAGGCGACGGCGTGCGAGCGGTTCTTCAGCTGCAGGCGGCTCGTCACGTCGTGCAGGACGTTCTTCACCGTCCGCTCCGAGTAGGACAGCTCGCGAGCGATCTCCTGGGTGTCCTTGCCGTCCGCAACGAGCCGCAGCACGTGCGTCTCACGGTCGGACAGCCCCGTGTGGGAGAGACCCCGCGGAGCCAGCACGTGCCGCTGCATGCGCGACACCTGGCCCAGCAACCGGCCCAGCAGGTCCGGCGGCAGGCTGCCGTCTCCCGCTGCGGCGGCCTGCAGAAGGTGCACGATCCGGTCGGCCGTGGCATCGGTACGCCGAAGCACGCCGGACACCCCGAGTTCGACCGCGGTCATCAGTGCGTCGTCGTCGATCGTGCTGCCGATCAGCACGGTCCGGCGACATCCCCGCTGGGCGGCCGCGCGGAGAACCTGCACTGCCGTGGCGTCGAGCGAGTCCACGGCGATCAGAGCCACCACTGGCGGGGTGGTGCGCTGATCGGTCTGCTGGCCCTGCTGCAGCTCGGCCAGTTCGGCGTCGCTGATCAGCACGATCTCCGGCCGCTGCCTGAGCGCGTGCACCAACCCGAACTGCGACAGCGGGTCCAGTGCCTTCACCCAGACGGGTATGCGTTGTTGCGTCATGTACGTCACTCCCCCAGAGCGTTGAACGGAACGGATCGAATCCGCAGTCATGGCGAACCCCCAAAATCGTCGATTCCGATCGTTTTCACCGGCGGCCGGCTCGGCGAGGGCGCCGATCCGGTCCGGGTCTCCCGACCGCCTGGGCCGGTTTCCGACCCACGATCAGAGTGAACCTTGCGCGTTTCACCGGCGTCTCATGCCCATCTCTCGTCCCTTTCGGCCCCTGACGCCGACCAGACCACTCCCCCACTGGCCTCACGACCTCCCCCGCGAACCCCCCGATTTCACGGCGCCGACCCCGATTTCACCGACGCGAAGCCCACCCTCCGGCACCTGCGACCCGTGCATCGGGGTCGGGCGGCCCAACACCTGAGCAGCCCGGCGAGGACGCAGCCGCCTGCCAGCCTGCCCCACTCCCCAGTCCAGCCACCCAGACACCCACAACCGAGGGACCGGACACCTCCCCGGGACCCCGGACAACACCTGCCCTGACCCCACCCCCGACCAGGTGACCCCCCAACTCCCCCTGCCGCCGCGCGCCGGACAACTGCGTGCAGCACCAGCGCGAGGTGGTCCACGACCACCTTCCCTAGGGTCGGGTCGGCCACTTCAGGTGGATATTTTCAATCGCCATTTTCAAGTTTTGTTCCAGCTAGGTGGAACGCGGAGCTAGTTGTCGAGGGTGGTGAGGGCGCGGAGGGCGAGGCGGTAGGAGTCGGCGCCGAAGCCGGCGATGGTGCCGGTGGCGACGGCGGCGACGACGCTGATGTGGCGGAACTCCTCGCGGGCGGCCGGGTTGCTGATGTGGATCTCGATCAGCGGGGCCGTGCGCTGGGCGCACGCGTCGCGGAGCGCGTACGAATAGTGCGTGAACGCCGCCGGGTTGAGAACGACGGGGGTCTTGGTGTCGGCGGCCTCGTGCAGCCAGCCGACCAGCTCCGCCTCGTCGTCGGTCTGCCGGACCTCGACGGTGAGCCCGAGCTCGGCGCCGGTCTTCTCACAGTCTGCGACCAGATCCGCGAACGTCATCGCTCCGTACACATCCGGCTCCCGCGAGCCGAGCCGGCCCAGATTGGGTCCGTTCAGTACGAGCACGCGCCGCCCACCAGCTTCAGTCACGATCCCACCTTAGTGCCCGGCTTCTTGCCCGACCCGTTGTCCGACCTCTTGCCCGGATTCTTGCCCGACCTGTCGTCGGGCCTCTTGCCCGGATTCTTGCCCGAGCTGTCGTCCGGCCTCTTGCCCGGATTCTTGCCCGAGCCGTCGTCCGGCCGCTTGCCCGACCTGTTGTCCGCACCGAGGAACGTCCGGTACGCCGTGATCGCCTCGGCCCGCGCGGTCGGGTACCGCTGGTCGGCGCTGATCCCGCCGGCCATCGCCACGTAATTGCGCCTCGCGAGCACCTGCTGGGTCGAGATCAGCTGGGCGGCGGCGACCTGAGCGGTCAGATCGTTGCCGAGGGCATCGGCGAGGGCCGCCTGGTCCTCGGCGATGAACTGCTGCACCCGGATCGCCAGCGACGGCGTCTCGAACACCAGCCGGTAATACGCCAGCACCGCCGGATGATCGTTCAACCCCGTCACCGGATCCCGCCTCTTCAACCCATCCAAGAACCCGTCCCGCAAAACCCCCGCCGCCCAAACCCGCCGCCCACCCTCCCCCTCAAAACCCGGAACCACGACGCGCTTGTTTTCTTCGCCTGCGAGTGAGCTGGCTGCGGCTTGGATCAGCCGGGCTGACTCGTGGGTGTGGTCGGCGATGCGGTGGATGACCAGGTCCTGCTTGGTGGCGAAGTACTTGAAGAGGGTCGGTTTGGAGACGTTCGCGGCGGCGGCGATGTCGGCGACCGAGACCTGGTCGAAGCCGTGCTCGAGGAACAGCCCGATCGCCGCCTCGGAGAGCGCGTCGTGGGTCTGCTGCTTCTTGCGGTCGCGGAGTTCGGCCATGCAGTGAAGAGTAGCAAAGTGTTAACCTAGGCAAAGATTTAACCGGGTTAAGTTTTCTGTGAATGAAGGGTGCGATGGATGCGGGGGCTCGAGGAGGAGCAGGAGTACGCCCGGCGCTGCCGCGACGCGTTGCAGGCGATGGTCGCCGGGGCGCGGGAGAACGTGGTGGTCGGTGAGGTCACCTGGGGAGATCGGTACACGGCCGAACGGCTCGGCTACTACCTCAAGAGCCTCGCCCGTGAGCTCGGCGACGAGGGTGACAGTCCGCCCTTCTTCGGACGGATCGAGTACGGCGTGGACGACGCGGCTGGGGAGCATCGCGGGCAGGCGTACTACCTCGGCCGGCGGCACATCTCGGACGCGATCGGCCGGCCGCCGCTGGTGATCGACTGGCGGGCACCGGTGTCGACGGCGTTCTACCGAGCCGGCATCAGAGACCCCCAAGGCGTCGCCACCCGGCGCCGCTACGGCTGGTCCGCCACCACCCTCACCAGCTACGAAGACGAGCACCTCCATCAAAACCACACCCACCCAACAAACACCCCCGCGGGGGAAGCACCTCTGGACGGCGCAGAGTCGGAGTGGTGTCCAGTTGGCACACCGGGATCAGCTGCGGCCGAAGGCCTCGCATCGGGCACAACCGGGGGCGCACCGGGTGAGGGCGGAGGCCTGGCGCCGGGTGAGGGCGTGGCGCCGGGTGGGGGCGTGGCGCCGGGTGAGAGCGTGGCACCGGGTGAGAGCGTGGCACCGAGTGAGAGCGTGGCACCGGGTGAGAGCGTGGCACCGAGTGAGAGCGTGGCACCGGGTGAGGGCGTGGCGTCGGGTGGGGTCGGGGGCGGGGGGATTCTTCGGGCGGAGATTGAGCGGCCTCGGGTGGGGCCTATGCGGGACATTGTGGCGACTATTCAGCCGGAGCAGGACGAGTTGGTTCGGGCCGAGTTGGAGGCATCGATCTGTGTGCAGGGGGCACCGGGGACGGGGAAGACCGCGGTGGGGCTGCATCGGGCGGCGTACCTGTTGTATGCGCATCGGGCGAGGTTGCAGCGCAACGGGGTGCTGGTGCTCGGGCCCAATCGGGCGTTCCTGCATTACATCTCGGCGGTGTTGCCGACGTTGGGTGAGGTGGATGTCGAGCAGACCACCGTCGACGATCTGCTGATCAACGAGAAGCACAAGGTCAGGGCAACCGACGAGCCTGCGGCGGCCTTGGTGAAACACGATCTGCGGATGGCCGAGATCCTTCGGAGAGCGCTCTATGCGCGACTCGGGGTGCCGAAAGAGGCGGTCGTCGTACCGGACAGTTCTTATCGGTGGCGGGTCGACCAGCCCGAGTTCGAGCAGCTGGTCGACGAGGCGCGGGCGGAGGCCACGGCGTACGGGCTGGGGCGGGAACGTGTGATCGCACGGCTCGTTGCGGCGCTTCAGCGGCAGGCGGAGGCGCGCGGGCAGAACTGCAACGGCGTCTGGCTCAAGCGGATGGCTCGGGCGGTGACTCCGGCTGTCGATGCAGTCTGGCCGGCGGTGAAGGCGGACGAAGTACTGGCTGAATTCCTCAGCGATCCGACATCAGCAGGCGAGGGGATCCTGAGCGAGGAGGAGCGGGCGGCCATCACCTGGAAACGGCCGAGAAAGGCGGGGAGCGCTCTCTGGACGATTGCGGATCTGGTGTTGCAGGACGAGCTGAGCGCATTGCTCGGACGAGGTACGACGTACGGGCATGTGATTGTGGATGAGGCGCAGGATTTGTCGCCGATGCAGTGCCGGGCGATCGCACGCCGGAGCGAGCACGGGTCGATCACTGTGCTGGGGGATCTTGCGCAGGGTACGACGGCGTGGGCGGCGCGGGACTGGGTCGAGCAGCTCACCC
Source organism: Kribbella sp. NPDC006257 (assembly GCF_040613535.1). Taxonomy (NCBI): domain Bacteria; kingdom Bacillati; phylum Actinomycetota; class Actinomycetes; order Propionibacteriales; family Kribbellaceae; genus Kribbella; species Kribbella sp. NPDC006257. Next base: position 117,018 of record NZ_JBEXSJ010000006.1, read on the forward strand.
AGCTCGGCAAGCCCGAGGCGGAGGTGATCGCGCTCACCACCGGGTATCGGGTGCCGGCGGCGGTGGTCGCGATCGCCAACCGGGTGCTGGCTGGGCTGGGGACCGAGGTGCCGCCGACGCGGTCGTTCCGGAGCGACGGGCGCTACACGCTCACCAAAACCAACGACATCCTCGGCAGTTGCGTCGATGCCACCAGGGCTGCCCTCAAGGAAGAGGGCTCGATCGGGGTGATCGCCGCTGACAACGCCGTCGAGGCTCTCGTCGAAGCCCTCCGCCGCGACGGCATCGACCCAGTAGCCGCGGACGGCGACGGGCGGGTTGCTGTGGTCGGGGCGGGGTCGGCCAAGGGGCTGGAGTACGACCATGTGATTGCGGTGGAGCCGGCTGCCATTGTCGAGGCTGAGGTGCGGGGACTGAACCGGCTCTATGTTGTGCTGACCAGAGCGGTCTCCCGCCTGGACGTTCTGCACAGCCGTCCGCTGCCGGCCGAGATGAGCTGAACGGGAACCCAGGCCGTGGGTGCCGGACTCTTCCCGGTGTGAGCACATATCCAGCAACGATGGGAGTGCGGCGGATGGAGGCCAGACCCGGGTACGCGGTCGACGACCGTGATCTGTGGGAACGGCTCCGTGCTGCCGATGAACAGGCACTCGCCGGCCTGTTCCACCGCCACAGCGACGCGGTCTACAACTTCGCGTTCCGCCGTACGACGTCCTGGTCGAGCGCCGAGGACGTCGTCCAGGCAACCTTCGTCGCGCTCTGGCGACGGGCGCGCACCGGCCGGATCGACCGGCTGACCCTCGACTCGGCCCGCCCGCTGCTGCTGGTGATGGCCGGGTACGAGTGCGGCAACGTCCTCAGGTCGACCCGGCGGCAAGCAGCGTTGACGAACCGGATCGAGTTGATCGATGCCCCCGGCACCGTGCCCGACCCGTCGTCCGAGGCGGCCGCCCGGGTCGACGACGAACGCGCGATGAGCGAGATCCGCCGGTCGCTGGACCGGATCCCGGCCAACCAGCGCGAAGCGGTCGAACTCGTCATCTGGGCGGACTGCTCGATCGCCGAAGCGGCCGCGGCCCTCGGCGTACCGGAAGGCACCGTCAAATCCCGGCTGTCCAGGGCCCGTACGCGGCTGGCCGGCCTCCTCGATCTCGACACCGTGAAGGGCCTCGCATGACCAGCCAGATCCCGGCGGAGCGTCCGCTTCCCAACAAGCAACTCGTCCTCGACCGGATCCTGGAAGAATCCGGCTCCGATCCCCGCGCCGATCGGCACCGCCCGAGCTGGGCCCTCCCGGTCGCCGCCGCGGCCGCGATCGCGGTCGTCGCCACCGGCGCCCTCACCGTCCCCCAGCTGCTCACCTCCGACCACACCCCGCCGCCCGCCGGCCAGGCCAGTACCAATACAAAGACAACGAGCAAGCCCGCCGAGAACACCGTTTCGGTCGACCGGGGCCAGCTGACCGCCACCCAGGCGAAGGCGTTCGCGACCGAGTGCATCAAGTGGGTCGGCTCGCACGACGTCCCCGGGCAGACCTACGAAACCGCGCCGCTCGACTGGCCCGGTATGGGCGCCAAGGTCGACAAGATCCGGCACGCGACCAAGGTCGCCGACTCCGATCGCAGCACGGACTGGACAGTCGCGGTGGACTCCGGCGGCCGTACCTATGCCTGCGTCGGCACGATCACCACGAAGGACCCCGACGGACGCGTCCGGCGCAACTACGACTTCGGCACCTTCAGCCGGAAATATCCCGACGGCCTCGGGGGTTCAGGCGACCACCCCGGAAACATCGGCAAACCGGACGGCACCCTGACCGGCTTCTCGTCCAGCCGGTGGGTGACGGTCGTGCCTGGTGTCACCACCGTGCAGCGCCGGATGATCATGAAGGGCAAGCCGGGGCCGTGGTTCACCACCGACGTGGTCGATGGTCTCGCCTACATCCGCTCCTGGAGTTCCGCCACGCTCAGGCTGGGCGACAAGGCGCAGGTCGAGACCCGGCGGCTCGACAAGGACGGCAACGTGGTCGGCCCCGTGGTGATCGACCGCCGGGTCGTCGTCAAGGGCACCTCCGGCGACGGCTACACCACGCTGGACTTCGAGAAATGACCGTCAGCTGATCTCGGCGTAGGCAGCGATGAGGAGGCTCGGGTCGGGGGCTTCGAGGATGGTGGGCTTGGCCAGGCCGTCCAGTACGACGAAGCGCAGGCGATCGGCGCGAGTCTTCTTGTCCAGCTTCATCGCGTCCTGCAGATGCGACCAGGCGTCGGCCCGGTATGACGTCGGCAGGCCGAGGGAGTCCAGTACGACGCGGTGCCGGTCGGCGGTCGGGTCGTCGAGTTTGCCGGCGGCCCGGGCGAGTTCGGCGACGAACACCATGCCGATGCTGATCGCGGCACCGTGGCGCCACTTGTAGCGCTCGAGGCGCTCGATCGCGTGGCCGAGCGTGTGGCCGTAGTTCAGCGCTTCGCGGCCGATCGCTCCGCCGATCGCGGTGGTCCGCTCCCGCAGGTCGCCGCCGACGGTGTCGGCCTTCACCTGGATGGCGCGCGCGATCAGTTCCTCGGTGTGCTCGTACGCCGGTGTCGACGCGCCGGCCGGGTCCTTCTCGACCAGGTCCAGGATCGCCGGGTCGGCGATGAACCCGCACTTCACCACTTCGGCCAGGCCGCTCACGTAATCGTTGCGGGGCAGGGTTTCCAGAGCTGCCAGGTCGCAGAGCACGCCGGCCGGTTCCCAGATCGCGCCGACGAGGTTCTTTCCCTCGGCGGTGTTGATCCCGGTCTTGCCGCCGACCGCCGCGTCGACCATGCCGAGCAGGGTGGTCGGGATGTGCACGACCCGTACGCCGCGCAGCCAGGTGGCGGCGACGAAGCCGGCCAGATCGGTGGTCGTACCGCCGCCGATCGAGACGATCGCGTCCGAACGGGTGAAGCCGGCTTGGCCGAGGACCGACCAGCAGTACGCGAGAACCTCGGCGGACTTGGCCTCTTCGGCATCCGGGATCTCGATCGCATGCGCGGTGAACCCGGCCGCGGTGAGGTCGTCACGGATCGCGTCGCCACTCGTCCGCAGAGCGCGCGGGTGAATCACAGCCACCCGGCGCACGTCATCGCCCAGCAGAGCAGGAAGCTCACCTAGCAGATTGTTGCCGATGACAACGTCGTACGGCGCAGCCGCCGCGACCCGAATGCGGCGCGGCTCGGCGCCGGGGGCGACGTTCTGCTCGGTCATCCGAGGTGCTCCAGGATTTCGGCGGCGATGTCGGCGGGGGCTCGGTTGTCGGTGTCGACGGTGAGTTTGGCGACCTCTTCGTAGTACGGGCGTCTGGCTTCGAGGAGGTTGCGGAGCTGGGTGCGGACGTTGCCGAGCAGGAGCGGGCGGGCGACGCCGAGGCCGACGCGCTTGGCGGCTTCGCCGACCGTGACGTTGAGGAAGACGACGTTGTGCCCGGCGAGGTCCGCGCGGGTGTCGGGATCGAGGATCGCACCGCCGCCGAGCGACAGTACGGCGCCGTCGTCGGTCAGCGCCGCGACGATCGCGGCCCGCTCGAGCGCCCGGAACGCGGCTTCGCCGGAGTCGACGAAGATGTCCGAGATCGCCTTGCCTGCTTGGGTTTCGACGTCGGTGTCGGTGTCGCGGTGCTTCTTGCCGAGCTTGGCCGCCAGCAGTCCGGCGACGGTCGACTTGCCCGATCCGGGCGGCCCGACCAGAACGACGACCGGCCCGCGAGATTCCGTCGTACCGGTCACTCGTCGCCCCACTCGCGCGGGGTGATCGTCGTGGGCAGGTTGGCGAGGTACGACTTGTGGTTGCGCGAGGACTCCGCCACCGAGTCGCCGCCGAACTTCTCGATCGAGACGTCCGCCAGAACGAGCGCGACCATCGCCTCGGCGACGATCCCCGCGGCCGGTACGGCGCAGACGTCCGAGCGCTGATGGTGCGCCGACGCGGCCTCACCGGTCACCGTGTCGATCGTGCGCAGGGCCCGCGGCACGGTCGCGATCGGCTTCATCGCGGCCCGGACGCGCAGGGTCTCCCCCGTGCTCATGCCGCCTTCGGTGCCGCCCGAGCGACCGCTCGTACGGCGTACTTCACCGTCCTCGGCGACGATCTCGTCGTGCGCGAGCGAACCCGGCGTACGGGCCAGGTCGAAGCCGTCGCCGAGTTCGACACCCTTGATCGCCTGGATGCCCATCAGGGCGCCGGCCAGCTTGGAGTCGAGGCGGCGGTCCCAGTGCACGTAGCTGCCGAGGCCGGGCGGGAGGCCGTCGACGATCACCTCGACGACGCCGCCGAGGGTGTCACCGGCCTTCTGCGCGGCGTCGATCTCGGCGACCATCGCCTTGCTCGCGTCCGCGTCGAGGCAGCGCACCGGGTCCGCGTCGAGTTTCGCGACGTCGGCGGCGGACGGGATCACGCCGTACGGGGCCTTGACGGTGCCGAGCTCGACGACGTGGCTGACGATCGTCACGCCGTACGCCTGCTGGAGGAACCGCGCGGCGACCTCACCGAGGGCGACCCGGGCGGCGGTCTCCCGGGCGCTGGCGCGTTCGAGCACCGGGCGGGCCTCGTCGAAACCGTACTTCTGCATGCCGGCCAGGTCGGCGTGCCCGGGCCGCGGGCGGGTCAGCGGGGCGTTGCGGGCCAGATCGGCCAGGATCGCGGGGTCGACCGGGTCCGCGGACATCACCTGCTCCCACTTCGGCCACTCGGTGTTGCCGACCTGGATGGCGACCGGCGAACCGAGCGACAGCCCGTGCCGGAAGCCGCCGACGAACGTCACCTCGTCCCGCTCGAACTTCATCCGGGCACCCCGGCCGTAGCCGAGACGACGACGGGCCAGGGCATCGGCCACATCATCAGTGGTGACCTGGACCCCAGCGGGAAGACCTTCGAGTACGGCGACGAGCGCTTGTCCGTGCGACTCGCCGGCGGTAAGCCAGCGCAGCATGCCGCCGATTCTTTCACGCCGCCCTTCCGCACCCGCGATCAGTCTCACTTCGCCGCACTCCGTGAGCCTTCCCCGCACTCCGTGAGCCTTCGCCGCACTCCGTGAGCCTCGCCGCACCCCGTGAGCCTTCGCCGGCAGCCGCGGCCGCCCGGCGACGCGGGAGAACGGGCAGGCTGACCCAGCCCTGCCTGTCCCCAACGCCCTCATCCACTCGTCAGCAAGAGGTCACTGGCTTGAGGCGCTGCCCGGCGGGGCGAGTTCGTAACGCTGCCAGCTGCCGCCTTCGTACCAGTAGGCGGCTTCGACCGCTCCGGCCGGGCTGGTCCACCACAGCTCCATGCTGTTCGGGATCCGCGACACCACCGAGACCGATCCACTCGGCGACGCGCTGCCCGCCGGGGCGAGCTGATACCGCTGCCAGCTGCCAGCTTCGTACCAGTAGGCCGCTTCGACCGCCCCGTCCGGGCTGATCCACCACAGCTCCATGCTGTTCGGGATCCGCGACACCACCGAAATCGCACCAGTCGGCGACGCGCTGCCCGCCGGTGCCAACTGATACCGCTGCCAACTGCCGCCCTCGTACCAATAAGCAGCTTCCACCGCCCCGTCCGCACCGATCCACCACAACTCCATACTGTTCGGGATCCGCGACACCACCGAGACCGCACCAGTCGGCGACGCGCTCCCCGCAGGGGCGAGCTGATACCGCTGCCAACTGCCACCTTCGTACCAATAAGCGGCTTCCACCGCCCCGTCCGGGCTGATCCACCACAGCTCCATGCTGTTCGGGATCCGCGACACCACCGAAATCGCACCACTCGGCGATGCACTGCCCGCCGGTGCCAACTGATACCGCTGCCAACTGCCGCCCTCGTACCAATAAGCAGCTTCCACCGCCCCGTCCGCACCGATCCACCACAACTCCATACTGTTCGGGATCCGCGACACCACCGAGACCGATCCACTCGGCGACGCACTGCCCGCCGGTGCCAACTGATACCGCTGCCAACTGCCGCCCTCGTACCAATAAGCAGCTTCCACCGCCCCGTCCGCGCCGATCCACCACAACTCCATGCTGTTCGGGATCCGCGACACCGCCGAGACCGCACCAGTCGACGACGCACTCCCCATCGGCGCCAACTGAAACCGCTGCCAGTTACTACCCTCGTACCAGAAACCGTCCTCGACCGAGCCATCCCGGCCGATCCACCACAGCTCCATACTGTTCGGGATCCGCGACACCACCGAGACCGCACCGCTCGACGATCCGGCGTGCCGGGGCCGGGGTTGTGGTTGTGGCGCTGCGGGGGTCAGCCGTACGTCGAGATAGATCGCGTACTCACCGAGGTCGCCGCCGTCGTCGGTCCCTGTCTGGACGATGGCGTCGGTCCAGTCCAGCGTCTTCGGGTCGTCCGGCCGGTGGAGTGTCTTGCGTCGTTGATTCGCACCCTCCATCGACGCAGGGGTGAGGACGAGTGACTTCGGGCCGTAGATGTCGTCTGCAGCGCCGAGGAATTTGGTCGCCGCATCGACAAGCTCGTTCGACAACAACGCAATCAACGGTGCGGCAAGCGCCGCAGCTCCTGCACTCACGGCAGCGACGGCGCTGGTCGCAACTGTCGTCACAACGCCCGCGGCCGCAGCCTTGTAGCCATCGACGTTGCCGGAATCGTGCTCGATGACGCTGGCAACGATGGCTAGCTCCTGCGGTTCGCCGCGATACAGAAGTTCTTGGAGCGTTCCGATCCGCTTGTTGTCAGGGCCGAAGTCCCACGTTTGCTGCCCCCGCGGAAACGCGATCGAGCTCTTCTGGCTGCCGTCAGCCGATACAAGGTTGACGGTCCCATATATTTCGTCTTCACCTTCCTGCCGCTGCCTGCACTCGACACCGACAAACCACACCTCTACCTGACTCATGTCGCCCCCTAGTCGTCGTGTGGCCGTGATCCCCGCCGCTGCAGAGACATCGGCCCGATCCCTTCGTCTGAACCAGACCCCCTGGATCTTCCAGACCGATCTTCAGAAAACCTTCAACTCGCTCAACAGCCCGGTACGCCGATCGCCGGGCCGCGGGTGAACTCCAGCCGCACCGCGTCGTTCCGAGGCAACAGGACGGCTGTTCCCCGGGACTGGGTCCATGCCGTGGGCAACAACAGGTACTGGTCATCCGACTGCAGCACCAGCGTCAATCCGTCGTACCGGAAGCGGTAGAGCGGGTCGGTGCCTCCACAGCGCGTCTCGGTAACACCAGGCGCATGCAGGTTCAGCCCACCTGTGCTGTAGACGACAGCGCCGGGGTATCCCGGCATCTCTGCCACGAACTGCTCGGCCCGGGATCGCCCGACTGCCGACGAATAGTCGGTCGCCGCCCAGAACAAGCAGATACCGACCACCACGAATACCCCGGCCCACTCAACGACTCGCCGCAGGTCGAGGACGTCGGCCGAGGCCGGCGGCCGGCTGAGATGCACGCGGTACGACAGCAGCAGTACGCCGCAGGCCAGACCGAGTGGCGCCGCAAGCTCGATCCGATCACGGAGCGGCTCGACGAAGACCGAGAGCAGGCCGAGGCCACCCAGTACCGCGCCCGCGATCAGGCAGATGAGTGGCAGCCTGGCGGACGCCTTACCGCGCAGCAGGGGACGGACCCACAGCACCAGTAGCAGCAGGAAAGCACAGACGATCAGCGGTACGAACAGGCCGTCCACTGCGAGCCGGAGATAGTCAGCGGTACTCAAACCCAGCACCGTCGTGTCCACGCCCAGGTAGTCGTAGAACCAGTAGCCCCGTTGCCAGCCGAAGTAGAAGAGCAGGGCGGTCAGCAAGGTGGTCGGTGCGACGATGCCACCAACCACCTTCCCCAGTTGCGGGAGCCCAACGGCGAAAGAGACCGAAGGGGCTTGACTCATGACTCCTCGCAGGGCTTCGTCCCCGCCACGATGATCACCGTCTTGCCGCGCTTGACCGTCTTGCCCTGAGCCGGCTCGGTCTTGACGAACTGACAGGTCTGGAACCCGTCGTCCTTGTGGACCACCTTCACCTTCACGCAGAGCTCTCCGCCACACTGCCGACGGATCTCCGACTCCAGGAAGGCCTGCATCCCGTCCAGCGGTTGCCCCTGGTCGAGATCGCGAGTGGAGATCTTGATCGGCGCACCGGTCGCTTTGCCGTCCTTGTCCTGCGGTGCGCCTGCTCCGCCGGCGCTCGGCGTCTTGTGCTTGCCACAGCCGCTCAGCAGCATCAGTAGTACGGCCGCGATCGCGATGACTCGTCTGTGCTTCATACCCCGGGCCCCCAGCCTCTCTGACGTCCTCATCACCGATGGTGATCAGGAAGCTTCAGAAACCCTTAAATCCGGGCCGGGGCTGCAGGGTCAGAAGGCGGGCTCGACCTCTGGTCCAGTCATCCGCTCGACGCCGTACGCCGTGTGTCGTCAGCGGGTGGGGCAGGCTGGGGTGTCGTTCTCCATCGAGCGGAGGGTGAGCAGGACGTCGAGGGTCTTGCTGACCGGGTTGGCGCTGCAGGGGGTGGTGGACGGGAGGGCTGCCTGGGCGCCGACCACCGCGGCACCGCCGAGCGCGATCGTGGCCAGGCCGGCGGCCGCCAGTCGCGCGGCGTTGCGGCGGAGGGAGGTGCTCATGGTGTGCTCCTTATGGTCCGTTTGTCCTGTACTACGAACCTAGAAGTCGGCAGCCTCGGGCGAACTGGCCTTGGGACCCGTCTTGGGGGTAGCGCTAGCACTACCCCCGGATACTCTCTGCCCACAACGACCCGGGAGGCACCGATGACACGAGCAGACAGCGAGGCGTATCGAAGTCGTATCCGAGGATGCCTCCTCGGCGGCGCGATCGGGGACGCGCTCGGAGGGCCGATCGAGTTCGACAGCGGAGAGAAGATCGTCGCCGCGCATCCGGGCGGGCTGCGGGAATTCGTTGCCGGCGGCCCCGGTTGGCCGCCGGGGACGGTCACCGACGACACCCAGATGACGTTGTTCACGGTCGAGGGGCTGATACGGGCCGGCGTACGGACCGATCGTGGGAACGGGTTCACGATGGCGGTCGTGCACCACGCCTACGACCGGTGGCTGGACACTCAGCGGCTGCCTGGTCCCAGCGGCGAGCGGGACGGCTGGTTGCAGAAAGAGCAATGGCTCTACGCTCGCCGGGCGCCTGGCAACACCTGCCTGTCGGCGCTCTACCTGGCCCGCAAAGGCACGGACCGGATCGGCCAGTTCGGCGACCAGGCGAGGAACCACTCGAAGGGCTGCGGTGGGGTGATGCGGTCCGCGCCGTTCGGTCTGCTGCCCACGACCTCGTTCGACGCGGCCTGGGCGTTCGACGCCGCCGCGGAGGCCGCCGGCTTCACCCACGGGCATCCGACCGGCAAGCTCGCTTCGGGCGCACTCGCCGCGATCATTCATCAGCTCTGCGCGGGCGCTGAGCTCAACGCAGCCCTGGACACGGCCGGAGAGTTGCTCACCGGGTATCCGGACCACGAAGAAACCAGTACTGCGCTCGCTGCCGCGCGTCGGCCGGCTACTGATCCGCCGAAGGTCGAGCAGCTCGGCGGTGGCTGGATCGCCGAGGAAGCGCTCGCGATCGGGGTGTACGCCGCGCTGGCGTATCCCGAGCCCGAGCAGTTCCTCGACGCCCTCTCGCTGGCGGTGGTGCATTCCGGTGACAGCGATTCGACCGGTGCGATCTGCGGCAACATCCTCGGCGCCCTGCACGGAGAGGCCGCGCTGCCGGCCGAGCTCGCGTCCACGGTCGAAGGCCGCGCCACGATCCTGCAATTGGCCGACGACCTGGCGCTGGAGTTCACCAAGGTCTCTCCCGACGGTTACCCGCTACCGATCGACTGGACCTACCGCTACCCCGGCTGGTGAGACTCAGTTCTTCGGCTCCATGCAGGTCCAGGTGATGGTGCCGGAGATGGAGCCGGTGCCGTTGGTGTCGCCGCCGCCGGTGTGGACGAGCTTGTTGAGGGTGTACTTGCCGGAGCCGTTCGGCTGGAGTTCGAGCATGCCGGTGGTGTTGCTGTTGCGCGCCTCGTACGCGACGTCGTCGATCCGGATCGAACCGGTCGCCGGGTAGTCGACGATGCCGGACCTGGCCGGCGGCCAGGCGGTGTCGAACTGGGCCTCGATCAGGTGGCTGCCGATCACCTTGCTGAGGTGTTTCAGCCCGACCTGCTTCGACTTCAGGATGCTCGCGCCGTACTCCGCGCAGGTGGAATCCGGCAGCCCCGGATCGTCCACTCCCGCGAACGCCCAGTTCGAACCCTTGAGCGTCGTGGATCCCTTGAAGTCGAAGGTGAGGCAGATCGCCAGCGACGACTGCGGGATGCACGCGGCGGGCAACCCGCCTGCGCCCGGCGTACCAGATTCACCGGGAGTGTCGTTGCTACCCGGCGTACCGGTCGGCGTCCCCGGCGTCTCCGAATCGTCGGGCGTGATCGGCGTCTCCGGATCGCCGAGGATGATCGGCGTACCGGTCGGGCCTGGAGTCCCCTGTGCTCCAGGCGTCGGCGCCACCGCGTCCTTCGAATCGCCGCAGGCCGCGACGGCAGCCAGCAACCCGAGCGACAGACCGGCTGCCACCAACCGCCTCATCGTGCTTCCTCCCCGCATCATGGTTTCTCTTTCTGTGCGATCGCCCATGGTCAGCTGGCCGGGCCTTCGACCTTGAGGTCCAGGTCCGGACAGTGCGCCGGGAGCCACTTGTTGAACGTCTGGATCGCGGTCGCGAACTTGGTGATCTGGGCCTGGTCGCTCTCATCGACCTGCCCGCTCGAGACGAGCCGGTAGCCCGTGGCGATATCCGTCATGGCCGGCTTGATGTCCGCGGGCGCCTTCGCAGCCAGGTTGTCGAACGACTTCGCGATGATCTCCCGCTCGTTGCCCGCTTCGGAGCCGGCCGACTGCCACTTGGCGAAGGTGTCGCCGCTGTGTTCGAGCACCGAGCAGTAATCGCTGCTCCCACCGTTGTCAGCCGGTGGCGTCGACTCGTCGTCGGTCGGTACATCGTCCGACTTCACCGGCTGCGTCGGCTGGGAGGGCTGCGTGGGCTGGGTGCCGTTGGCAACAGGCCCGTTCGCGGCCGGGCTGTCCGAGCAGCCCGTCAGGGTCAGTGCGGCACCGGCCAGTACGACGGTCAGCGCGCAATGGGCGCGAAGAATTCTCATGGGTTCTCCCCCGACAAGAGTGGAATCCCGGATCACCGGGTGCGTACGACAACCATCCCGGGCACGCATCTCACGGAAGTCTCACCGGCATCTCTTCGCCCACGTCACCCTAGATAAAGGTGCTCCAGCGGTCCGCCCATCAGGACGCCGACCACGGCGCCGACGAGCATGAACGGCCCGAACGGGAACATCTGCCGGCGCTTGAGCACCCTCGCCGCCATCAGCACGACGCCGATCACCGCGCCGAGGAAGAATCCGCCGTACAGGCCGGTGACGACCTGCGCCCAGCCGAGCCAGCCGAGCGCCATGCTGAGCAGCCCCGACAGCCGGACGTCACCGAAGCCGACGCCGCTCGGGACCACGAACCACAACAGGTAGAACACGCCGAACCCGATCACCCCGGCGATTACGGCCCGCAGCAGCGAGCCCCACTCCCCTGAGACGGCTGCTCCGGCAATCAGCGCGGCGCCGACCACGCCGTACGTCGGCCAGATGATCGCCGACGGGAGAAAGCGGGTCCGGGCATCGATGTACCCGAGGATCGCGCCCGCGACGGCGAGCAGCAACCAGGCGACCAGGCCGGCCGACGTACCAAGGCTCCAGCCGAGCAGTCCGCCGGCGATCGCTGCCGACCCACCACACCAGTACGCCGCCCCGCGCCCCGCGATTTCGGCGTACGACGGCTTGGTCTTCTCGTCGTCGTCCAGCTCAGGCTCCGGGATCCACCGCATCAGCCAGGGGCCGAGCAGGAACGCCGCAGGTCCGCAGAGCACCACGCCCGCACCTGCGGCAAGCACCACGTTCTCTGCCGACACGAGCAAGCAGCCTAGACGATCGGCGACCCCCCAGGCGCCTCCGATCCACCCAGCCTGTGGATCAACTGCCCGAACTCATCAGCGAGGTGAACGTCCTACCAGGGTTCGGGCGATGAGGGCTGCGAGGAGGCCGAGGAGGAGCAGGCCTGCGAAGACGACGGCGATGGTGCTGAGGAGGCCGTCGTTCTCGGTGATGTAGGTGGTTCGCTGGAAGGCGTCGTCGGTCGGCGCCCGGGTGAATCCGAAGTCGTTGGTGATCCGCGACGGGTCGGTGTAGGTGACCGAGTACGCGGTCAGGAAGTTCGACGAACCGGTCAGCTCCGGCCGATCCGTGACCCTCCCGGCGTACAGGAGTTCCGGCTGGACGGCCGGATCGGGCAGCTGGGAGGCGTCCACACGATGCTCCGAGGCGACGTAGACGGTGACCGTCTGCTCGCTCGTCGCGCCCTTGCTCAGCCGCATCGGGTAGACGATCCGCGACGACGCGAAGCTCAGCTGCAGCGGCGGGGTCGCGCCGGAGAGCTGCCCGGTCGCGGACTTCGGCGCCAGCTTGACCGCGACGATCTCCCACTTCTCGATCAGGTACGGCGTGAGGTTGGTGCCCAGCGTCGCCGGTACGACGTACCCGTTGGTCCGCAGCCAATCGGTCACCGCGGAAGCGCTCGTCCCACCGAGCCGGACGACCTGGAACGGCCCGAGCGTCATCTGCTGCCGGACGTCCACCGCTGAACCAGGAGGAGGCGCACCCGCGGAGGCGCCGTCCCTGCTCCCGAGACCGCGGAACGGCCAGTAGGTCTTGCGGAGGACGACCTTCGGCGCGGTCACCGTCTCGAGGTGGTAGAACGTGTCCTGGTCGCCGAGACTCACCTCGGCCGCGGACGGCACCGGCATGATCCAAGCGGCCTTCTTCGAAACACCCTGCACCGCCATCGACAGCACGATCTCCTCGCGCTGACCGTCGAACCGGACCAGCGCGTTCTCCCCGAACACACGAGCGCGCGACGCCGCATCCGCCAGGTAGCCACCGCAGGCACAAGCCCAGGCGGGTGTCACCCCCACAACCACAGCGGCAAACCCGAGCACACCCGCAACCAACCGCCACAGCTTCATGGCGGAACAGTAACTACGTAAGGGTGTAGGACGTCCGGAAAAAGTTGGTCGAGTCGTACTTCTTCTTGGCGGCCCGGAGGCGCGACAGGTGAGCGCCGTAGTACGAGTTGACCGAGCGGCCGGCTTCGAGATAGTTCACGTAACCGCCGGCCGACGCCTTGGCGACCGCGTGATGTCCGGACGTGATGAACTTCTGCGCCGCGGCGAGCTGTGCCGACGACGGGTGCGCCGCGGTCCCGCAGTACCACTGGATGACGCCGAGCGCGGATCGCCACGGCCACGCCGTACCGCCCGAGGGCTCCTTCGCGGCCTGGGCACCGAGCGGGTCGAGGATCGCGGCCGCCGGTACCTTCGCCCGGGCCGCCGCCTTCACCGCACCGAGCAGCCCGTTGATCGTCCCCGCGTCCATCGGCCCGCGCAGTACGTCGGAACCCGCCAGGAACCCGGTGCGCGGACTCGTCGTACCACCGCCGAGGTAGCGAACGGCCTCCATGTGCGTCTTCACCGTGATCGACCGGGTGGTCGCCTTCGATCCGACGAACGACTCCACCTGCGCAGCGGCGGCCGCAGCGGAACCGGTGGTGGAGATCCCGAGAATATGGATCGACAAGGTTCCGTTGCTCTGGGCATCGATATGCAGATTGCCCCAGGACGATGACGGCGCCTCGTGCGCGAACCGCTGCCAGCCCCGTACGACGGCAGCCGCCTTCGCCTCCGGCCAGGTGAGCCGGAAGAACCCGAGCTTGGTCGCCGGGATCGTCGCCAGCCGGAACGACGTGACGATCCCGAGGTTGCCGCCGCCACCGCCGCGCAGCGCCCAGTACAGCTCGGGATCCTGCGTCGCGCTGACGTTCCGGAACACCCCGTCGGCGGTGACGACCTGCATCGACACCACCCTGTCGAGCGTCAGCCCGTAGGTCCGGGTGTGGATCCCCATCCCGCCGCCGAGCGTCAGCCCGGCGATGCCGACGGTCGGGCAGGTCCCGGTCGGCAACGAGCGGCCGTACTTATCGAGCAGCACGTGGACGTCGTACAGCTTCGCCCCGGCGCCGACCGTGACGATGTTGTTCGCGTAGCTGATCCCGCGCGCGGAGCCGACGTCGACGACGAGCCCGTTCGAGACCGTGGAGCCGCCGACGTACGAGTGCCCGCCGCCCTTCGGAACGCAGACCAGCTTGTTCTTCCGGGCGAACAGCACCGACTCGCGCACGTCGTCGATCGTCGAGATGCGGACCACACCGGCCGGCTGGATCGAATCGAACCGCGGGTTGAAGACTTGGTGCGCGGTCGCGTAGCCGGTCTCACCCGGGCGGTAGAGCTTGCCGGTCAGGCCCTTGCGGAAGCCGTTCCAGTCCGGCGCGGCCGCGGTCAGCCCGTCCGGTCCGGCGCTGGCCGGTTTGGTGTCGGAACAGCTGGTCAGGGCGACGGCGGCCAGCGCACCGCCGGCCTTCAGAAGTGTGCGGCGGTCAACTTGGCTCACGTTCGTCGAGCTCCTCACGCGCGGCGGCCCTCATGGCCGCCAGCGGTGCAGGCGACCTACCGGTCATCATCTCCACCTGGAGGGTCGCCTGATGCACAAGGAGATCAAGGCCGTTCAACAGCTCTGTACCGATCCGGTGCGCGGCGATCGCCAGCTGGGTCGGCCACGGGTGGTACGCGACGTCGAAGACCACCGGCGCGACGGCCGCGAAGTGCTCGGCCCACGGGTCGACGGCACCGCCGGGCAGGGTCGACACGCACAGGTCGAACCCACCGATCTGCTCGACCTGCCCGAAGTCCGCGACCGACGTCTTCAACCCTAGCTCGGCCGCGAGATCGAGCAACCGCGCTGCCTTCGAAATGTCCCGCACGACCAGCGTCACCTCGGACACCCGGAGTCCGCGCAACGCGGCCAACGTCGACGCCGCGGTCGCCCCACCACCAAGCACTACAGCTGTGTCGGCAACCGTGATCCCCTGCTCGGCAAAGGCAGCAACAAGACCCGGTACGTCGGTGTTGTGGGCGGACCGCGATCCGTCGGGCTCGAACAGCATCGTGTTCGCCGCACCGATCAACTCCGCCACCGGGTCGACGGTGTCCACCAGCTCCAGCGCGACCCGCTTCAGCGGCATCGTCAGCGAGAGCCCACGCACGTCGTCACCAAGGGTCGCGAGGAATCCCCGGAGCTCGTCCTCGCCGACCTCATGAGACTCGTAGGTCCAGTCGAGTCCGAGTTCGGCGTACGCGGCCCGATGCATCGCCGGCGACAACGAGTGCGCGATCGGCGACCCCAGCACCGCACAACGAGTCATCAGCAGCGACCCTGGTGGGCCGAACACCACGCTTGGAGTTTGCGCACGTTGGCGTTGTGCTCCGAGAGGGTGGACGCGAACGCGGTCTCGCCGGTGTCCAGGTTGACCAGCGTGAAGTACTTCCAGCCGCCTGGCGTCGGGTTCAGCGCGGCCTTCAGCAGATCGCGGCCGGGCGAGTTGATCGGCGTCGGCGGCAGCCCGGTGTGCTTGTAGGTGTTGTACGCCGAATCGATCTGCCGGTCGGCGTCGGAGGTGAAGACCTTGCCGTTCCGCCCGGTCACGTAGTGCACAGTCGAGTCCATCTGCAGCCGGGCGCCGTCGTGGAGCCGGTTGTAGATGACCCGGGCGACCTTCCCGTAGTCCTCCTCGCGGTTGGTCTCCGCGCCGATGATGCTGGCGATGATCACCACCTGGTACGGATCGACCTTTTTGCGCTGCGCGATCTGCGGCAACTGGATCTCCTGCGAGGTGCGCGCGAACTGAGCCGTCATCAGCCTCAGGATCGTGTACGCCGTCGCGTTCTTCGGTGCATCGTACGTGCCCGGGTAGAGGAAGCCCTCCGGGTTGTTGTTCGCGTACGACGGCAGCCCGAGCGACCACGGCTTCGCCATCGCGGCCGCGACCGAACCCGGCGGCAGCTTGACCGCCTTCGCCTTCTGCAGGATGTCGATGATCTCGTTCTTGGTCCGGCCGGGCGGGAACCCGACCCGGGTCACCAGCACCGACTTGGCCGGGTCGAGCAGCAGCTCCAGCGCTGCCTTCGCCGACATGTGTTTCTTCAGCGTGTACGTCGCGGCCTGGATCTGGCGGGACTTCGGATTGTCCCGGGCGGCCCGCTCGAAGGCGCGGGCGCTCTTCACCACTTCCTTCTTCTCCAGCGTGTCCGCGATCGACTGCGAACTCTGCCCGGAGGTGATCTCGACCGTCACCGCGGTGGTCCCGGCGCCCTCGTAGTCGGGGGCCGAGAACATCTTCTCCAGGGCGTCGCGGCCCTTGCCGAAGCCGAACGCGAGGCCACCGATCAGCCCACCGACCACCAGCAACGAGACGATCCCGGCGAAGCAGCCGAAGCCACGACGGGTCCGGGCCTTGCGCCGGTTCGCCCGCCGCTCGACCCGGCTCTCCGGGCGCAGGCCCAGATGGTCGTTCAGGTCCGGGTCTTCGTTGAGGTCTTGGTCCACCATCGGTCCGTTCACAGGGGCCTCCCAGGCGGGTTGCCGGTCTCGCGCTCGAAGTCGAGCGCGTGTTGCAGAATCACGACCGCCGCGGCCTGGTCGACCACGGCCCGCCGCTTGGAGCCCTTCTTCCCGCGTTCCCGCAGCTGCTGTTCAGCGGTCACCGTACTGAACCGCTCGTCCACCAGCCGTACGCCGGGAGTCTCCCCCACTGTTCGGGTCAGGACATTCTGCCGGACCAGTTCCGCCGTCGCACGGATCTTCGCCGCGGCCGGCCCCTCGCCCCCGGACAACGACCGGGGCAGGCCGATCACGATCTCGAACGCCTCGAGTTCGGTGACCAGCGCGGTGATCCGGTCCAGGTCGCCCGGACCCCGCTTGACCGTCTCCACCGGGGTGGCGAGGATGCCGTGCGGATCGGAGCTGGCCACCCCGATCCGCGCGTCACCGATGTCCAGTGCGACCCGCACCCCCCGGCGCATGTCAGCCCGTGACGAGCTGGCCGACGGAATGTTCGACCGCGGCCAGCGCCTGGTCGGCACCGCTCGCGTCCGTCCCGCCACCCTGCGCGACGTCGTCCTTGCCGCCGCCACGGCCACCCAGCTGCTCGGCCGCGACCCGGACCAGGTCGCCGGCCTTCAGCCGCCACTCGCGCGCGACGTCGTTCAGCGCGACCACGACGGCCGGCTTGCCGTCGTTGACGCTGAGCAGCGCGACCACGGCCGGCTTGTCGGCGGGCATCCGGCCGCGGACGTCGAGGGCCAGCTTGCGCAGGTCCCCACCGTTCACGCCGTCGGGTGCGCGGTGACCGACGTACGCGACCCCGAAGACGTCCTTCGGCTTCGACGCCAGCTCGGCACCGGCGGCCAGCACCTGGCCGGCCCGGACCTTCTCCAGCTCCTTCTCGGCGACCCGCAGCCGCTCGGCCAGGTCCGCCACCTTCGCCGGCAGCTCCTCCGGCCGGGTCTTCAGGTTCTCCGACAACAGCCGGACCAGCGCGCGCTCGCGACCCAGGTAATGCAGGGCCTCCATGCCGACGAACGCCTCGAGCCGGCGCACCCCGGCGCCGACCGACGACTCGCTCGTCACGGTCAGCGCACCGACCTGCGAGGAGTGCTTCACGTGCGTGCCACCACAGAGCTCACGCGACCAGGGTCCACCGATCTCCACGACGCGGACCTGCTCGTCGTACGTCTCGCCGAACAGCGCCAGCGCACCCCACTCCCGGGCCTCCGGCAGGGTCATGTACTGCGCGGAGACGGCGAGGTCCTGCCGTACGGCGAGGTTCGCGACCTCCTCGATCTCGCTCCGGGTCGCCTGGTCCAGTGCCGACGACCAGGCGAAGTCGAGCCGCAGGTAACCGGGCTTGTTGTACGAACCGCTCTGCAGCGCGTTCGGGCCGAGCACCTGGCGCAGGGCAGCGTGGATGACGTGCGTGCCCGAGTGCGCCTGGCAGGCCGAGACCCGCCACTCGTGGTCGACCTGCGCGTGCACGTCGAGCCCTGGCCGGAGGACGCCCTCGACGACCTCGACCTTGTGCACGATCAGGCCCTTGACCGGACGCTGGACGTCGAGCACCTTCAGCTGCACGCCGTCGGCCACGATCAGGCCCTCGTCGGCGATCTGGCCGCCGGACTCGGCGTAGAACGGGGTCTTCTCCAGCACGACCTCGACGGTCTCGCCCTGCTCGGCCGCGTCGGCCACCACACCGTCGCGCAGCAGCCCGCGGACCGACGAGTCGGTCGAGAGCTCCTGGTAGCCGGTGAACTCGGTGACGCCCTTCTCCCGCAGTTCGCGGTAGCCGGAGGTGTCCGCGTGGCCGGCCTTCTTGGCCCGGGCATCCGCCTTCGCGCGATCGCGCTGTTCCTTCATCAGGGCGCGGAAGCCGTCGGTGTCCACCTGCAGGCCCTGCTCGGCGGCCATCTCGATGGTCAGGTCGATCGGGAACCCGTAGGTGTCGTGCAGCTGGAACGCCTGCGCACCGGCCAGCTGGGCGCTGCCTTCGGACTTCAGGTTCTTCACCTGCAGGTCGAAGATGCTCGTACCCGCGGTGAGCGTACGCCGGAAGGCATCCTCCTCGCCGTACGCGACCTGGCTGATCCGGCCGAAGTCGGCGACCAGTTCGGGGTACGACTTCTTCATCTGCTCCAGGCTGACCGGGAGCAGCTCGACCAGGCTCGGGTCCTCGTAGCCGAGCAGCCGGACCGAACGGATCGCGCGGCGCAGCAGGCGCCGCAGTACGTAACCGCCCTGCTCGTTGCCCGGGGTGACGCCGTCGCCGATCAGCATCAGCGCGCTGCGGACGTGGTCGGCGATGACCCGGAAGCGCACGTCGTCGACCTGGTCCACACCGTACTTGCGGCCGGTCAGCTCCGACGCCCGCTCGATCACCGGGTAGATCTCGTCGATCTCGTACATGTTGTCGACGCCCTGCAGCAGATACGCGACCCGCTCCAGGCCGAGGCCGGTGTCGATGTTCTTCTTCGGCAGCTCACCGAGGATCGGGTAGCCCTCCTTGCCGCCGCCCTCGCCGCGGATGTTCTGCATGAACACGAGGTTCCAGAACTCCAGGTAGCGGTCGCCCGCCTCCCAGTCGCGGTCGGCGCCGAACTCCGGGCCGCGGTCGATCAGGATCTCCGAACACGGGCCGCACGGACCCGGGATCCCCATCGACCAGAAGTTGTCCTTCATCCCGAGCCGGACGATCCGGTCGTCGGGCAGCCCGGCGACCCGCTTCCAGATGTCGATCGCCTCGTCGTCCTCGTAGTACACCGAGGCGTAGAGCACCGACTCGTCGAAGCCGTAGCCGCCTTCGCTCTGCGGCTTGGTGACCAGCTCCCAGGCGTACTGGACGGCTTGTTCCTTGAAGTAGTCGCCGAAGGAGAAGTTGCCGTTCATCTGGAAGAACGTGCCGTGCCGGGTGGTCTTGCCGACCTCCTCGATGTCGAGGGTCCGGACACACTTCTGCACGCTGGTGGCGCGCGGGTACGGCGGGGTCTGCTGGCCCACGAAGTACGGGACGAACTGGGCCATCCCGGCGACGTTGAAGAGCAGGTTCGGGTCCGGGGACGGCAGCGGCGCGCTCGGTACTACGGTGTGGCCCCGCTCCTCGAAGAAGTCGAGGAAGCGCCGCCTGATCTCACTGGTTTCCATGGGTGTTACCGGTAGTCCTCACGCTGAGTGTCTGCATTTTCGATACCTAGTGCGTCCCGCAACTCGGTCTCCCGCTCGGCCATCCCGACCCGGACCTCGTCCCCGAAGTGCCGGATCGCGGCAGCCACCTTCTCCGCCGACTGCTGCAGGCTCTCCGGCGCGATCGCCTGGACCCGCTTCTTCAGCCGGGTCACCACGTAGACACCCACGACGGTGCCGATCACGAACCACAGGATCCGCTTCACCGCTTCTTCGCCTTGCGCTCGGCCTTCATCTCATCCTTCACCCGGCGGGAGACGTCCTTGCGCTGACTCTCACCCAGCGCACGCCGTACGCCGTACGTGAAAGCGGCCGCCTTGACCAGCGGGCCACCGGCGGTCGCCGCAAACAAAGACGTGAGAGCGGCCGCGTTGGTTGTCACGGTGCTCGCGTTGTCGGTGATCACGTCCACCTTCGCCAGCTGGGCGTTCGTGGTGGCCACGGTGTTGGTCACCTCACCGAGCAGCGGCACGCTGGAATCCGAGACGCCCTTGACCATGATCCGGGTCTCGTCCAGCACCTTGCCGAGCTTCAGGATCGGGTAGGCCAGCAGGCCGACCAGGATGAGCAGCGCACAGGCAGCTATCAGCCCCGCGACTTCACCGACGCTCATGGGAAACGATCCACCTTCCGTTGACACCTCGTGGACCGCCCGACTTTATCGCGCGCTCCCGGCCGCTCCCCCACTGGACACCATCCCCCACATCACAGTCACTCACCAAACTCCCCCAACCCCTTGGCAGTCACGCACGAACCGCCTCCTACGATGACGGCAGAAGCGACCGCTCCCCTGCGAACAAATCTTGAGGGCGCCATCCCGACTCGGAGTGCCCGAGTAGGGCTCTCCGCAGCTCACCCCATGGATTTCGCACCCGGCGTACCGCCGGACATGAGGTGTCCGCCTGACGTCCTCTGCCCCACGCTCCCCGCTGAACCGGCAAACCCCCTCCCCCCGCGCACCTCATGTCCATCGGTACGCCCGTCGGGAGCCGGGAGCGGGTTCTCCCTGAGATCCGGGTCAGTCGAAGGTGATCGGCGGGCCGGGGAACGACATCACCGCGTCCGCGGCGAAGCGGGTCGCGAAGGTGTCCCAGTCGCCGGTCGCGACCGCCTGGTTGAATGCCTCGACGTGAGCCTTGGCCGGGTCCGTCAGCGGTCCTTGAGGATCTTGCGGATACCGGCCAGGCGATCGGCGTACGTCGCCTCGCCGCCGCGCCGGGTGGGCTTGTAGTACTCCGCGTCGTCGACGACGTCGGGAGCGTACTGCTGCGGGACGACGCCGCGCGGGTCGTTGTGCGAGTACTGGTAGGTGGCGCCGTGGCCGATCTTTTTCGCGCCGGCGTAGTGGGCGTCGCGCAGGTGGGCCGGGACCGGGCCGACCTTGCCGGCCTTCACGTCGGCGATGGCGGCGTCGATCGCCATGATCACCGCGTTCGACTTCGGTGCCAGGGCGAGCGCGACGACGGCCTGGGCGAGGTTGATCCGGGCTTCCGGCATACCGATCAACTGGACCGCCTCGGCGGCTGCGATCGCGACACCGAGCGCGGTCGGGTCACCCATGCCGATGTCTTCACTGGCCGAGATCACCAGCCGGCGGGCGATGAACCGCGGGTCCTCACCGGCCTCGACCATCCGCGCCAGGTAGTGCATCGCGGCATCGACATCGGACCCGCGGATCGACTTGATCAACGCGGACGCCACGTCGTAGTGCTGATCCCCCGCCCGGTCATACCGCACCGCAGCCCGATCAACCGCCGTCTCCAACGTCTTCAAATCAATAAACGCCTTGGCACCTTCAGCGCTTTCATCGCTTGTTGCTTTGGCCTTCGCGCCGCCGGCGGCTGCTTCGAGGTAGGTGAGGGCGCGGCGGGCGTCTCCGCCGGCCATGCGGAGGAGGTGGTCCTTGGCGTCGGGGGCCAGTTCGTACTCGTTGTTCAGGCCGCGTTCGTCGGTGAGGGCGCGGTCGATGAGTACTGCGATGTCTTCGTCCGTCAGCGACTCGAGGGTCAGGAGGAGCGAGCGGGACAGGAGTGGGGAGATGACGGAGAAGAACGGATTCTCGGTGGTCGCGGCGACGAGGGTGACCCAGCGGTTCTCCACGCCCGGCAGCAGCGCGTCCTGCTGGGCCTTGGTGAAGCGGTGCACCTCGTCGATGAACAGCACGGTCTCGACGGTGTTGCCCGGGCGCGACAGATCCCGGCGAGCTCCGTCGATCACCTGCCGAACGTCCTTCACCCCGGCGGTGACTGCCGACAGCTCAACGAATTTCCGATTGGTCGCGTGCGAGACGACTGCGGCGATCGTGGTCTTGCCGGTCCCGGGCGGGCCCCAGAGCAGCAACGACATCGGCTGGTCACCCTCGACCAACCGCCGCAGCGGCGAACCGGGTGCCAGCAGATGCTGCTGCCCGACCAGCTCGTCCAGACTCCGCGGCCGCATCCGGACCGCCAGCGGAGCCGCCGTGTGGTCGACATCCGCCAGACTCCCGCCACCCCTGGCAGGCGCGGGACTTCCAGGCAGATCAAACAGACCATCACTCACCCGACGAGCCTACAGACGCCCACAGACAAAACAGAAAGACCCAAGCGAACGAAGGCGGAGCACTGGGCAGCCGGACTCGGGGGTGGGGACACCTCGTCGGGAGTGGACACCCGTCACGCGCTGTCCGAAGTCCCGGCACGGTGTCCGGACCCCCGGTTCTGGTCACCTCGGCAACCGGACTCGGGGGTGGGGACAGCTAGTGGGGGGTGGGGAGGGCGGGGGTGAAGGGTGAGCTTGTACTGACGTATGGGTGGGTTTTTTCGGGATCTGGCATCGAAGCGGTAACGGCTCACCAAGCGGTAAGCGTCGAGTAAGGGACGCTGGGTAACTTGAAAGGTATGGTCCGCCCCACTGACCCGCCCTTGACCGACCCTGCCGACCGGCCCGCCACGTACCGCGAAGTTTTCGCGGTCGCCGAGTTCCGGTGGCTGTGGGCGGCGTTGCTGGGTTCGGTGATCGGCGACCAGCTCGCCCGCGTGGCACTCGCCATTCTCGTCTTCGACCGCACCGGCTCGGCCGGGCTGTCCGCACTGACCTATGCACTGACATTCCTGCCGGACATCGCCGGCGGCCCGCTGCTGTCCGGTCTGGCCGACCGCTACCCCCGTCGACAGGTGATGGTGACCTGCGACGCGGCCCGCGCAGTACTAGTGGCCTTGCTGGCGATCCCAGGCGCGCCCCTTTGGATCCTCTGCGTCCTGCTGGTCGCAGTACAACTGCTCTCGGCGCCTTTCCAGTCGGCCCGGTCGGCGATGCTGGCGACGATCATGACCGGCGACAAGTACAAAGCAGCCACCGGCCTTTCGACTGTCACTTCCCAGAGCGCCCAGCTGATCGGATTCGTCACCGGTGGAACGCTGGTCGCGACCCTCGGCACGAGCGAGGCGCTGCTTCTCAACGCGGTCTCCTTCGCGTTGTCGGCGGTCCTGCTGCAATTCGGCGTCCAGGAACGTCCGGTGCCCGCGCACACCGATGCGGCGGTCAAACCGAGCTGGTGGGGATCGCTGGCGGCCGGAGCGAGGCTCGTCTGGCGGGACAAGAAGCTGCGGTACCTGGCGGCCCTGGCCTGCGTGCCGGGCTTCTACATCACCATCGAAGGACTTGCCGCTCCGTACGCCGCGGCGCTCGGTGAAGGTTCGTTGGCAGTCGGCGTGCTCTTCGCGGCCAACCCGGCCGGCCAGGTGGTCGGGATCCTGCTGTTCTCCCGCGCGAGCCCGTCCCGGCGGCTGTCGTTGATGGGACGGCTCGCGATCATGTCGTGCGCTCCACTGATCTTCTGTGTCTTCGAGCCCGGCCTCTGGGTGACCGTGGCGCTCTGGGCGTTGTCAGGGGTGGCGGCGTCGTACCTGGTCACCACGCAGGCGACCTTCGTACAGGACGTTCCTGACGCGCAGCGGGGTCAGGCCATCGGCCTGGCCCGCACTGCGCTGATCGTCTCGCAGGGAATAGGGGTCCTGGTCGCCGGGGCGGCGGCGGACCACTGGCGGCCGGCTCTGGTGGTCGCGGCCGCGGGTGTTCTGGGAGTCGCCTTCGCGGCCGGTGCCGCCCGTGGCTACCAACGCGCGTAATGTGTTGGTGGGTGGGGTGAGGCTACGGCGAGGCGAAGAAAAAGAATCACCACTCGTTGTTCCGCATCTCGACGCACCTCCTTCCCGGAGCTGGATCGCCGGACGCATTTCTGCTCGGCGCAGTGACAATGGGTGATATCACGTTTACGCTGATCGTGAGGAAAATTGTGAGGTTGGGGGCACGTTAATGCCGAGTATCCGCCATTGGAGACGAAAGCGCAGACGCCGCCGCGAGAGCGATGGCGGATCCGCTTGGACACCGACACGCTGGGCGCTGTGGTCAGCACCCTCCGTCGTCGTCGGCTACGTGCTGGCCGTTGATCTGCTCGCCCTGGGCGTACTGGCGGCCTCGTTCATCGGGGTCGACATCGCCGGTGGCGACTGGGTCCGGTTCGCCGTGCTGGCGGTCGGCTCGGCGATCCACATCGAGGCCGGCCGGGAGATCGAGCGACTCCGCCGGAGCGCGGCCGAAGGTACGCCGTACGTCAATCTCAAGGGGATGTGGACCTTCGCCGGGGTGCTGGTGCTGCCGCCACCGCTGGCGGTCGCGATCATCGCGCTGAGTTTCCTGCACTCCTGGTGGCGGCTCCGCCGGATCTCGCCGTACCGCAGCGTCTTCTCCGCGGCCACCGTCGTGCTGGCGGCCGGCGCCGCAGCCGTCTGCCTGAACGCGATCAACCCGGATGCCCATCCCAGCTACACCGGTGGCCTGGTCGGCCTGATCGCGGTGGTCGCCGCGGCGACGGCGTACTGGTTCGTCAACTACGCGCTGGTCGTCGGCGCGATCATGCTCTCCACCCCGGACAGCCCCGCCCGCAAGGTGCTCGGCCGGCTCTCGGACCAGTTCATCGTTGCCGGTGCCCTCGGGCTCGGGATCGCGACCGCGGCCCTGCTGCTCGACCAGCCCTGGCTGACCGTCACGTTGCTGATCACCGTGCTCGGCCTGCACCGTTCGCTGCTCGTCGGGCAGTTCCAGTTCGCGGCCCGCACCGACCCGCAGACCGGGCTGACGAACACCGTATTCTGGCACGAGATCGCCACCAAGGAGCTCGAGCGCGCCATGCACGACCACACAGCGCTCGGCGTGCTCTACCTGGACCTCGATCACTTCAAGGCCATCAACGACACCTACGGCCACCCGGCCGGCGACCAGATCCTCAAGGCGATCGCGGCCGAGCTGAAGCGCGAGATCCGGACCGACGACCTGGTCGGCCGGCTCGGCGGTGAGGAGTTCGCGATCCTGCTGCCGAAGACCAGCGTGGACGAGACCGCGCAGGCGGCCGAGCGGATCCGGCGCCGGATCGCTGCCCTCTCGATCAACGTCGCCACCCACACCGGCCAGACCACCGTGGACGGGCTGACCTGCTCGATCGGCGCCGCGACCTACCCGGCCTCGGGACAGAGCCTCGACGCCCTTCTGCTGGCCGCCGACTCCGCGACGTACGCCGCCAAGAACGCCGGCCGCAACCGGGTCGTCACTGCCCCCGCGGCAGCCGCCTGACAAAACCGGTCCAGCAAAGAATGAGGCCCCGGAGTCAAACCTCCGGGGCCTCATTCTTTACCGATTCTTTTCAGTCTTTGTCGTCGGCCTTCTTGGTGTCCGGCGTTTCCTCGTCGTCATCGGACTCCCGAAGTTCTTCCGGCAAATCGTCCAGGTCGCGGAGTTCTTCGGGCAGCTCGTCCTCGTCGAATTCCTCCGGCAGGATCTCCTCGGCCTGCGCACCCGAACCCGGCTTGATCGCATTCCGCAGCCGGCCGAGGATCCGGTCCGCCTCGGTGCCGAACGGGTTGTCGTTGACCAGGTAGGTCCAGGTCGCCGTCGGCCGCGGTACGCCGGACGCCTCCTCGTCGAACCCGTCCGCGGTGATCTCGGCTTCCTTGAAGGTCTCCGCCGCTTCCTTCCAGGCGTCCGCGATCAGCGGGTCGAAGGACGCGATCGCCGACTTGTTGAACTCGTCGATCGGCTTCATGTGCACGATGCCGCCGGCCAGCGAGCGCAGGTGGATGCCTTCGCGCAGGTCGGCCAGGTAGGCGAGGTGATCGGTCCACTTGCGGTCCAGGTGGTGCAGCGCGATCCGCCGGGCCGCGTCCTTGACGGTGTCCTCGTCGAGTTCCTCGACCAGCTCGTCGTACCGTTCCTTCGCCAGCTCGGCGAGCTTCTCGGCGGCGAGGTCCTCGGTGAGCACCTTCTCGCGGGTGTCGAGCAGGATGGCTCGCTGCTGCCCGGTCAGCCGGTGGTAGGACCACGTCGTACGGTGCAGTTCCGCGTTCGCGCCGTCGGCCACCCGCTGCGAGTGCTCGAGCATCGCGATCGCCTTGCGGTCGGTCAGCCGGCCGTTCTCGTCCGGCTGCGGCCGCAGCCCGCTGGTGACGGAGTACCGGGTGACGAGTTCGTCGCCGAGGCTGGCGAAGAACAGCGAGCCACCCGGGTCGCCCTGCCGGCCGGCCCGGCCACGCAGCTGGTCGTCGAGCCGCTGGGAGGCGTGCAGGCCGGTGCCGATCACGTACAGCCCACCGAGTTCGGCCGCGCGGTCCTTGTCGTGCGAACCGTCCCGCCCGCCCAGCCGGATGTCCGTACCGCGGCCGGCCATCTGCGTCGAGACCGTGACAGTGTCCGGTACGCCGGCCTCGGCGACGATCGCGGCTTCCTCGGCGTCGTTCTTGGCGTTCAGTACGACGTGCGGCACCTCAGCGGCTTCGAGCTGGTCGCTGAGCTGCTCGGATTCCTCGACGCTGTGCGTCCCGATCAGGATCGGCCGCCCGGTCTCGTGGATCTCCTTGATGTGCTCGACCAGCGCCTTGTTCTTCTGCTCGACGGTCAGGTAGAGCCGGTCCGGCTCGTCGATCCGGATGTTCGGCTTGTTCGGCGGCACGACGGCCACCTCGACGTTGTAGAACTCCTGGAGCTGCTCGCCGACGACGACCGCCGTACCGGTCATGCCGCACAGCGTCGGGTAGCTGCTGACCAGCGCCTGCACGGTGATGCTGTCGAGCACCTCACCGGAGTCGCTGACGGGGACGGCTTCCTTGGCCTCCACAGCCGCCTGCAGGCCGTCAGGCCAGCGCTGTAGCTTGGCGATCCGGCCGCGGCTGTTGTTGATCAGGCTGACCTTGCCGTCGCGGACCAGGTAATCGACGTCCTTGCGCAGCAGCACCTCGGCGTGCAGGGCGACGTTGATCTGGGTCAGCCGGTCGAGGTTCTCGTCCTCGTACAGGTTGATGTCGCCGAACGACTTCTCGACCTTGTCCGTGCCCTTGTCGGTCAGCGCGACCGTCCGGCCGTCACCGTCGATCTCGTAGTCGACCCCGGCGCGCAGCGTGCGGACCAGCGCCACCACGTCGTCGTCGAGCTCCTCGGTCCGGGTCGCACCGGCCAGCACCAGCGGCACCCGGGCCTCGTCGATCAGCACCGAGTCGGCCTCGTCGACCAGGGCCACGTCGGGCTTCACGGTGACCCGGTCGGCGACGTCGGTGACGAGGCGGTCCCGCAGTACGTCGAAGCCCAGCTCGCTGACCGGCGCGTAGCAGACGTCCGCCTGGTACGCCGTACGCCGCTCCTCCGGGGTCGACGCCTGACCGATGTGGCTGACCGTGACGCCGAGCAGGGCGTAGATCGGGCCCATCCACTCCGAGTCGCGCTGAGCCAGGTAGTCGTTGACCGCCATCACCTGGACGCGCCGGCCGCCGACCGCATATCCGGCGGCCGCGAAGGCACCGGCCAGCGTCTTGCCCTCACCGGTGGCCATCTCGACGATCCGGCCGCGCAGTAGCGCGAGCGCGCCGACGATCTGGCCGTCGAAGGCCCGCTCGCCGATCGCCCGCTTGCCGGCCTCCCGGGCCAGCGCGAGGAACTCGATCAGGTCGTCCTCGTCCAGCCCACCGGTCGTCCGCATCTCGGTGACGACCTCGGTGAGCTCTTCGTCGGACAGGGACTGGACCGACTCCTCCGCCTCGGCGACCAACTGGGTCAGCCGCTCGTACGGGCCGAGGTCGATCGAGCCGGGGCGCTGCAGGAGCCGGCGGAAGCGCGAGGTGATTTTCGTCAGTGCCATGGTCTCCGCAACGTACAACCTCAACCGGTCGTTCCGTGCACCAACCCCGCGTGTTTCGTCTAGTGGCCCTGCACGCCTTGCGGAGTGAACGTGTACGGCGTGGTCGTGGTGACCGCGTGCAGCCCCAGTTTCTGCAGGATCGGGCGGGAATCGTCCGAGGCGTCCACGCGGAGGAACTCGTAGCCGCGCGCCTTCGCGATCCGGGCACGGTGCACCAGGATCGCGGAGTACAGGCCCTGTTTGCGCCACTCCGGCAGCGTGCCGCCGCCCCAGAGACTCGCGAAGCCCGTCCCCGGATGGAACCGGATCCAGGCGGCGGTCAGGGCCGGGCCGTCGGGGCCCTTGAGTGCCTCCTCGATCAGGCTGACGACCAGCCGGTCGGGGAACATCCGGGCCTCGGCGGCGAGCCGCTCCTCGACGCCGGCCAGGCCGTTGTGCCAGAGCGAATCCATGAGTACTGCGATCCGGTGGAAATCGTGTTGCTCCTCGACGTCGCGGAGGACCGTTTTCGACGGCAGGGCGGACGGCCTGGCCAGGACCCGGTCAACCTCGCCGAGAATCAGCGTCTCGGGGTCGTCCTGGATGAATCCGGCGGCGAGCAGGCGCGCGCCGAGATCCTTGGGTTCGTCGTACGCGTAGGTCTTCCACTCGAACGACAACCCACGCTCGCGGAAGAACGCGACCTCGGCGGCGATCACCGCGTCGGGGTCGTCACCGAGACCACGCGGCGCCTCGACGAATCCGCCACCACCCGGCCCTTCAAGGTACGAGCGATGGATCAGGCCGACATGCTCGACCTTCCACCCCGGAATCGTGTCAGCGTCCGGCAACCGGATCCGACGGTGAAACACCTCAAGAAGCTCATCAGGAGTCATCAAACGCCATCCTGCCCCTTGCCGCGCCCACCGTCATCCCCATTGATCCGGCAGGGCTGAATGTCTAGCGTCCAAGTAGCAATACAGCCCGCCGGCTGCCACTCGCGCCTTGCTTCGTACGCCGCACGCTCTGGCCGCGACCGCTCGGCAGCCGTTGGCTGAGCGCGCCCAGGTGGTCGCGTTGTTCCATGTCACCGCCCTGCGATCCGCGCGACGGAAGACGTGGCGTGGACCCCGCTGCACGACACCACGGCACACCCGGACTACCCGAGCGGCCACAACACGTACGCCGGTTCGGCCGAGCAGATTCTCAACCCGCACGGCCGACACGGTCGGCGTTGCCCTAAGCAAGCAAGTGGCCGCCAACACCCTGCTTCGGGCGGGCAAACTCTTCCGCTGAATCACGGTCCGGCGGGAAGGACGCGGCCCCTTCCCGCCCGACCATGTCTCCGCTTAGAGCACGCGGTTGAGCAAGTCGAAGAAGGTGTTGCCTAGGACTAGTTCGTAGGGCTCTTTGAGGAGGGCTGCCAGGTCGGCGATGTCTGAGGGGGTCCAGGACCAGGCGTTGATGCCGCCGGAGATGAAGAGTGGTTTCGTGCCGTCCCACTGGGCTACGCGGGCGTCTAGAGCGGCCTTGTACTCCGCTGCTTTGCCGGGAGCGCCCCATTGACCAACGATTGGCAGGCCGCCTCGGCGGACCGCTAGCAGGTCGCCGTCCCAGGTCTGCATGATCCCCTTCAACGGCGTGTACTTGTTGAAGCCGCTGGCGATCTCCGGCGAAAGCAGGACCCACTTGTCGTTCTCACGGTGACTGTAGGAGTAGACCAGGTCCATTCCAGTCCGGCGCAGCACCGACCCGGTCAGCTTGAGGAACTGGGTGAACTGACTGGCTACCCATGAGCCTGGATAGGTGTAGCCCGCACCTGATGGGCCGCAGACCAACAGATCGTTGGCTGTTGCTGTCCGCTGATAGTGGCTGAACAGTCCCGGACCGGTTTCCAGCAGCAGCGGGCTGATCGTCCAGTTGGCAGGAGCCTCGCCACGCTTCGGGTCGTCCCACAGGTCGCGCATGTGCCGCTGGCAGTACTGGATGTTGTCGCCTTCACCGAAGGTCAGCGTCAGATAGACCTTGTTCTTCGGCTTGCTGATCTTGCGCACCGGCCGGACCTTGTCGGAGATTGGCGCGGTGAAGCCGGCATGCACGGTCCCGTTCATGTAGAAGTCGGCGGCGATTACCGGCGAACCGCCTTGCGATGCGAGGTCCACGCCGTCCCACTCGCCGGAGACGTCGTTGGCGAACCAGCCCATGTACGGCGCGAGTGTCGGGTACTTCGCGAAGTGCTCGACCAGCAGCTCGCCGGTCTCACCACCGGGTGGCAGCCAGCTCACCAGGGCCTTGGTGGCTACCACGTAGTCGCGGAAGTATGCGAATGGCTCGATTCTGGTCGGCGAGGTGTCGGTCGCGGAGACGAGGTACTGGTTCCACATCGTCACGGTCACCACGAGGGACGTCGTACCGGCTGGGGGTTCGAAGCGGTAGATGAAGTAGCCGCCGCCGTCTGAGAAGCGGTTGGCTTCGCCGCCGATCGACGAGTTGACGCCGTCGAAGAGGTACGGCGCCTCCTCCGGCGTACCGGGGAAGAAGTGTGCGATCTGGGCGCCGTTCGCCTTGACCGTGATCTCGGAGACCGAGGCGCCCCAGCCGTCGTCGGTGAACGAGTCGGCGAACCGGACGAAGACCTCGCCCTTGCCGAGCTTGGCCGAGACGTCGAGGTCGTAGCTGCCGCGGTTCGACGAGTCGCGGATCTGCCTGGTCTCGCGGGCGATCTCTTGCCATTGCACGTTCTCCACCGCGACCACCTTGGTCGGCGGCAGACCCGCGAGCAGCTTGTGAGTGACGCGCGGGAACAGGTTGTCGAGCTGCCACCGGTAGGTCTTCACCCGGTCGTCGTCGAACTTTCCGCGCAGGTCCTGGACGATCCGCAGACCGTGGGCCTTGGCTTGGTCGGCGTCGGCGACGACCGCGTTCTCCAACCCTGCAAGGGTTGTGGCGACGTTCAAGGAGTCCGGTACTGCGGGGTCGTGGATGATCGCGCCGCGGACGCGATGCCGGTACTTGGCGATCAGGTCCAACGGGTTCTTGTACGTCGTTGTCGGCAAGTGCATGTCGGCGAGCCACTTGGCGTCCGGCGTACTCATGGTGCCGGTGTCGAAGCTGAAGTAGAGCTCGGGCTCAGTGCGGTTGACGACACCTTGCAAGGTGGTCAACAGCGTCTGATCGGCGCCGTTGAGTTTGCTGGCATCGCCGTAGTGCAAGTGCTTGGGGCGACCGAAGGCCGGCAGCAGCCGGGCGGGACTGCCGGACGCCGATGAGGTGGCAGCCTGCGCCGCGTCGGTGAAGGCCGGAACGAGCCCGAACCCACCCGCCGCCACCGCGCCACTCGCCAAGAACGTTCGTCTCGAGACCATCGTGACCACTCCCCTGTCGCTGACATCGCTGTCAAATGCCGGCGAGATTAACAACGGCAATGCCACCTGTCGAGACCTCGACAACGTTGTCCACTGAGCAATTTGGAATCGTTTCCGCCTCGCCGGGTGGAGCGTCCCGACCGACAGGATCAATCGATGCCGGGCGCAGGAGTTCACGCTCAGCCTGGCCCGGGTGGAGGGCGATCTGCCTCATTGATCCTGTCGATCGGGACAACAGAGCGCGGCCGGCTGTTGGCAGGGGCACGGGATGGTTGAGCAGGGCTGCCCGCGAGCCAACCAGACGCATCCTCTGGCACAGCAGACCTAGGCAGCGGAGGCGCGACGGAGGAGGGCGGGACCTGGGGGCGGGGAGCAGGCGAAGCCGTCGCGACGTGGGAGCGACAGCGGAGGCCGCGGGGGCGGAGTTCCCTCGGATCACCAAGCGTTCTGGAGAATCCTGGTGGCTTCGGGGAGGCTGAGGCCGGCTTGGTGGGCGGTGCGGGCGAAGGTGGCGGCGGCTGCCAGGGTCTCCGCGTCGTCGACCTGGCTGCGGGAGGCGAGCACGAAGGTGCCGTTGCGGCCGCGGGTCTCGACCAGGCGGTCGGCTTCGAGTTCCTTGTACGCCCGGGCGACCGTGTTCACCGCCAGCCCCAGATCGCCGGCCAGTTGCCGCACCGTCGGAAGCCTGCTCCCCTGCGCCAGCTCCCCGCGCCGGATCAACCCTTCGATCTGCTCTTTCACCTGCTCGTACGGCGGTTTCGCGGCGGCCGGATCAACCGAGATCTGCATTCACGTCTCCTCGCGCTGTTTGTCTCAGACCGTATTGAGACAAAACAGTCCGGGTCAAGCACAGGCAAGGGAGGGAAGGCGGGGTGGGGGCGAGGTCAGGGTCAACTGAAGTCTTCGGGGGTGTAGGGCTTGGACTCGACCAGAACTAGCCAATTACCGGAGTTGTCGCGGAGGACCGCCTCCACGCCGTACGGGCGGTCCGACGGCTCCTGGATGAACTCGACTCCCTTCGCGACGAGCTCCTCGAAGGTCTTGTGGCAGTCCGCGGTGGCGATGCCGAAGCCCGGCATCATCCCCTTCGCGACGATCCGGCGGATCGCGTCGGCCGACTCGTCGTCGAGCGGCGGGCCGGGGATCCGCAGGGCGATCTCGAGTTCGGGGTGGTCGGCCTGGTACACCGTGCACCAGCGGAACTCCGGGCTCAGCGTGATGTCGTCCTTCAGCACGAACCCGAGTTTGTCGGTGTAGAACGCCTTCGCCTCGTCGATGTCGTTCACATAGACGGTGATCAGGCTGACATTGGTGATCAAGGTTCCTCCTCGGCGGTGAGTGATGCTCCGACGCTACGGCGACCCCGGCGCCGGCGGCTTCTCCGGAATTGCGGACTTCAGCCCGAGCATGAAGACGTAGCAGCCGGGGATCCGCGCCCCCGACTGCGTCCGCTGGTACTCCGACGGGCTGATCCCGACGAGTTCGGTGAACCGCTGCGAGAACGAGCCCAGACTCGAGTAGCCGACCAGCAGGCTGACCTCGGTGACGGTCAGGTTGGTGGCGCGGAGCAGATCGGTCGCGCGCTCGATCCGGCGGCGGCTGACGTACTGCATCGGCGTCTCGCCGTAGGTCGCGGCGAAACACCGCAGGAAGTGGTACTTCGAGACGCCGGCCGCTGTCGCCAACGCCTCCAGATCCAGCGCCTCCGCGAAGTCGCGGTCCGCCACATCCCGCGCCCGCCGCAGATGCGGCAGCAACTCCACCGGCACACCCACCATCCCCCGAGCCTAATCCCCGGACCGCCAACACTCACCAACCTGAAAACACCACTCCGACCGGCAGCCGCCACGCTCAGCGTTCGCCCACTCCCCTAGCTTGGTGAGTGTTGGCGGTCCGCCTGACCTTTCGGCCTGACCCGAAACTCTGGCGACGGACCGGACCACCGGCTGAGGTAGACGCATGACTGTGCGCAAAAGTGTTGGACAGAGCGGAACAGGCCCGGGTGCCATCACCCCCGACGGAAGCCCGGTGGAGCTGTACCTGCTGGCTGATTCTCGCGGCGAGGAGCAGCTGATCCACGAAACGGCCGGGCCGGGCGCGAGCATCCTCGAACTGGGCTGTGGCACCGGACGGATCACCCACCCATTGGTTGCCCTCGGCCACGAAGTGGTGGCGGTCGACGAGTCGCCCGAAATGCTGGCCGGGGTCACCGGGGCGGAGACCGTGTGCTCGACCATCGAGGACCTCCGGCTGAACCGCCGGTTCGATCTCGTCCTGCTGATGTCCTACCTGATCAACGTCCCAGACGACGCCGTACGCCGGCGCATGCTCGCCACCTGCGCCAACCACCTGAATCCGGGCGGCACCGTACTCCTCCAGCAGCACGACCGCGCCTCGTTCGCCGAGGACGCCACGTTCGACCGACCGGCCCACCGCCTCGTCATCTCGGACACCAAGCAACTCCCCGGCGACCGCCAGTCGGCGACGATGACCCACACGGTCGACGGCCGCACCTGGTCCCAGCACATCCTGGTCCAGAACCTCACTGAGCAGCAGCTCGAAGCCCAGCTCGCCGAGGCCGGCCTCACGCTGATCGACTATCTCACTCCCGACAAAACCTGGTTCCGCGCGCAGTAGGCAACCCTGCAAAGGCCTGCGGACCCTGTTGGGTATGACCATGACTTCGAGTCGGCCCGACAGACCGCCTCCCGCCGTGCCTCCGCAGCCGTCGGACCGCGAACTGTGGGACGCGCTGCGCCGCTGCGACCCCGAAGCCCTCGGCGAACTCTTCAGCCGGTACTCCGCGGTGGTTCACGCGTACGCCGTACGCCACACCGGGTCGTACGCCGTCGCCGATGACGCCGTGCAGACGACCTTCATCAACGCCTGGCGACAGTTCACCCGCTCGGACCCCGGCCCGCTCCAGCACGAGACCGCCAAGGCCTGGCTGCTCACGATCGCCCGCAACGAGCTCCGCAACGTCGCCCGGGCCAAGCGCCGCCTGACGCACTTCGTCAGTCGGCAACCGCAACCGGGCCACCAGCCGGATCACGCCGACGCGATCGCCGCCCGGCTGGACTCGGAGCAGCACATCCGCGCCGTACGGCAAGCGCTGCGGCAGCTGCCGGCGCACGAGCGGGAGACGATCGAACTCGTCTACTGGGCCGGACTGCGGGTCGCCGAAGCCGCCGTAGTACTGGGTGTCGCCGAAGGCACCGTCAAGGCGCGGCTGTCCCGCGCCCGCCGTCGCCTGCCCGCCCTGCTCGACCACCCCGGACCGGAGGAGTCCTGATGAACCTCACCACGCCACCGCCGGTCGAAGACCTCGCCGGCGCCGACGAGATCCGCGCGGACCTGATCCGGCGCGCCCGACTGTCCCAGCGCAGCCGGCCGGCCTGGGTACCCGTGCTGGCCGCCGCCTGCGGCATCGCCGTCATCACCACCGGCATCGCCCTGCTGACGCGGTCCGGCCATGACGGTTCGGCACCGCCCGTCGCCTCGACGCCGAGCAGCGCCCAGCCCACCCTCCGAGAGGTACAGAAGGTCCCCGCGAACGCCTCCTCCCAGGTCTCGCTGGATCTCGGACCGGCCAGCCGGAACATAGCGCTCGCCGACGCGCGGGAATGCCTGGCCGACGCGGCGGCCGCGAACGCGGGCGAGACGACCGTGACGGACGGCAGCGGGGATCGGGTGGCGGTGCCGGTGCCGGCCGAAGCTGACACCGCGACCGTCCACGACGCACGCTGGGTGCGGACCCTGCCTGGTTACGACCGCACGTTCAATCCGGGCCAGCAGGCGCTGATCCAGACCTTCACCACCGTCAAGGGCGTGTGGGTGCTGTGCATCGACAACCACTACCAGCGGCTGGAGAAGAACCGGCCCGCGAGCGGGAGCGCCAGCTTCGACTTCCCGGTCAATGGTCAGTGGAGCGTCTCGAACAATCCCAGCGGCGGCGGCAAGTCGACCTTCTACACCGACTTCGCCTTCGACGCGCTTCCGCAGGTGGCACGGGTCGAGCTCCGGCTGCGCTGGTCGGGCGGCGCCACCCCCTGGTACGGCGTGACGGTCAAGGGCGGCGCCGGATTCGTCCAGGCGTCCCAACTCGTTCACGACCAGGAGCGGGCCGAGACGGACATCCGCGCCTTCGATGCCTCAGGCAAACAAATCTTCGAGGGCACCCAGTAGATCCGCAGTGCGGCGGTGCCGGGCGACCGTCGTACGGAAAAGCGGCGGAGCCGGCCGGGCCTCAGTAGCGCCCGGCCGGCAGGTTCGGAAGGGGGTCAGCCGAGGCCGCCGCCCACCCTGCCCAGGGCGTCGAACTGGGAGCGGCTTAGCTTGCTGGTGTCGCCGGCGAGGGCCTTCGAGCGGGTGCAGATCACGCCGGCCGGGATGGATCCGGTCAGGTAGTTGATCGCGGCCTTGAAGGAGTCGCAGCGACGCTGGTCCTCGGCACCCGCCGGGTAGCCGATCGCTGCATTCACCTTGCCCATGTTCAGCGCGTCGGCGTACGGGTTGATGTTGCGGTTGACCGTCCAGTACCAGCGAGCGATCGGTGCACTCCACTGCAGCGACAGCGCGAGGTCAGGGTTGCCGAGCAGGTTGATGCCGAAGTAGTTGCCGGCCGGCCCGTAGTTGAAGTCACCGGTCAGCTGGATATAGCCGCGACCGCCGTACACGCGGGTGTCGCCGATCTCGCGGATGTTGTACTCCAGCCGCGACTCGTGCACCAGCGTCGCCAGGAATGCGGCCTTCCGGTACGGCGTATTGATGTTCGCGTCCCGCATCGCCTGGTTCAGCGACGGCAACCCGGTCTGCACGATCGACGGGTTCGCGATCTTGCCGGGGAACATCGCCTGCACATCGGCCAGCGTGATGTCGCCACCGGTCGGCGGCGGCGTACCGCACTCCGGTACGCCGGGCAGCTTGTCCTCGGGGATCGCCACGTACGCGACGGTCACGTACCCACCGAAGGCGGGGATGTGCGCCCACCACCTGCTGGAGCCGCCGGAGACGGTGACGAGATCGCCTTCCTTCTGGCAATCGACGTCGATGGAGGTCGGGCCGGGAAGCGTCCGGACCACTGCCGACGAGAGATACGCGTCGGCGCGGACGTTCACCCCGCTGCCGTAGGTCTGGAAGACGGCCGCGTGGGCCGGGGTGGCGGCGACCAGGCCGCCGACGATGAGCCCGGCCAGGGCCAGGACTGAGGTGAGCAATCGGCGGAATCTAGGATGCGGCATGAGATCTCCCGAGCGGGGCGGTCTGGGAAGGTTCAGTGAAAAACTGTCTATTGGGAGTAGCTAAACAGTTACTTTCCGCCCAAACCGGCTGATCCTCAAGCCTTTCCACCGCAATGCAACGTGCCGTGGCAGGTAACTGCCACGGCACGCTGAGTGATCACACACACTGCTATTTGGCTTCAGCCTCGCCCTTGGGCTCCGGCTTGGCGTCGACGCCGGCCTCCTTGCGCTGCTCCGGGGTGATCGGTGCCGGGGCCGCGGTCAGCGGGTCGTAGCCGCCGCCGGACTTCGGGAAGGCGATCACGTCGCGGATCGAGTCCGCGCCGGCCAGCAGCGCGGTGATCCGGTCCCAGCCGAACGCGATCCCGCCGTGCGGCGGCGCGCCGAACTTGAACGCGTCGAGCAGGAAGCCGAACTTCTCGGTCGCCTCCTCGTCGGTCAGCCCCATCACCTTGAAGACCCGCTTCTGCACGTCCTCGCGGTGGATACGGATCGACCCACCACCGATCTCGTTGCCGTTGCAGACGATGTCGTACGCGTACGCCAGCGCCGACCCCGGATCGGTGTCGAAGGTGTCCATCGAGTCCGGCTTCGGCGACGTGAACGCGTGGTGCACGGCGGTCCAAGCACCCGAACCAACAGCAACATCACCGGCAGCAGTCGCGTCGTCGGCCGGCTCGAACAGCGGCGCGTCGACGACCCACACGAACGACCAGGCAGACTCGTCGATCAGCCCACCGCGCCGGCCGATCTCCAGCCGGGCCGCACCGAGCAGTGCCCGCGACGACTTCACCGCACCGGCCGCGAAGAAGATGCAGTCACCCGGCTTCGCACCGACGTGGTCGGCCAGCCCGGCGCGCTCCTCCTCGGACAGGTTCTTGGCGACCGGCCCGGCCAGCTCGCCGTCCTGACCGACCAGCACGTACGCGAGACCGCGCGCACCACGCTGCTTCGCCCAGTCCTGCCACGCGTCCAGCTGCTTGCGCGGCTGGTCGGCGCCACCCGGCATCACGACCGCGCCGACGTACTGCGCCTGGAACACCCGGAACGGCGTGTTCTTGAAGTAGTCCGTGCACTCGACCAGCTCGAGGCCCATCCGCAGATCCGGCTTGTCACTGCCGAAGCGAGCCATCGCCTCGGCGTACGTCATCCGCTGGATCGGGGTCTGGATCTCGTGTCCGGCGAGCTTCCACAGCTCGGTCAGGATCTCCTCGGACAGCGCGATGATGTCGTCCTGGTCGACGAAGCTCATCTCGACGTCCAGCTGGGTGAACTCCGGCTGCCGGTCGGCGCGGAAGTCCTCGTCGCGGTAGCAGCGCGCGATCTGGTAGTACCGCTCCATCCCGGCCACCATCAGCAGCTGCTTGAACAGCTGCGGCGACTGCGGCAGCGCGTACCAGGACCCCGGCTGCAACCGGGCCGGGACCAGGAAGTCCCGCGCGCCTTCCGGCGTCGACTTGGTCAGCGTCGGCGTCTCGATCTCGACGAAGTCGTGCTTGGCGAGCACGTCGCGCGCAGCCTTGTTCACCTTGCTGCGCAGGCGGAGCGCGGCCCCCGGGCCCTGGCGGCGCAGGTCGAGGTAGCGGTACTTCAGCCGGACCTCTTCGTTCACCGGCGTCGCGTGGTGCTCCTCGACCGGGAACGGCAGCGGCGCGGCCTCGTTCAGGACCTCGATCTCCTCGGTGATGATCTCGATCTCACCGGTCGGCAGGTCCGGGTTCGCGTTGCCCTCGGGGCGGGCCGCGACCGTGCCGACGATCTTCAGGCAGTACTCCGACCGCAGACCGCTGGCGGCCTGCTCGTCCCGGATGACGACCTGGACCGTGCCGCTGGAGTCGCGCAGGTCGATGAACGCCACGCCGCCGTGGTCACGCCGCCGCGCCACCCAGCCCGCCAGCGTGACGGTCTGCCCGGTGTGCTCGGCCCTGAGCGAGCCGGCGGTTTGGGTACGGATCACGAGTTCTCCTGAGGGGTTTCGATACTGGGTCGTACGTCGTGCGCGGGCGGGGTCCAGGTCGCCGGATCGGCCGGCACCTGCTCACCGCTGCGAATGTCCTTCACTTCGGCGCCGTTGTCGGTGCTGAACCACACGAACGGGATGCCACGTCGGTCCGCGAACTTGATCTGCTTTCCGAACTTGGCCGCGGCCGGCGCCACCTCCACCGGGATCCCCCGAGCGCGCAGCGCAGCCGCCGTACGGAGTGCGTCGCTTCGTTCGTCTTCGTTGTTGAGGGCAACGAGTACGGCGGTCGGCGTACTGCGGGTGCTCTTCAGCAGGCCCTGGCTGACCAGCCGGTGCACGAGCCGCGAGATGCCGATGGAGATCCCGACACCCGGGTACGTCGTCTTGCCGTCGGTCGCGAGCGCGTCGTACCGGCCACCGCCGCCGACCGAACCGAAGGACTCCTGGCCGACCAGGTAGATCTCGTAGACCGCGCCGGTGTAATAGTCCAGGCCGCGGGCGATCCGGAGATCGGCCATCAGCAGACCGGGGGCGTGCTCGGCCGCTGCCGCCATCACCGCGCTCAGCTGCTCGAGACCTTCATCGAGGATCTCGTGCTCGACGCCGAGCGCCCGCACCTTCTCCACGAACGAGGTGTCCGTGCTGGAGATATCGGCCAGCTGGACGGCCAGGCGGGCCTGCTTGTCGGTGGCGCCGGACTCGATCAGCCGCTCGACCACCTTCTCCGGGCCGATCTTGTCGATCTTGTCGACGATCCGCAGCACGGTGGTCACGTCGTCCAGGCCGAGCCCGCGGTAGAACCCCTCGGGGATCTTGCGGTTGTTCACCTTGATGACGAACTCCGGCACCGGCAGCTTGCGCAGCGCGTCCGCGATCACCAGCGGCAGCTCGACCTCGTAGTGGTTCGGCAGCTCGCCGCTGTCCACGATGTCGATGTCGGCCTGGGTGAACTCGCGATAGCGGCCCTCCTGCGGACGCTCACCGCGCCAGACCTTCTGGATCTGGTAGCGCCGGAACGGGAACACCAGCTTGCCGGCGTGCTCCAGCACGTAGCGCGCGAACGGCACGGTGAGGTCGAAGTGCAGACCGATGCCCGGGCCGTCATCATCCGGGCCGGCCGCGAGCCGGCGTACGGCGTAGATCTCTTTGTCCGCGTCCTCGCCCTGGTTCGAGAGACGCTCCACCGGCTCCACCGCGCGCGTCTCGATCGACGCGAAGCCGTGCAGCTCGAAGGTCTCGCGGACGACGTCGAGGAAGTGCTGTTCGACGATGCGATCCGCGGGAAGGAATTCGGGGAACCCGCTCATGGGGCCGATCTTGCTCATGCCGCCTTGCTCATTTCGATATCTCCAGGTCCTGCAGGTAAGGGTTGGTCGCTCTTTCCCGGCCGATCGTGGTCTGGCCGCCATGACCCGGGAGCACGACGATCTCGTCGCGCATCGGCAGGATCTTGGTGGCCAACGTATGCAGCATCGCCGGATGGTCGCCGCCTGGCAGATCCGTCCGGCCGATCGACCCCGCGAACAACACGTCCCCGGAGAACAACACGGCGGGCACGTCTTCCGGCCCGTCGTACGGCGTAGTGAAGGTGACCGATCCCCTCGTGTGGCCCGGTGTGTGGTCGACCACGAACTGCAGGCCGGCGAGCTCCAGGCTCTGGCCGTCCTTGAGTTCCGCGACATCGTCCGGCTCGGCGAAGGTGTAGTCACCGCCGAGCAGCATCTGGGCACTCTCCGCGCTGATCCCGGCCATCGGGTCTGCGAGCAGGTGCCGGTCGTCGGGGTGGATCCAGGCGGTGCTGTCGTATGTGCCGCAGACCGGCAGGACCGAGAACATGTGGTCGATGTGGCCGTGCGTCAGTAGCACGGCGACCGGCTTCAGCTTGTTCTCCCGCACCACCTGGTCGACACCCGCGGCCGCGTCCATGCCGGGGTCGACGACGATGCATTCCGCGCCCTGGCCGGTGGCGACGACGTAGCAGTTCGTACCCCACGGACCCGCGGGGAACCCGGCGATGAGCACGACAGACCTTCCTGGAACAGAGCGGGACCAGCCAAGGCTACCGGTCGGGCGCGGTGGGTTTCGAACCGGATTGGGCCCGCACCCGCCGCGAATGTCCGCCGATGTTCCTGATTGTGACGGCAACCCCGTTGCGTAGCGGCGGCGAGTTTGTGATTGTTCAGGGATAAGCGTCGGGACAGCTCCCCGACGCGCCCGGCTGGACCCTGTTGTCCCGGATGAACCGGCGACTGACCAGAATGGGCACGAGCGCAGTACATACCGCCGGAAGGGGCGAGTTGTGGCCGAGGAAAGCTGGGGCCGGGTAGCAGACGACGGAACGGTGTTCGTCCGGACGAAGGACGGCGAACGAGCGGTCGGCCAGTGGCCGGACGCGAACCCGGAGGAGGCGCTCGCCTTCTACACCCGGCGGTACGACGCGCTGGCCTTCGAGGTCGACCTGCTGGAGAAGCGGGTCCAGGCCGGCACCGTCTCCCCCGACGACGCCCGCGCCGCCGTGAAGAAGGTGACCGCGGCCATCGACGAGGCCCAGGCGGTCGGTGACCTGGACGGCCTGCGGTCCCGGCTCGACGCGCTCAGCCCACTGGTCGCCCAGCAGCGCGAGAAGAAGAAGGCCGAACGCGCGGCGAAGGTCGAGGAGGCCCGCGAGGCCAAGACCAAGATCGCCACCGAGGCCGAGACGATCGCGGCCGGCACCGACTGGCGGCACGGCGTCACCCGGCTGCGCGAGCTGCTGGACGAGTGGAAGGCACTCCCCCGGCTCGACAAGTCCAGCGACGACGAGCTGTGGCATCGCTTCTCGTCCGCCCGTACGACGTACACCCGGCATCGCAAGCAGCACTTCGCTGAGCTCTCCTCGAAGCGTGACGAGGCGGCCGTGGTGAAGGAGCGGCTCGCCGCCGAGGCGGAATCGCTGTCCTCGTCCACCGACTGGGGACCGACGTCGGGCCGCTTCCGCGATCTGATGCGGCAGTGGAAGGCGGCCGGTCCCGCGCCGCGCGAGGTCGACGACAAGCTCTGGGCCCGGTTCCGCAGCGCCCAGGACGCGTTCTTCGGCGCGCGCGACGCAGTACAGGCCGAGGAGAACCAGGAGCAGATCGCCAACCTCGCTCAGAAGGAAGCACTGCTGGTCGAGATCGAGGCGATCCTGCCGGTCAAGGACGCCAAGGTCGCCCGCGACCAGCTCCGCGACCTGCTCGACCGCTGGGACGCCATCGGCAAGATCCCGCGCGACTCGATGCGCCCGATCGACGCCCGCCTGCGCGCGGTCGAACAAGCCGTCAAGTCCGCCGAGGACGACGTCTGGGCGCGCTCCAACCCCGAAGCACGGGCCCGCGCCGAGGCCACTGTCAAGCAACTCCAGTCGCTCATCGCCGACCTCGAAAAGCAGGCCGCCAAATTCGAGGCCCAGGGCAACACCAAGAAGGCCAACGAGGCCCGCGAATCCATCGCCGCCCGCCGAGAGTGGCTGACCCAAGCCCAAAACGCCCTCTCCGAATTCAGCTAGGTCTCAAGCGAACGCAGCACCAGCATGAGTGCGTGTTCGCCGCCCGTGGGGTGGACATAGGCCGCGTGGGCGGCGGCGACGATCGCTGCCAGGTCGCGGTCGTCGACGTCGGTACGGACGGCCCCTGCGTCGCGGGCGCGGGACAGGAGTAGGCCCATCGCACGGTCAAGCTCGGCGACCGGTTCA
The DNA here is from genome assembly GCF_040613535.1 of Kribbella sp. NPDC006257. Taxonomy (NCBI): domain Bacteria; kingdom Bacillati; phylum Actinomycetota; class Actinomycetes; order Propionibacteriales; family Kribbellaceae; genus Kribbella; species Kribbella sp. NPDC006257. The sequence continues at coordinate 159,158 of NZ_JBEXSJ010000006.1, forward strand.
GACACTGCGGCCTCGACGTTGCCCGCGCCGACCTGCAGCCGCGCGGCGAGCTCGTGCGCCGCGGCCCCCTCGGTGACCAGCCGCACCAGAAAGTCCCGCAGAGCCTCGCCTGGTTCGTCCGACCCGGCATAGGAATTCGCCGCGACCACCAGGTCCTCAACCGCGGCGGCGAGGACAGTGTCGACGAGCTCCGCCTTGGTCCTGAAGTGCCGGTGCACCGTACCCGCGCCGACGCCGGCCCGCCGGGCGATCTCGTCGAGGGACACGCCGAGTCCCTCCGTCTCGAACGCCTCCCGGGCGGCCGCCACCACCTTGGCGCGATTGGCAACGGCATCCCGTCGGCGATACCCGGTTGAAGCGGGGCGCTCGCCCCGTTTAGGATCAGTCATCGTCTTATCCTCTCCCACGATCGCCCAGGAGTGCCGATGCCACTGACCACCGAAGACCGGCTGGCCATTCACGAACTGGTGTCGCTGCACGGGCATCTCGCGGACGACCGGCGCTCCGACGACCTCGGACTACTGCTGACACCCGACGCGTCGTACGACGTGACTGCCTATGGCCTGGGCATCGTCCGAGGGCTGCCCGCCCTGATCGACCTCTTCACCTCCGCCCCCGGCGACCAGCCCGCCGGGCACCACGTCACCAACGTGATCGTCACGCCCGACCCCGACCTCGACGACCGCGCCTCAGTCCGTTCCAAAGGCCTCTCGGTAATGGCAGACGGCCGAGCAGGCACCGTCATCTACGAAGACGAGGTCATCCGGACCCCAGACGGCTGGCGAATCAACACCCGCGCGGTCATCCCCTCCCGCCGTACCTGACGCCGTCACCCCCGGCACCCGGCTCCCGGCTCCCGGCACCCGGCACCCGGCACCCGGTCCAGCGTGATGCCGGCGCCCCAAGATGTCTTGTGGACAACGCGAAGCATGGTCCGGGGTGAATCAGCCATCCTTCTCGGATGCTGCCTGCCGAGTTTCCTTTGTTCTTCTGCGGATTGCCGTTCCGGGCCCACCAGGTCCGCGGCAAACTCCGCTGGCTGCTAGGTGCGGGCGAGATCCGTCAGGTAGTCAAAGGCGTGTACGTCGACGTCCGGGTACCCGACTCGCGCGAGCTCCGCGCAGAAGCAATCCGACTCCTGCTACCACCAGGCGGAGTCGCGTGCGGCCTGACCGCTGCCTGGATCCACGGCATCGAGACCACCGCGCTCCAAGCCAGCAAGGAAATCGACGTGCAATGGACCCGCGAGGCCACCGACGTGGTCGAGGTCGCCGGACTACCGGTGACCAGCCCGATCGCCACCACCGTCGAGCTCGCCATGCAGCTTCCCCGCCCGTTCGCCCTGTCCGCAGTCGACGCCATGCTCCGCTCCGGCATCGCCGATCGCTGGGCCGTCCGCGCCGCCTCCACCGCGTACGACGGCCGCCCCGGAATCATCCAGGCCCGCCAGATCCTCTCGTACGCCGACCGCCGGGCCGCCTCGCCCGGTGAATCCTGGCTCCGTCTCCGCCTGATCGACGCCGGCTTCGGCAAACCCGACCTGCAGGTACGGGTCCAGGGCCCGCGACGCGAGTACCGGATCGACGTCGGCTACCCCGACCACCCCGAAGACGGCCGGCTGCTAGGCCTGGAGTACGACAGCGACCGCTGGCACTCCCGGGCGAAGGACGAGCAGCGCGACGAAGTACGCCGTACGGAACTGGGCGCCCTCGGTTGGCACATCATCTCCGTCCGCCGCCCCGACCTCTGGGGCTCCTACCCCGCCCTAGAACTAGCCGTAGGCGCCTTCCTCTGCCAACAACCCCGCCTGCCTCGTCGGTGGTGAGCCGTCGCGCCGCCTGCCGTTCTGCCTTGACCTGTGTAGCGGCGCGATGCGAAGCTGACTCGCTGGATTGAGCCCGGTAGCAGTACCGGGCCTGGCGATGGCGTACGTACTGGTAACGGCTGTATTCCTCTATGCCTCGACCGAACTCCTTCGGAACGCAACGCGCAAGGAAGGCACCGGAAAGGAGGTGGTGGCTATGGCAGGTAAGCAGATGTTTCGCCATTTGGCCTCGGCTACTGCGTTGGCACTGAGCGGGGTGACGTCAAACCTCGCGGCCACCGCAGTACTGGGCTGAGTCCAGCAACGTTTGGCCCCGCCTAGCGGCGAGTTGTCACCACGGAGACCAGGGCTACCCAGGAAGCTGCTGCGGTGCTGGTGGTGAGTCAGGGTTTGGGGTGTTCGGCGGCTACTTTGATCCAGCCGGCGGCTTCTTCTTGTTCTATTCGGGTGATTTCGCGGGTTAGTTCGCGGTCGCGGGTGGTGGGGTCGTCGTAGGGTGCGGCGCCGGTTTCGTACAGGCGGCGCTGGGTTTTGACTGCTTCGCGGGCGCCGCTGAAGCGTAGGTAGTTCTCTTGCCAGTGGAAGATGGCTCGGAGACCGGGCAGGATCACGACCAGGGCGCCGAGGATGGCGGGGATCCGGGCGTCGTTGTGGGTGAGGACCGCCGATGCGGGGATCGCGGCCGCGACGACCAGGGTCACCCTCTCCTGGATCTGGTATCCGCGGCGGCAGGCAATAGCGCGGTCTCGGTACCACCGGTAGGACTCATTGGCCAGCTTGATCGCGTGGCCGTCGTCGCTTGCCTCGGTCATCCCGTGCCCTCCCAAGGCTTGATGGGTGACGCGAGGATGCCGACTAGGTGCGGTAGCCGGTGTGGATGTGGTCGTGGTGGGTTTGGTCGGAGAAGTAGGTGGGGCCGGGGAGGCGGATGGGGCCGCCCACGTTGTAGGAGCCGGTGGAGGCTGCCGCACGCATGTAGGCGGTGATCAAGGAGCGTGGGGTCGTAGGGTCTACGACCGCGCGGTTGTTGATCTGCCAGGTGTCGAAGGCTCGGCCTCGGGGGTGGTCGCTGGGGCGGGTGGTGCCGAAGACGTCGAGGGGGTGGCCGGAGCGGATGACCGAGATGCCGATGCGGTAGGTGTTCGCGAGTTCGAGCATCGCGGTGAGGACGGTGTCGTGGATGGTGCCGGAGCGGATGTCGGCGGCTGAGGCGGGTGGGAGGGAGATGCGGTCGCTCGCCAGGACCTGACCGGCCGCGCGGGTGAGGTTTTTGGCGGGGGCGCCGGGTTGGGCGGGGTGGAGGGCGGTGACGCGCCAGGTCGTGCCTGAGCGGACGAGGCGTACGTCGACTGTCGTGCCGCTGGTGGTCAGCTTGCCGTTGGTGAGGGTGTAGACGCGGCACGGGACCAGGACGCTCGCGGTGCTGCTCAAGACTCCGCCGTACTGGGCGTCGATCACTTCGACGGTTGAGTTGGCCTTCTGTAGCAGTTTGACCACCGCAGCTACGGCGGTGGCTTTCACCTGGGGCTTGATCTCGCCGGCGCCCGGTGACCAGGTGCGGACCGCAGGCAGTGAAGGTGCGGGCGGTGTTGGCAACACAGTCGGAGAGGAGCCAGGCGCCGAGCTAGGGGGCATCGGGCCTGTTGGCGTTGGCCCGTCAAAGGAGGCGGAGGGCTTGGTGGAGCCAGAGCCGTTGCTGCAGCCGGCCAGCAGGCCGGCGCCGGCGATCAGGAGGCTCCGGCGGCCGAACTCACCCGAGGAGACCATGGTTGCAGTCTCCCAGGGCTCGCAAACGCGCTACTGGGTGACTCGGTAGACGTCGAAGACGCCCTCTACTGAACGGACGGCCTTCAGGACGTGGCCCAGGTGGGTCGGATCGCCCATCTCGAAGGTGAAGCGGGACTTGGCGATCCGGTCGCGGGTGGTCGTCAGAGCCGCCGACAGGATGTTCACGTGGTAGTCCGACAGGACGCGCGTGATGTCCGACAAGAGCCGTGCCCGGTCCAGCGCCTCGACCTGGATCGCGACCAGGAAGACCGATTGCGCGGTCGGGGCCCATTCGACCTCGACGATCCGCTCGGGCTGGGTCTGCAGGTTCTCGACGTTGGCGCAGTCGGCCCGGTGCACCGAGACGCCGGCACCCCGGGTGACCCAGCCGATGATCTCGTCCCCGGGCACCGGCGTACAGCAGCGGGCGAGCTTCGACAGCACGTCCGTCGCGCCCTTGACGATGACACCGGCGTCGCCGCGAGCAGTGCGCTTACGTCGCTCCCGGGTCTGCGGCAGCCGCAGCCCCTCGGCCAGATCCTCGGCCGCGCCCTCTTCTCCGCCGTACGTCTCGATCAGACGCCGTACGACGGCTTGCGCGCTCACGTGGCTCTCGCCGACCGCGGCGTACAGACCGGTCACGTCGGGATACCGCAGCGAGTTCGCGACCGCGGTCAGGGTCTCGTGCGACAGCAGGCGCTGGAGCGGCAGACCCTCCTTGCGGAGCTGCTTCGCGATCGCGTCCTTGCCGTGATCGATCGCCTCGTCACGGCGCTCCTTGGAGAACCAGTGCTTGATCTTGTTGCGCGCCCGCGGGCTCTTGACGAAGGTGAGCCAGTCGCGCGACGGTCCGGCGCCCTGGGCCTTCGAGGTGAACACCTCGACCACGTCGCCGTTCTCGAGTGTGCTCTCCAGCGGCACCAGCCGGCCGTTCACCCGGGCGCCGATACAGCGGTGCCCGACCTCGGTATGCACGGCGTACGCGAAGTCGACCGGTGACGAGCCGGTCGGCAGCGACATCACGTCGCCGCGCGGGGTGAAGACGTAGACCTCGGAGTTGTTGATCTCGAAGCGCAGCGAGTCGAGGAACTCCGACGGGTCGGAGGTCTCCCGCTGCCAGTCCACCAGCTGCCGCACCCAGGGCATCTCGTTCGGAGTGCTGACATCCGTGGTCGGCGCGGCCCCCGCCTCGGGGACCGGCGAGTTCGGGTCTTCCTTGTACTTCCAGTGCGCGGCGATGCCGTACTCCGCGCGACGGTGCATCGAGAACGACCGGATCTGCAGCTCCACCGGCTTGCCCGAAGGACCGATCACCGTGGTGTGCAGCGACTGGTACATGTTGAACTTCGGCATTGCGATGTAGTCCTTGAACCGGCCGGGCACCGGGTTCCAGCGCGCGTGCAGCACACCGAGCGCGGCGTAACAGTCCCGGACCGACTCGACCAGCACGCGGATGCCGACCAGGTCGTAGATGTCGCCGAACTCGCGGCCGCGGACGATCATCTTCTGGTAGATCGAGTAGTAGTGCTTCGGCCGGCCGGTGACGGTCGCCTTCACCTTGGCCGCGCGCAGGTCCTCGTGCACCTGCTCGATCACCGTGGCCAGGTACTCGTCGCGGGACGGGGCGCGTTCGGCGACCAGCCGGACGATCTCGTCGTACACCTTCGGGTGCAGGGTCGAGAAGGACAGGTCCTCGAGCTCCCACTTGATCGTGTTCATACCCAGCCGGTGTGCCAGCGGGGCGTAGATCTCGAGCGTCTCGCGGGCGATCCGCTCCTGCTTCTCCTGCCGCAGGAAGCCGAGCGTGCGCATGTTGTGCAGCCGGTCGGCGAGCTTGATCACCAGCACCCGGATGTCCTTGGCCATCGCGACGACCATCTTGCGGATCGTCTCGGCCTGCGCGGACTCGCCGTACTTGACCTTGTCCAGCTTGGTGACGCCGTCGACCAGCATCGCGATCTCTTCGCTGAAGTCCTTCTTCAGCTCGTCGATCGTGTAGTCGGTGTCCTCGACCGTGTCGTGCAGCAGCGCCGCACACAGGGTCGGTGCGGTCATGCCGAGCTCGGCCAGGATCGTCGCCACCGCGAGCGGGTGGGTGATGTAGGCGTCACCGCTCTTGCGGAGCTGGCCGGTGTGGTACTTCTCGGCCGTTCTGTAGGCGCGCTCGATGATCGCCAGATCGGCCTTGGGGTGGGTCGCCCGGACGACGCGAAACAGCGGCTCCAGCATCGGCGCCCGGTTCGGATGCCGGGTGCCGCCGAGCCGGGCCAGCCGGGCCCGCACCCGGGCGGGCGCGATCCGCGGCGGCTGAGCACTGGGTGGAGCGGGCGTGGGCGGCGAAGGATTGGCCACCGGGCGCACGGCGGCGGGCGCGCGCGGAGGCTCGTGCGGGACCACATCGGGTACCGCAGAAGTCATCGCCGGGTCTTCGCCCACTTCGTATCCCTCCGCCGACAGACCACCAGTCTAGGGGGCAGCGGCCAACGAGGCAGACACGGGCTGTGGACAACACGCCGAATTGATGTAACGCCCGACTTCACACAGTGAGGAGAGCGCAGGTCAGACGGTGAGAAGGGCGCCTAGCTGCTCCCCGTCGAGGCGCTTGCGGCCCGGCAGGAAGGAGAGTTCGAGCAGCACCGTCGTACCGACCACCTCGGCGCCACAGCGGCGTACGAGGCGCAGGCAGGCCTCGACCGTCCCGCCGGTGGCGAGTACGTCGTCGATCACCAGCACCCGGTCGCCCTCGGCGAACGCGTCCTGGTGCACCTCGATGGTGGCCTCGCCGTACTCCAGCGCATACGACTCCTCGTACGTCGCGGCCGGCAGCTTGCCCTTCTTCCGGACCGGGACGAACCCGGCGCCGAGGGCGAGCGCGACCGGGGCGGCCAGGATGAAGCCACGGGCCTCGATCCCGACCACCTTGTCGACGACCACCTTGCCGTCGGCATCCCGGCCCGCCGCCGCCAGCGCCTGGACCACGATGCTGAAGCCCTCGTGGTCCGCCAGCAGCGGGGTGATGTCCTTGAACAGCACCCCCTGCTGCGGGTAGTCCGGGATGTCGCGGATGCCGTCCTTGAGCACCTGCTCCAGCGACCGCATCACTTACCGCGCTTGGACCGCGGCTTGCGGGTCGGCTGCGGGCGTCCGGCCGCGCTCGTCGACTTCACCGGCCGGCTCGACGTGACCGGCGTACCGGCCTTCGCGGGACGGTCCTGTACGCGGGTCGACGGCTCGTTCGCCACCGTCGCGGCGGCTCCGGCGGCCACCGGCACCGGCGTACCGGAGGCCGTGGTGACGGTGGCGCCGCGCTTGGTGAGCACCCGGCGGCGCAGCGCCTGCATGCCCGGCTCGCGCTCCTTGAAGGTGGCCAGCAGCGCCGGAGCGATGAAGACCGAGGAGTACGCACCGACGGCGATACCGACGAACAGGGCCAGCGACAGGTCCTTCAGCGGTCCGGTGCCGAGTACGACGGTGCCGACGACCAGGATCGACCCGACCGGCAGCAGCGCGATCAACGTGGTGTTGATCGACCGTACGACGGTCTGGTTGACGGCGAGGTTGGTCGCGTCGCTGTAGGTGAACCGGTTCGAGGCGGTGATGCCCCGGGTGTTCTCGCGCACCTTGTCGAACACGACGACCGTGTCGTACAGCGAGTAGCCCAGGATGGTCAGTACGCCGATCACCGTCGACGGCGTGACGTCGAAGCCGACCAGGGCGTAGACGCCGACCGTGATGGTGACGTCGTGGACCAGCGCGATGATGGCCGCCATCGACGCCTTCGGTTCCCGGAAGTAGAACCAGATCACGGCGAACACCGCGATCAGGAACACGATCAGGGCCAGGATCGCCTTGTTCGCGATCTGCGAGCCCCAGGAGGCACCGATCTGCTGGGTGCTGACCTTGTCGACCGTGGTGTTGGCCTCGGTCGCGACCGCGGACCGCACCTTGGCGGTGTCGTCCTGGCTCAGCGGACGGGTCTGGATCCGCACCTTGTCGCCACCGACCGTGGTGACGACCGGGTCGCCCAGGTCCTTCGCGTTCGTCGCCTTCACCGCGGCGCTGAAGTCTTCGACGGTGCTGCTGGTGACCTTCACATTTGCCTGGTACTCGACGCCGCCCTTGAACTCGATGCCGAGGGCAAGACCTCTGGCGAACAACCCGCCGAGCGAGATGACCACCAGCGCGATCGAGACGCTGAACCACAGCTTGCGCTTGCCGATGAAGTCGTAGGAGACCTCACCGCGGTGCAACTTGGCACCGATGCTTCCGAGCTTCGACATCAGACCTCGCCTCCAACCGGCTTACGCGTCGACGGCTTGGCCGGACCGCGGCCGCCCGGTTTCAGCTGACCTGGCAGCCGTTCCACCCCGAGATGCTCGGGGTCGAGACCGGACAGCTTGTGACCGTGACCGAAGAAGTCGGTCCGGGCCAGCAGGGTGACCAGCGGCTTGGTGAAGATGAACACCACCAGGAGGTCGATCAGCGTGGTCAGGCCGAGCGTGAACGCGAAGCCCTTCACGCCGCCGACCGCGAGGACGTACAGCACCACGGCGGCGAGCAGCGAGATCGAGTCGGCCGCGATGATGGTGTGCTTGGCCCGGGTCCAGCCGGTCTCCACCGACGACCGCAGGCTGCGGCCTTCCCGGACTTCGTCGCGGAGCCGTTCGAAGTAGATGACGAACGAGTCCGCGGTGATACCGATCGCCACGATCAGACCCGCGATACCGGCCAGCGTCAGGGTGAACCCGATCGACTTGCCGAGCAGGACGACCGACGAGTAGGTCAGCAGTGCGGACGCGGCCAGCGACAGGACGACGACCAGGCCCAGCCCGCGGTAGTACAGGAACGAGAAGATGACGACCAGCGCGAGGCCGATCAGACCGGCGGTGATACCTGCCGAGAGCTGATCCCCACCGAGTTGCGGCGAGACCGTGTCGACCGTGGAGACCTCGAACGAGACCGGCAGGGCGCCGTACTTCAGGACGTTCGCCAGCTGGCGCGCCTCGGTCTCGGTGAACGAGCCGGTGATCTGCGCCGCGCCGCCCGGGATCGGGTTCGTCACGCTCGGGGTCGAGATGGCGACCCCGTCCAGCACGATCGCGAACAGGTTCTGGCCGGACGGCCGCGCGGAGATGTTCGTGGTGGCGTCGAGGAACTTCCGGCCGCCGTCACCGGTGAACTTCAGGTCGACCTGCCAGGCGAACCCGCCCTGCGGGATGCCCGCGCTGGCGTCGGACAGGTCGGTGCCCTTGAGGATCGCGGGGCCGAGCAGGTATTTGTACTGGCCGGCCTGGTCGCAGGAGATCAGCGGCTTGTCCGGCGCGTCCCGGTTCGGGTCGGTGTCCTTCTTGACCGTCGCGCACTGGGCCGCCGCGAAGGCCGCGGTGGTGGTGGCGTCCGGGGTCCACTTCAGCGGGTCACCGGTGACCTTGGGCAGCTCGGCACCCGGTGTGGCCGGTGTGCTCGGCTTGGCCGTCGGCGTCGGGGTGGTGCTCGGCTTCGGCGTCGGGGTCGGGGTGGCGTTGCCCAGGGCGCTGCTCCAGGCCCGGCCCTTCGGCGTCGAGGCCGGTGTCGACGGCGGCTTGATGGTCGAACCCGGCTTCGTCGGGGTGGTGCTCGGCTTCGACGACGGCGTGCTGCTCGGCGTAGTGGTCGGCGCCGGCGGCAACGGGCCACCCGGCTGCGCGTCGTACACGATCCGGAAGTACAGCAACGCGGTCTGGCCGACCTGCTTGACCAGGTCGTCCCGGTTCGAGCCCGGCACGGCCACGTTGATGTGCTCACCACTGGAGGTGGTGATCTCGGACTCGCCGACACCGGCACCGTTCACCCGGTCGGAGATGATGTTCTTCGCCTCGGAGAGTTGCTCCGCGGTCACCTTCCCACCGCCGGCCAGCGACTTCGCGGTCAGCGTGATGGTCGTACCACCGCGCAGATCCAGGCCCAGCTTGGGTTTCCAGGACTTGGTGAGTCCCATGATCCCGAACAGCAGGACCAGGATGACCGCCAGGACGATCAGTAGCCGTCCCGGGCGGGATGTCGTCGTCGTTGCCACGTCAGATTCAACCTTTGCGTTACTGGGCGCGCCGCAGAGTCACCAGGACGCCAGCGCGCCGCACGCCGATAGGACGGGAAATCAGTTCTCGGTGTGCGTGGGCGGCAGCTTCGCCTTGTCCTGCACCTTGTCGCCGGTCTCGGGCACGTCGACGGTGTCCCGCGCCTCGTCGACCACCGGCTCCTCGGCGTCGGCAGCCTCATCGGCCGGCTCCTCGGCGTCGTCCGGGATGACCCGGCCGACCGCGGCCTTCACGAGCTGGATCAGGACGCCCTCGGAGATCTCCAGCGTCACGTACTCGTCGTCGACCTCCTCGACGATGCCGACCATGCCGCTGGTGGTGATCACCTTGGTGCCCGGCGTCAGCATCGCCACGGTGTCGGCCTGCTTCTGGCGCTGCTTCTTCTGGGTCCGGCTCATGAACCAGATCATCCCGACGATCAGGATCAGCGGAAGCAGGAGCGTGATGCCCCCTCCGCCGGAGGAGGCCATCGGTACGGCGATCAGTTGCATCGGGGCTCAGAATCCTTCGTCGAGAGTACGGGTGTTCCGCACGCTCTGCTCAAGCGCGCAGGATACGGCGGGATGGCCCGAGGTCAGGCCACCGGGGAGTCTAACCCTGAGGGACGATAAGTACCTCATAACAGGGGGTCACGTTTGCGTTACTCGTCACCCATTCCAACGCCCCTGCCGGCCGAATCGTGCCCGGCTCACTCGTCGTCGGTGTCGAAGAGGGTGTCGGCGAAAGTGGCGCCCTTGGGGACACTGAGGCCCAGGTGACGCCACGCCGCCGGGGTGGCGACCCGGCCGCGCGGCGTACGGGCCAGGTAACCCGAGCGGACCAGGAACGGTTCGGCGACCTCTTCGACTGTTTCGCGTTCCTCGCCGACCGCTACCGCGAGGGTGGACAGGCCGACGGGGCCGCCGCCGAAGCGACGGCACAGGGCCTCCAGGACCGAGCGGTCGAGGCGGTCCAGGCCCATCTTGTCGACCTCGTAGAGCTCCAGGGCGGACTTGGACAGCGCGATCGTGACGATGCCGTCGGCACGCACCTCGGCGAAGTCGCGGACCCGGCGGAGCAGCCGGTTCGCGATCCGGGGTGTGCCGCGGGACCGGGACGCGATCTCGGCCGCCGCCTCGTTGGTGATGTCGACCTCGAGCAGCGCGGCCGACCGCTTGATGATCTTCTCCAGCTCGGCCGCCTCGTAGAACTCCAGATGCCCGGTGAACCCGAACCGGTCCCGCAGCGGCCCCGGCAGCAGACCCGCCCGGGTCGTCGCGCCGACCAGCGTGAACGGCGGAATCTCCAGGGGAATAGCAGTTGCGCCCGGCCCCTTGCCGACGATCACGTCGACGCGGAAGTCCTCCATCGCCATGTAGAGCAGCTCTTCGGCCGGCCGTGACATCCGGTGGATCTCGTCCAGGAAGAGCACTTCGCCCTCGTTCAGCCCGGACAGGATCGCAGCCAGGTCGCCCGCGTGCTGGATCGCCGGACCACTGGTGATCCGCAGCGGCGCGGCCAGCTCGCTGGCGATGATCATCGCCAGTGTTGTCTTGCCGAGTCCGGGCGGACCGGACAGCAGCACGTGATCGGGCGCTCGGTTCCGCCCGCGGGCGGCGTGCAGCACCAACTCCAGCTGCTCGCTGACCCGGCGCTGCCCACCGAACTCCGCGAGGGTGCGCGGCCGGAGCGCGGACTCGATCTTGCGTTCCTCGAGATCCGCCAGGTCCGCCGACACCAGTGGTCTGACGTTGTCGTCCATCGCTAGGCCTTCGACAACGCGCGGAGCGCGGCCCTGAGTAGGTCAGGCACCGACGGTTCGGCGCTGCCCGCAGCCAACGGGGACACGGCGATCACGGCGTCTTCGGCGTCCCGCGCGGACCAGCCGAGGCCGACCAGACCGGCATGCACCTGCTCGCGCCAGGCCTCGGCCGGCTGCAGCGGGCGTCCGGAAACCGTTCGCGACGGCGCCCCGATCTTGTCCTTCAGCTCCAGCACGAGGCGCTGCGCGACCTTCTTGCCGACGCCGGGAATCTTCACCAACATGGCCAGGTCTTCCGCAGCGACTGCTTGCCGCAGCTGGTCCGGGCTCAGTACGGCGAGCGCCGCCTGCGCCAGCTTCGGGCCGACCCCCGAGGCGGTCTGCAGCAGCTCGAACAGCTCCTTCTCGTCAACGTCGGCGAAGCCGTACAGCGTCAGCGAGTCCTCCCGCACGACCATTGAGGTGGCGAGCTTGAACTCCTGCCCCGGCCGCAGCGTCGCCAGCGTCCCCGGATGGCAGTAGACCTGCAGGCCCACTCCCCCGACCTCGATCACACAACTGTCCAGCCCGATCGCCGCCACCGGCCCGCGCACGAACGCAATCATCAAGACCTCCCCGTACTACGACGCACCCGCGCCGCCGCCGTCATCTTCACCCCGTACTGCGGAGCGCTCACCGCCACCGCGGCGCTCATCGCTTGCCGCCTTGTGCGGCGACTGCTGCTCGCAACCGGGCGACCTGCAGGCGGGACTGTGCCTGCGCCTTCGCCTCCAGCTCCGCCCGGGTGCCGGCCGCCTCTTGCAGCCGGCTCGTCACCCCGCCGCGCCAGACATGGCAGATCGCCAAGGCCAGCGCGTCCGCCGCGTCCGCGGGCGTCGGCCGCTCGGCCAGCTTCAGGATCCTGGTGACCATCGTCGTCACCTGCTCCTTGCCCGCTCGCCCGGACCCCGTCACGGCAGCCTTGACCTCACTCGGCGTATGCAGCGCCACCGGCAACCCATGCCGGGCGGCAACCACCATCGCCACCCCGGACGCTTGTGCGGTCCCCATCACCGTCCGCACGTTCTGCTGCGCGAACACCCGCTCGACGGCGACAGCATCCGGCTTGTGGGTGGCGATCCATTCCTCGATCTCCGCCTCGATCAGAACCAGTCGCTTGGCGACATCCAGATCGGCGGGAGTCCTGATCACACCGACCGCGACCAGCGCGGGCGGCCGTCCTGGCGATCCCTCGACGACGCCGAGGCCGCACCTGGTCAGGCCAGGGTCGACACCGAGTACGCGCATGGACTACCTCCGAACGTGTGTTCGACAACCCTAGTAGCCCGTCCCCCGAGCAAGAAATCGACGCGCGGGAAACCGATCAGAAGTAGTCGAGCATGTACGACGCGCTGGTGAACGCGGTGTTCAGGGCGGCATCGTCCGGCTGCGAACCCCCGGCCGCGAGTCCTGCCCGACGCAGGGTCGCGAGCGGCGTACCGGCGTACAGGGCGGCCAGGCCTCGGGCGTTGAGGCGGAGCGCTTCGCCAGTGGCAGTGGACGGTGTCAGCGAACCGGAGCCGTCGGCAACAGAGAGGTGCCAGCGGCCGGTGTTGCCCGGGAGCTCTGCGTCATCCAGCTCCAGCTCAGTCTCTAGCGACGCTCCGACTGCGAAGCCTCGTGCTGCGATCGCTGCTGGCGCGTCTAGCAGGCGGAGCATCCACCGTTGGAGCTGCGCGTGCTTGTCGGCCTCCTGCTCGATCAGTAGATGGATCGGGTCACTCGGCGGCACATACGCATTCACAGTGCGCGCTATAGAAGAGCCAGAGCCGACAGTGGCCCACAGTGCTCGCGCCGTTGCTTCAGAGCCGGCGATGATCTCGTCGACGCGCAGGTCTCCGCCGTCCCAGTTGTAGACGACGAAACCATCGTCGGCGAGGTAGCCGAAGTTGTCGTCGTCCGCTAGCCAGTCGGCGACCTTCGACTCGGCCCAGACCAACGGACCGCTCGTACGACCGGCGGTGTGCGCCTCCGCGACCAGTTCGAGGATCCGGGCGGCGTCGTCGGCACCAGCACGGCGTACCGGAACTTCCTTGCCACCAAGGGCTCGCAGGCCGTGCGAGGGGAAGCTGAACCGGTACCGGCCGCCGCCGTACTCGTAGCCGAGATGCCGGTAGATCACCGTGGTCGCCGGATACAGCGCGGTGAGCGGGTAGCCCTGCTCGACCGCGCGCCGCAGTACGCCACGCATCATCATGCTGCCGACACCGCGACCTCTGTACTCCGGGGAGACGACCACCCCCGCGACACCGGCCATCGGCACCTGCCGGCCACCCCACCACTGCTTGAAGTCCCAGTACCGGGCTGCGGCGACCACCTCGTCGCCGTCCATCACCCCGAGGAACCGGCCGTCGTCGACGAACTCCTTGGCGTCCTTGATCCAGTTCTCCCGAGTGGCGGCATCCAGCGGCCCGAACGACCTGGACCTGACCCGGATCACTTCGTCGAGGTGCTCAACAGCAATGTCGACGAGTCGCAAAGCATCAGTCACGGCACGACCCTACGATGCGCCCGATCAGCGCGGCGAGGGCATTAGGACAACTTGTCGGTCACCCACAGATTGATCGTGCCCTCGACGACCACAGTGCCGTCCGTCCGGACCGCCTTCACATGGACCGGTACGTCGGGCCCGGCGCTCCAGGCATCCGGGTCGGTCTCGGCCGAGCAGGTCAGATCCGAGGTCGACTTCGCCAGGTACGCGACCTCCATCCCCTTCGGCAGCCAGCGCTTCCCACTGGGAACGGTCGCTTCCGCCAGCGCACCCATCGCAGCCTCGAGACCGTTGCACACGGCAATGGCATGCACGGTGCCGATGTGGTTCTGCACCGCCCGCCGCTTGGGCAGCACGAGCGCCGCGTAATTCGGGCTCACCTGAACGAACCGCGGCCTGATGGACCGGAAGTACGGCGCCTTCCAGGTGAACGCGATCGAGAACACCCGAGTCCCGCCCGGCATCCCCCGCAACCTCTCCCACATCCCCAACACCCGACTCGCCATACCGGCACATTACCCGCCAGTAAGAACCCCGTCATCGGTCCGTTGATACCCGGTGTGTCGGGGTTCATCGGTCCCGAGAAACCAGAGGTCATCTTCCGGCGAACGGTAACTTCGGACCAACGAAGGGCGACACGCCGGGGATCAACGGACCGATAAGCTGACTGGCCCAGCGGACTTCGGGCCGAACCTCATCGTGGAGTGGGATTTCTGGCCGATCCGCGAGCCCGGCCTGTGCATCCTGTTCTTCCACGCCAGGGGCCGCAACGGTGAGGACCTCTTCGACCTCGCACCACGGACCGGCCCGTACGAGCAGTACCACCACGGCGATCTGGACGCCTACCACGTCTCGTACTTCCGGCGCCGCTGGCCGGCCGAGCGCGCTCTCCACACCTGCAACCTGCGCAAGAGCTACGGCTTCGAGCTCGTCGCCCAGGGGGCTGACCCGCTTCCGTCGGTGATCGACGCGACCGGCCCTTACCGCCTCCGGCTGACGATCCATGACGGCCTGATCACCTTTGCGATCAACGAGGTGGTCTCGTTCAGCTGGCGCGACCCGCAGCCGCTCAGCGGTGGGAAGGTCGGCTTCCGTCAGATGGCGCCGATGATCGGCGACTACGCGAACCTGCGCGTCTCCCAGCCCTGAGGCCGGTTTCGGGCAACCGCTTACCGAAGCCTTGACAAGCGCTTTCCATAGCCCGAGATTGAGACGATTCAATTCGCCCAGACAGAGGTGCCACAAGCATGGAGATCACCCGTCGACAAATCCTTGCCACCTTGGCCGCCGCCCCGGTGGCCTCTCTGATCGATCTGCCGACCGCGGCCGCGCGGCCGGCCGCAGTACCGGCTGTGAACCTGACGTGGCTCGAGGGCCGGCCTGCCACCGCGGCCGTGACGACCTGGGGTACGCCGTGGCCGAAGGGAGCCGTGCCGCCGGACCAGACGTTCTCGCTCACAGCAGCTGACGGCAGCGCAGTACCAGTGCAGAGCTGGCCTACGGCGTACTGGCCGGACGGCACGCTCAAGTGGAGTGCGCACGCCATTGCTGCGCCGGCTCCTGCTCACTCCTACACCTTGACGCCTGGTACTGCGGCCGTGCCGGCGACAGCCGTGACGGTGAAGGACGAGAAGAGCTACCTCGACGTCGACACCGGAGTGATCAAGGCCCGCATCCGCAAGAGCGGCTCGGAGCTGATCAGTCAGATCTGGCGTGGCGGAGTCGAGATCGCGCGCAAGGCAACCCTGGTCAATCTCAAGCAGGACAAGATCTCCGAGGACGAGCAGGGCAGCATTACCCGCGAGCGATTCGAGAGCTCCGTCGAGAGCGTGGTCGTCGAGCAGTCGGGTCCAGTCCGCGCCGTCGTACGGATCAGTGGCAAGCACACCACCACCAACACCAAGGGCAAAGCGTGGTTGCCGTTCACGGTCCGGCTGTACTTCTACGCGGGTGCAGAGAACGTCCGGATGATGCACACCTTCGTGTACGACCGGGATGGTCAGCACGACTACATCGCTGGGCTCGGTGTGCGGTTCCGGGTGCCGCTGCGCGACGCGTCGTACGACCGGCATGTGCGCTTCGCAGGTGAGTCCGGTGGAGCGCTGAGTGAAGCAGTGAAGGGCATCACGGGACTGCGCCGCGATCCAGGAACTGCTGTCCGGGCTGCACAGATCGCCGGGACGAAGCTGCCCGATCCGGCCACGTGGGATCAGCGAGTGACTACGCGGCTGCAGTACATCCCCGAGTGGGGCGACTACACGCTGAGCCAATTGTCGGCCGACGGCTTCACCGTGAAGAAGCGGACGAAGAAGGGCTACGGCTGGATCGCAGTCGACCAGGGCAAGCGCGCACCAGGACTCGGTTACGTCGGTGGTGTCAGCGGTGGCCTGGCGTTCGGGCTGCGCGACTTCTGGCAACGGCATCCGACCCAGCTCGACATCCGTGGTGCGCATACCGACGAGGCCGAGGTGACTGTGTGGCTCTGGTCGCCCGACGCCGGGGCGATGGACACGCGGTTCTACCACGACGACATGGGCCAGGACACGTATCCGGAGCAACTAGAGGGCCTCAACATCACCTACGAGGACTACGAACCAGGCTTCGGTACGCCGTACGGGATCGCCCGGACCAGCGAGCTGACGTTCTGGGCGCTGGCCGCGACGCCGACGGCCGAGCGGCTCAGCTCAATGGCGGACCAGGTACAGACTCCCCCGCAACTGGTGAACCCGGTGGACCAGCTGGTGTCGACCAAGGTGTTCGGTGGGCTGGTCACGCCGGTCGACCGCTCGCACCCGGCGAAGAAGGCGATCGAGGACCACCTGGACTTCCTATTCGACTACTACCGCGGCCAGGTGGAGCAGCGGCACTGGTACGGCTTCTGGGACTACGGCGACATCATGCACACGTTCGACGAGGACCGGCTGGTCTGGCGGTACGACGTGGGCGGATACGCCTGGGACAACTCGGAGCTGTCACCGGATCTGTGGCTCTGGTACTCGTTCCTGCGGTCCGGCCGGGCCGACATCTTCCGGTTCGCCGAGGCGATGACTCGACACACTGGTGAGGTCGACGTCTACCACCTAGGGCAGTGGGCCGGTCTGGGGACCCGGCACGGCGTACAGCACTGGGCGGACAGTGCCAAGCAACAGCGGATCAGTACTGCGATCTACCGCCGGTTCTACTACTACCTCACGGCCGACGAACGCACCGGTGATCTACTGTCCGAGCTGGTCGACTCCGACCGAACCTTCCTCGTACTGGATCCGCTCCGGAAGATCCGCACCGAGCCGTACACACCTGACCCGCATGCGTTGGCTATAGGCCTCGGCACGGACTGGAGTGGACTGGCGGCCGCCTGGCTGACCGAGTGGGAACGGCACGGCCCGAAGGCCGACGTGGCGAAGACCAAGTTGCTGGCGACCATGGAGACCATCGGTGCGATGCCCAACGGCTTCGTGACGGGCGGCGGCCTCTACGACCTGGACACCGGTCGGTTCGCGCCGGTGACCGAGAAGACGGTCAGTGTCTCGCACCTGAGCGCAATGTTCGGCCAGGTGGAGATCTGCGCCGAGCTACTCGACCTGGTGGAGCTGCCTGCCTTCGAGAAGGCGTGGCTGCAGTACTGCCGTCTCTTCAACGCCACCAGGGAAGAGCAGACCGCGGAGTGCGGCGCGTACTTCGGCAATCTCATCCTGCGTCAGGGTCACTCGCGACTCACCGCCTACGCAGCCGTCCGGCTGAACCGGGACGATCTGGCCGCTCGTGCCTGGAAGGAGTTCTACACCGGCGACGGCTACGCACCGACGCTGCCGTGGAGCGCCCAGCCCGTCACCAAGACGCTCAACCCGACAGAGGCCGCCACGTGGGTCTCTACCAACACCACGGCGCTCTACGGCCTCGCTGCGATCCAGACGCTGGCTCTGGTCGGCGACCAGATTGTGAACCCATGACGCCGCGCATCGTCGCCGGCGCACTTGTCCTCTGTGCCGGCCTGACCTTCACTCAACCAGCGGCCGCCGGTGGACTCGGTCCGGCGCCACATCCCGACCCGGCGTTGCTCTCACACTGCAGCGGCTCGCAGCCGATCACGTGCACCTTCGACGTACCGCCTGGTCACTACGACGTGACGGTGATGCTCGGCGATCGGCACGAGGCTGCACGGACGGAGGTGTACGCCGAGGCGCGACGGCTGATGGTCGACTCCACCGAGACGGGGGCGGGTGAGCTGGTACGGCGTACGTTCACCGTGAACGTCCGGTCCCCCGAGGGACAGCAGAACGGCTTCGGCGGCCCCGGTACGCCGGGTCTCACGCTGACCTTCTCCGGATCGGCGCCGAAGGTCAGCGGGATCGGCCTGGCTGCTGCGACAACTCCCCGGTTGTTCGTGGCCGGCGACTCAACCGTGACCGACCAGGAGACACCGCCGTACACCGGGTGGGGGCAGCGTCTTCCGAAGTGGTTCCGGCACGGGCTGTCGGTCGTCAACCACTCGGGTTCGGGTGAGAGCTCGGTGTCGTTCCTGGCCGAGCCGGCGATGTGGGCGGGTCTGGAGCCTCAGCTGCGGCCGGGCGACGTCGTACTGGTCCAGTTCGGTCACAACGACAAGCAGACGACCGCCGAACAGTTCCGCGCGAATCTGACCGAGATCGTGCGAGGCGTCCGGGCCAGTGGGGCAACGCCGGTGCTGGTGACGCCGATCGTCCGGCGCTGGTTCACCGGGAGCACCCTCAATTCGACCGGGTTGATCGTCAACGGGCTGGGCGTCGATCTGCCCGCTGAGATGCGGTCGGTCGCGGCGACCGAGGCGGTGCCGCTGATCGATCTGACGGCCCGGACCCGGGCGGTGGTGGAAGGGCTGGGGCCGGAGCAGGCCAAGGCGCTCTACCTCACCCGGGAGAAACGGGACGATACGCACACCTCGGAGTACGGCGCGACTGTCTACGCCGACCTGGTCGCCGCCGGGCTCCGCGAACTCGGGCTCATCGGCGACCGCTACTGGGCCGGCTAAGCAGCACCAGGGCGTGTCCGGTTCTCCCGGACACGCCCTGGTGCTTCGGACAATCAGCCGACCTGCTCCATGACCTCGTCGGAGACGTCGAAGTTGGCGTAGACGTTCTGCACGTCATCGCTGTCCTCGAGCGCGTCGATCAGCCGGAAGATCTTGCCGGCGCCTTCGGCGTCCAGCTCGACCGTCATCGACGGCACGAACGACGCGTCGGCCGACTCGTAGTCGATGCCGGCGTCCTGCAGCGCGGTCCGGACCTTGACCAGGTCGCTGGCCTCGCTGATCACCTCGAAGGACTCGCCGAGGTCGTTCACCTCGTCGGCGCCGGCCTCGAGCACAGCCTCCATCACGTCGTCCTCGGAGTAGGTCTTGCCGGCCTGCTCCTTGTTGACGACGATCACGCCCTTGCGGTTGAACAGGTACGCGACGCTGTTCGGGTCGGCCAGCGAACCGCCGTTGCGGGTCATCGCGGTCCGTACGTCGGCCGCGGCCCGGTTCCGGTTGTCGGTCAGGCACTCGATCAGCATGGCGACGCCGTTCGGCCCGTAGCCCTCGTAGGTGATCGACTGCCAGTCCGCGCCACCGGCCTCGGCACCTGAGCCGCGCTTGACCGCGCGGTCGATGTTGTCGTTCGGGACCGACGACTTCTTCGCCTTCTGGACCGCGTCGTACAGGGTCGGGTTCCCCGCGAGATCGCCACCGCCCGTCCGGGCGGCCACCTCGATGTTCTTGATCAGCTTCGCGAAGAGCTTGGCGCGCCTCGAGTCGATGACCGCTTTCTTGTGCTTGGTGGTGGCCCATTTGGAGTGGCCTGACATCGCGAACCCAACCCTTCTACCGCTTGCTGCTGACTAAAGGTCGCGCACCAGATCGGCGAAGTAACCGTGCAGCCGGGCGTCACCCGTCATCTCGGGGTGGAACGAAGTGGCCAGCAGCCGATCGTGGCGAACCGCCACGATCCTACCCGCGGCCGGTCCAGAGCTCACGGTGGACAGTACTTCGACCTCCCGGCCGACCCGTTCGACCCAGGGTGCCCGGATGAACACCGCGTGGTACGGCGTGTCGAACGCCGCGAACTCCAGGTCCGCCTCGAACGAGTGCACCTGCCGCCCGAAGGCATTCCGCCGGACCGTCACGTCGAGGCCGCCGAGTGTCTCCTGGCCCTCGATCCCGCCGGTGATCTCGTTCGCCAGCATGATCATCCCGGCGCAGGTCCCGAACGTCGGCATCCCGTCCGCGATCCGCTTCTGCAGCGGCTCGAACAGCTCGAACGAGCGGGCCAGCTTGTCCATCGTGGTGGACTCGCCGCCGGGCAGGACGAGCCCGTCGACCTCGGCCAGCTCCGACGAACGGCGTACCGGGCGGGCCTCGACGCCGACCTGGGCCAGCATCTGCAAGTGCTCACGCACGTTTCCCTGCAAGGCGAACACGCCGATCACAGTCACAACCGAACCCTCCGATGCCATTGCAGTGAGACCTCGATGCGGCCCTCGTCGAAGACCGCGGGGAGGTCACGTTCATGAAGCAGAGCCAGTACGTCGTCCAGCAAAGGCTCGCCTGGTGCGACGTTGGCGGTGTCCGGGTGCCAGACCTTCAGCTCGAGCATCCCGAAGTCGACCGCATGCCAGACATCGGTGTCGGTGAAGAACACCAGCCCCTTCGGATCCGCCGCCGCCTCGAGTGCTTTGCGCGCCTCGTGATGATCGGCGCAGTACCGAACCACCACGACGCCGAGCGCCTCCAGCTCAGCCAGTACTGCGTCCAGCCGCTCAGGGTCGGTCTCCGTCGGCCAGCCCTTCGCGTCCTCACCCAACGCTTGCATAACCTCGTCGATCAACTGCGGGACGAGCACGGACGGATCCGCGGAAGGGGCGTCTTCCTGCACAGCCTCAGTCAACGCAGCCGTCACCGCGGTGCGATCGGCGTACCCCGACCGCACCAGAACCCGAGCGAGACCGCGCAGCTCCCGCCCGGTCCGCTCGCCGAGCCCGCTCACCGCAGCACCGCCGAGCGCACCGTCCGGGCCTGGATCACCAGCCGCGCTCGGCGAGGCGGTGGGGTTGGGGGATCTCGTCGACGTTGATGCCGACCATGGCTTCGCCGAGGCCGCGGGAGACCTTGGCGAGGACGTCCGGGTCGTCGTAGAAGGTGGTGGCCTTGACGATCGCCTCGGCGCGCTGGGCCGGGTTGCCGGACTTGAAGATGCCGGAGCCGACGAAGACACCCTCGGCGCCGAGCTGCATCATCATCGCGGCGTCGGCCGGGGTGGCGATCCCGCCGGCGGTGAACAGCACCACCGGAAGCTTGCCGAGCTCGGCGACCTCCTTGACCAGCTCGTACGGCGCCTGCAGCTCCTTCGCCGCGACGAACAGCTCGTCCTCGGGCAGGTTCTGCAGGTGGCGGAGCTGCTGGCGGATCTGGCGCATGTGGGTGGTCGCGTTGGAGACGTCACCGGTACCGGCCTCGCCCTTGGAGCGGATCATCGCCGCACCCTCGGTGATCCGGCGCAACGCCTCGCCGAGGTTGGTCGCGCCACAGACGAACGGAACGGTGAAGTTCCACTTGTCGATGTGGTTGGCGTAGTCGGCCGGGGTGAGCACCTCGGACTCGTCGATGTAGTCGACACCGAGGCTCTGCAGCACCTGCGCCTCGACGAAGTGACCGATCCGGGCCTTGGCCATCACCGGGATCGAGACCGCGTTGATGATCGAGTCGATCATGTCCGGGTCGCTCATCCGGGAGACGCCGCCCTGGGCGCGGATGTCGGCCGGGACCCGCTCGAGCGCCATCACCGCGACGGCGCCGGCGTCCTCGGCGATCTTCGCCTGGTCGGCGGTGACCACGTCCATGATCACGCCGCCCTTGAGCATCTCGGCCATGCCCCGCTTCACCTTCGCGGTACCGGTCTGCGGGCTGTTCTGGGTCTCGGTCACTGCATCCTCCTGCTCGCGGCTCGTCACGCAGCCAAGCCTAGGCCGCCGAAGCAGGCGTTTGTCAGTCCACCCCAGATCAACTGGACTGATGCCAGTCACAGAGCAAGTGGACTGGTCACAAGTGGACTGATGGTCAGCGAGCCTGCTCGAGCGCAGAACCGAGCCGGCTCGCCACCAGCCGCAGCGTGCCCGGCGTCGCGGTGAACGGGATCCGGATATGCCGCCGGTCGGTCCCGTCCGGGGTGAAGAGATCCCCGGCACCGAGCAGCAACCCCTGGTCCCGCGCAGCCTCCAGCACTCGCCGGGCCCGGACCTCGGTCAGCTCCAGCCACAGCGTCATCCCACCGGTCGGCGTAGTCCAGGCAACTCCGTCGAGCGCCTTCAGCCCGGTCTCCAGCGCCTGCAGGTTGCCACGCAGCCGCTTCTTACGCCGGGAAAGCACCCCGTCCAACCTGCCGAGGATCTCCTGAGCTAGCAGGTCATCCAGCGCGCTAGGCGAAACCACGCTGAGCTGTGCGGACGTGTTGATGCGCCTGCGTAGC
This sequence comes from Kribbella sp. NPDC006257, assembly GCF_040613535.1. Taxonomy (NCBI): domain Bacteria; kingdom Bacillati; phylum Actinomycetota; class Actinomycetes; order Propionibacteriales; family Kribbellaceae; genus Kribbella; species Kribbella sp. NPDC006257. The sequence continues at coordinate 181,578 of NZ_JBEXSJ010000006.1, forward strand.
TGCCGCCCGGTCCGGACCCAACCGACGCGTAGTCCACCCCACACGGTCTTGCTGAGCGACCCGACGCTCACAGTGCGTGGGTAGCGGCTCAGTGGCTCTGGCTGGTCGCCACTGGCCAACCAGAGCGGCCGCATGGTCTCGTCGCTGATCAGCGCAGCGTCGTACCGACGGGCGATCTCGACTACAGCAGTACGGCGATCCGCAGGCAGGCTCAAGCCGGTTGGGTTGTGGTTGTCGGCCTGTAGGTAGATCACCTTCGGCTTGTGGCGTCGGCAGAGGTGCGCGAGCTGATCCGTGTCCCACACGCCAGCTGGCCAGCCCACTACGTCCAGCCGGTGCTTTCGCAACAGGTCAAAGGCTGCTGGGTACGTCGGAGACTCGGTGATCGCGACACCTGGTCCCAGGTCCAGCCCGGCGAGCGCTGCATTCAACCCGGCTGCGGCTCCGACGGTGAGTGTCAGCTGGCCAGGCTCTGTGGGCACACCTTCCTTCGTGAGGCGCTCGGCTAACGCCGTACGGAGTTCTACTGAGCCACCTGACGGAGGGCCGTCCCCGCCCATTGCCTGCGGGAGCCCCCCGGTTACGAACTGCGCTACGACTTCAGCGACGTCGTGCGGAGCAGCGGTAGTGGCGAAACGCAGGTCCAGCATCGGCTGGTCTCCTGCAGTGACAGTCGACACCGGAGCGATCGGGTCGAGCAGGCGATCCAGCGGCCGCACATGCGTTCCAGAGCCCCGCTTGGTTTCCAGTACGCCGTCAGCTCGCAACTGATCCAGAGCCCGTACTACGGTCACCCGGCTGAGCCCGAGACGCTCCGACAGCACCCGCTCGGACGGCAGCCGCGAGCCGATCGACAGGTCACCCCGCTCGATCCGGCGCAGCACCAGCGCCTCGACCTGCTCGGTCTTGGTCCCGTCCGCCGGATCCAGATCACTCCCCCGCCACATAAGTCCAGTCTGACATCACTGGACTACCAAGCTCCTGTCCAGGCGGACGGTAGGAGAAATGTCGGTGGAGGGTGTGAGGATCTGGGGTATGGACGAGCGGTGGGCGATTGCGCCGGAGGAGGGTGGCGGGGCGGTTCTCGTCGCCCTGCATCCGGACGGTCAGCCTGCCGGTGAGGTGCTGCACGAGCCGAGCCTTGCCGAGGCCGTTGCGAGCCGGCCCCAGGTCAGCAGGTGGGTGTGGAGATCGAGTGCGGAGATCTACCCCCGGTTGCTGGCGTCCGGCGTACGGGTCGAGCGTTGCTACGACATCGAGAACAGTGAGACGTTGCTGCTCGGGCACGAGGGTCGCTTGGGCGAGCCACATTCGGCCGCGGCTGCGTGGGCGCGGTTGACCGGTGGTCCGGTGCCACCCGATCCGCCGTTGCGGGGCGTCGATCCGGGCGAGCAGTCGTCGTTGTTCGAGATCCAGGCCGAGCCGGTGTCGTTCGAGGCCCTGCTCCGGGTGTACGCCGACCAGCTGCGGCGCCACCAGAAGACCGAGCACCCGGACCGGATGCGGCTGCTCACCGCGTCGGAGTCGTCCGGCTGGCTGGTCGCGGCCGAGATGGACCGCGCCGGGTTGCCCTGGAGCGCGGAGGCTCATCGGGCGCTGCTGAGCGAGTTGCTCGGCGAGCGGTTCGCGGGTGGTGGTGAGCCGCGGCGGTTGACCGAGCTTGCCGACCAGGTGTCGGCCGCGTTCGGGCGACGCGTGCGACCCGACCTGCCGGCCGACGTGCTGAAGGCGTTCAAGCAGGCAGGGCACCAGTTGAAGACGACTCGTCGGTGGGAGCTGCAGACGATCGATCACCCGGCCGTCGAGCCACTGATCGAGTACAAGAAGCTCTACCGGATCTACACCGCGAACGGCTGGACCTGGCTCAACGACTGGGTGCATGACGGTCGCTTCCGGCCCGGTTTCGTTCCCGGCGGCACGGTCTCCGGACGATGGATCACGAACGGCGGTGGCGGGCTGCAGATCCCCAAGGTGATCCGCCGGGCAGTCGTGGCCGATCCCGGCTGGCGGCTGGTCGTGGCTGACGCAGCGCAGATGGAGCCGCGGGTGCTGGCCGCGATCTCACGTGATCCTGGGCTGATGGAGGTCGCGGGAAGCGCGGGAGACCTCTACAAAGCCGTGTCGGACAAGGCGTTCTCGGGTGATCGGGCGATGGCCAAACTCGCCGTACTGGGTGCTGTTTACGGGCAGACCTCGGGTGATGGGTTGCAGAATCTTGCCGCGTTGCGGAAGCGGTTCCCGAAGGCGGTCGCTTATGTGGATGACGCGGCGCGGGCCGGCGAGGAGGGGAAGCTGGTGCGGACCTGGCTCGGGCGGACCTGCCCGCCCGACGGGGCTCCGATCGACGCGGCGATGCTGGAAGGTCCGCCTGCTGACGAGCCGCAGAAGGACAGTCGGCAGGCGCGTGCCCGCGGGCGGTTCACCAGGAACTTCGTGGTCCAGGGCAGCGCGGCCGACTGGGCGTTGCTGATGATGGCGGCGCTCCGGCAGACGATCGCGCCGTGGAAGGCCGAGCTGGTGTTCTTCCAGCACGACGAGGTGATCGTCCACTGTCCCGCCGACGAGGCCGAGCAGGTCGCGGCCGCGATCCAGGACGCGAGCGACCTGGCCGGCCGGATCACCTTCGGCGAGACGCCGACCCGGTTCCCCTTCGACACCGCCATCGTCGAGTGCTACGCCGACGCCAAGTAGGCGGGTAGACCTAGGCGTTCGAAGTCCATGAGGTCGAAGGCAGTCATCTCGGCGATCAGGCCCTCCTCGATGCGGAAGACGTCGACACCGAAGGGGCGGTAGATGGTGTCGGTTGGCGTCCGGAGATAGGCGGCGAGCGCCGGTTGGCGGTTGATGCCGGTCGGGATGAACCGCCAGTGGCCGCGGTAGGCGGCGCCGGAAGGGTCCAGGTTCGCTGCGGTGATGCGGTAGGCGTCGGAGCGACCGGAGAACCAGAATGGGTACGGCGGCATGGTGATCCGCACATCCTCGTGCATGAGCGCGGCGATCGCAGCCGGGTCCGCACGCTCCCACGCATCCATGTACTTCGCCAGCAGGGCCTTCTCAGCAACCGATGGGTCCTGCGTCGGCGCCCAGTCCGTACGGCGAGCGGGCAGCTGGGCACGGAGTACCGGCCGGGCTCTTTGCAGTGCACTGTTCACCGCGGCCACACTCAGCTCTGTTGCTTCGGCTGTCTCTTTCGCTGTCCAGCCGAGGACGTCGCGGAAGATCAGTACTGCGCGCTGCCGCGCAGGAAGATGCTGGATGGCTACCAGGAAGGCCAGCTCGATCGTCTCGCGCCGTACGAGCTCTGCGTCCGGTTCTTGAGTCCTGTCGAGCAGTACGTCCGGGAAGGGTTGAAGCCAAGGCAGGTCGTTGCGTGCGGGGATCAGCTCAGTTGGGAAGGACGCGGCCTCCAGCTGATAAGGGAGGACCCGCTGGGGGCGGCGGGTCTCGTCGATGCAGGCGTTGGTGGCGATCTTGTACAGCCAGGCGCGGAAGCTCGACCGGCCTTCGAAGTCGGTACGCCGACGCCAGGCGCGCAGGAAGGTCTCCTGCACCAGGTCCTCCGCCTCGTCGTACGAGCCGAGCATCCGGTAGCAGTGCACGCGCAGCTCATGCCGGTAGAGCTCCACCTGCTCGGTGAAGTCGTCCTCGGTCATCAGCTGCCGTCCTCCAGTTCGATCGTGCACGGCATCGGCGCGTGCCCGGCCAACCGGAACCAGGTCACCAGTCGCCTGGTCCGCAGGTCTCGCGTCGACACCACTATGTCGTTGTGGAACCGCCGGGCCATCTGCACTCGCCGCATGGCGACGCCCAGCTCGACCGCCCAGGGCTCGACATCGGTACCAGTCGCAGCGATTGCCCTGCTCAGCGCGGACTCACACTGCTCGCGGTCCTCGGGCTCAGCCGTGCGTGCTCGGTGGGCTGCGTCCAGGAGAAGCAGCGAGGAGGCCGGGTCGAGCACTCCACTACTGGCCAGCTCTGCCACCAGCGCTGACCTCCGCGCCAGCTCCGTCTCCAGCGAAGCTCTAGCGGTCGCCACGCGGTGATGCAGTCGATCTAGTCGCCCAGCAGTCCAGCTCATGTAGGCGCCCAGCAACAACAGCACACCCCCCACCACAACCAACACCCAAGGAGCCTGCACCCCCACATTCGACCATCCACACCCCCGACCCGCCCTCCGCCCCCACCGAATGCGCCGACTGCGCCCACGGGGGATGCCCAGGTTTCGGGGTTCGCTCCTCGTTTGCGGGTTCGCCCCTCCTATAGCAGGGGGCGAACCCGCACTGGCGGAGGTAAGCCCCCTTTTCGCCGGCGATTACGGAGTGCTGACGGCAATCCATTGCCGCCGACCGCATCTTTCAGGCGCGGCCCACGGGGGTGCCCCAGGTTTCGGGGTTCGCTCCTCGTCTGCGGGTTCGCCCCTCGTCTGCGGGTTCGCCCCTCGTTCGCCCCTCGTTTGCGGGCTCGTTTGCGGGTTCGCTCCTCGTTTGCGGGTTCGCCCCCTTCTATAGCAGGGGGCGAACCCGCAGGGGAGGGGGTGAGGCGGCGGTGGGCGGTGGTTAAGGGGGGGTGTCGGTTGGGGTGGATCGGGTAGTCGGGGCGGAATCGGATTCTAGGGTCGGAGGTATGGCGGAAATCGGTGTGATCGGTGGGTCCGGGTTCTACACGTTCAGCTCAAAAGCGCACGCGGTCGAGGTGGATACGCCGTTCGGGCGGCCTAGCGAATCGCCGGTGGTGGGCGAGGTGAACGGTCGCGAGGTCGCGTTCATCCCGCGGCACGGGGCGGATCACCGCTTCCCGCCGCACCAGGTGAATTATCGCGCGAATCTCTGGGCCCTCCATGAACTCGGCGTACGCCAGGTCCTCGCTCCCTGCGCGGTCGGCTCGCTCAAACCGGAGCTCACCCCGGGCACCTTCGTAGTCCCCGACCAGTTCGTCGACCGCACGTGGGGCCGGGAACACACCGTGTACGCCGATGGTCGTCCGGTTGTCCACGTCTCCCCCGCCGACCCGTACTGCGCGATCGGCCGGGCCACTGTCATTGCCAGCAGCAACCAAGTCACGTCGAAAACCGTGGACGGTGGAACGATGGTGGTGATCAACGGACCCAGGTTCTCGACCAGGGCTGAGTCGCGGTGGCATGCCGCGCAGGGCTGGTCGGTTGTGGGGATGACTGGCGCACCGGAGGCGGCGATCGCTCGGGAGCTGGCGCTTTGCTACACCTCGGTGGCGGTGGTGACTGATCACGATGCGGGGATCTCAACTGGTGACGGTGTTACCGAGGCTGAGGTGTTCGCGGTGTTCGGGCGAAGTATCGAGCGGCTCAAGGTGTTGCTGGCCGAGGTGATCGGCAAGTTGCCCAAGGCCGATGAGGACTGCAGTTGCCGGCATTCGCTGGACGGTACGGCCGCGGCGGAGCTCTGGTGAAGATCCTGCTCACCGGCGGCGCCGGGTTCATCGGGCGGCACGTCCACCGGCAGTTGATTGCCGAGGGCCACGAGGTGGTCGTCCTCGACTCACTCCGCCCGGACGTCCATCACCAGAAGCCGAAGGTCAGCAACCTGATCGTCGGAGACATTCGCGACGCCTCGGTGGTCGACCAGTCGCTCACCGGAGTAGACACGGTGATCCACCTCGCGGCCAAGGTCGGGCTGGGGGTGGATCTCGACGACATGGACGACTACGTCAGCAGCAACAGTCTCGGTACGGCGGTGTTGCTGCGCGCGATGGGTCGGCGGAAGGTGCGTCACCTGGTTTCTGCGAGTTCGATGGTCGTGTACGGCGAAGGCCACTATGAATGCGACCGGCACGGGAAGGTCAGTCCGGGTCCACGTCGCATCGAGGATCTGGACAAAGGCCAGTTCGAGCCGCCCTGTCCCTTGTGCGGCGAACCGCTGCGTCCTGGGCTGGTCGATGAGAGTGCGCCGACCGATCCCCGGAACACCTATGCCGCCACCAAGCTCAACGGCGAGCACCTGGCGTCGGCGTGGGCTCGGGAGACCGGCGGGCGGGTCGCGGCGATGCGGTTCCACAACGTGTACGGACCGGGGATGCCGCGCAATACGCCGTACGCCGGGGTTGCGGCGCTCTTCCGCTCGGCGTTGGAGCGGGGCGAGGCGCCACGGGTGTTCGAGGACGGCCGCCAGCGCCGCGACTTCGTCCACGTCCGCGACGTCGCCACCGCGGTCTGTGCAGCCACCGCTCCCTTGGACGACCAATTCGCCGCCTTCAACGTCGGCAGCGGCACCGTCCGCACCATCGGCGATCTCGCAGAAGAACTCTCCCGCGCCTACGGCGGTCCCCCACCAGTCACCACCGGCGCCTACCGCCTAGGCGACGTCCGCCACATCACCGCCTCATCCGAACGCCTCCGCCAAACCCTCCACTGGAAGCCGGACTACGACCTGAAGACAGGCGTCGCCGATCTCCTGAAGAGCTAACGTCCTAAGAAGTGGACTGCACGTCCCTCCGGTTCTTCGGACGTAAGCTCCTTCGTCAGGCGGTGGTGGCGGGGACTGGGGGTAGGGCTATTTGGAAGGCGCAGCCGCCGGTGACGTTGGTGACGGCGATGGTGCCTTCGTGGGATTCGACGACGCCTCGGGCGATGGCCAGCCCCAAGCCGCCGCCGCTGCTGCTGGCCGCGCTGTTGGCGGGGGTGCGTTGTTCGTCGCCGCGCCAGCCGATGTCGAACACGCGTTCCAGGTCGTCGTCGGGGATGCCGCCGCAGCCATCGGTCACGGCCAGCCGGACCCGGCCGTCGGACTCGCGGTCGACGGCCAACCGCACGGTGCCGCCGCGTTCGGTGTGGCGGATCGCGTTGCCGACCAGGTTCGTCACGGCCCGGGTCAGCTCATCCGCGTCGCCGTGTACCGCGAGTCGGTCGTCATCGTCCGGCGCGTCCACCACCAACTTCACGCCCTCGGACCGCGCGTGCTCACAGGTCTCCCCCGCCACATCCTCGGCCAGCTCGCGCAGGCTCACCGCTGAGCGTCGCCGCGGCGGCGGAGCGGCCGACAACCGCGACAGCTCGAACAGGTCATCCACCAGCCCGGTCATCCGATCGACAGTCGCCCGCATCTGCCGCAAAGCACCAGGCACATCCTCGATCACCCCGTCCTCCAACCCCTCGGAAACGGCCCGCAACCCTGCGAGCGGCGTACGGAGGTCGTGGGACATGAATGCGACCAGCTCCCGCCGGCTCGTCTCCAGCGCACGTTCACGTTCGGACGAGGCGGCCAGCTTCTTCCGCGTCATCTCCAGCTCATCCGTCAGCGCCGCAAGCTCCAGCGGCACGCTGCCCCGGTTGCCAACCACAGCAGGCTCGTACGACGTGCCGAGGTGCCGCAAGCGCAGCCCGACGTCGCGAGAGCCCGCGGTGATCCAGTGGCCGAGCAGCACCGACATCGCGAGCCCGAGCAGCGCCGAGAACGCCAGGGTCCACAGCACCACCAGCGAGTCGTGCTGCGAGATGAACATCGCCCGCACGCTCTGCAGGATCGCTGCCAAGGCCGCCGCCATCGGCACGAGACCGACCACCATCATCGTGATCCGCAGCGAGCGCCGGCGGAACTGCCAGAGGATCCCGCCACCTACCGCCGCGACCGCCAGCGTCCACAGCGTTGTCAGGGCGAGGATCTTCATCGTGTCGTGGTTCACGAGGCCTCCCCCACGAACCGGTAGCCCGTCCGCGGCACCGTCAGCACCAGCTGCGGATCGGACGGGTCCACCTCGATCTTCTCCCGCAGCCGGCGGACGTGGACGGTCACCGTCGAGGAGTCGCCGAAGTCCCAGCCCCACACACGACGGAGCAACTCCGCCTTCGTGTAGGCCTTGCCGGGATGCGCGACGAGGAAGGCAAGCAGGTCGAACTCACGGTGCGTCAGCAACAGCTCAGCGTCCGCCAAGAACGCAGTACGGGCTGCTGTGTCGACAGTGATCGGTCCGCCGGTCAGCTTGGTCGGCGTGAGGTCCACGCCGCCAAGGCGTTCCTCCCGGCGCAGCATCGCCTGCACCCGCAGCGTCAGCTCGCGCGGACTGAACGGCTTCACGACGTAGTCGTCGGCACCGACCTCCAGCCCCACCAGGCGGTCCTCCTCCTCGCCCCGGGCCGACAGCATGATCACGGCGGCACTGTCGTCGGCCGCACGCATCCGGCGCAGCACGTCCAACCCGGACAGACCAGGCAGCATCACGTCCAGTACTACGACCGACGGCTTCCACTGCTGCCAGACCTCGAGCGCCAGGACTCCGTCGGCGACCACGCGGGCCTCGTACCCGGCTTTGGTCAGGTACGCCGAGACCACGTTCGACACCGTCGGGTCGTCGTCCACCACAAGTACGCGAGTAGCCACGCTCTGAGCCTAGATCTTCCGGCTGCAGCCGAACGCCATGCAGGAGCAACCGATGAGCTGCCGTAAGCGAGCCGTAGTCGCGTTCCGGCCCAGTAGGACCCGGAATTTCCCTACCGTCGAAGAGTGCCGTCAGTACAAGTCGACCTCATCCTCCCGTGCCTGAACGAAGCCGCTGCCCTGCCCTGGGTGCTCGGGCGGCTCCCTGCCGGCGTACGGGCGGTTGTCGTCGACAACGGCTCCACTGACGGCTCACCGGAGATCGCGGCGGGGCTAGGGGCAACAGTGATCAACTGCGAGGTCCGCGGGTACGGCGCTGCTTGCCATGCCGGCCTGGAGGCTGCGAAGGCAGACGTCGTCGCCTTCCTCGATGCAGACGCCTCGCTGGACCCACAGCAGCTCGTGCGTGTCACCGCACCGGTCCTGGCCGGGCGGGTGGAGCTCATGCTCGGTCGCCGCAAACCTGTCTCCCGCGGCGCGTGGCCCTGGCATCTAAGGCTCGCCAACGCGGAACTGTCGAGAAGGATCAGGCGGCGTACAGGCGTACGGCTGCGGGACCTCGGACCGATGCGGGCTGCACACCGTGAGGCTCTGCTCGCTCTCAACCTGCAAGACCGACGCTCCGGCTACCCACTGGAGACTGTGGTGCGCGCCGCCGACGCCGGCTGGCGCATCTCCGAGGTTGAGGTCGACTACCTGCCTCGCTCAGGCCGCTCCAAGGTCACCGGTACGCCGTTGGGCGCTGCGCGGGCCGTCCTGGACATGACGAAGGTGCTGAGCCGATGACCGCCGAGACGCTGATCGTCATCGCGAAGGAACCGGTACCGGGCCGGGTCAAGACACGTCTGCAGACCGAGTTCAACCCAGCGGAGGCGGCTGCGCTCGCCCGGGCGTCCCTGGGCGACACGCTGGCCGCAGTACGAGCGACGGACGTACGCCGGAGGGTTCTCGCGCTGGAAGGGGATACCGGCACGTGGCCCGGGTTCACCGTAGTACCGCAAAGAGGCGACGGCCTGGACGAACGACTAGCTGCCGCTTTCGAGGACGCGTACGCCGGTACGCCGATGCTCCTGATCGGCATGGACACCCCGCAGGTCACCCCGGCGTTGCTACAAGCCGACTGGTCCCAGTACGACGCTGTGCTCGGTCTGACCGAGGACGGCGGCTACTGGTGTCTCGGGCTCCAGCAGCCCGACCGCCGGGCACTAGTAGGCGTACCGATGTCCACCGAGCACACCGGCAAAGACCAGCTCACCCGACTGCAGTCGCTCGGCTACAAGGTCCTTCTCCTGCCGACCCTGCGTGACATGGATACACCAGCTGACGCAGCAGCCCTGGCGATGATGTACCCGGCGCTACGAACCTCCCGACTCCACCGGAAGCTCCAGCACGCAGCCCACCCGTCCCTGCTGTTCGAGAAGGCACTGGAAGGTGCACCGGTCGTTGCTATCGGCACCGACGGCCGCACAGTGACATCCTTGTCGGAGGTGGACCGCTGGCAGGCACCGGCGGACGCAGTGGACCACCTGGCGCTGAGTCGCTGCGAGGGACCAGTGCTGGACATCGGCTGCGGTCCCGGCCGCATCGTCACCGCACTGGCCGAGCGAGGCATTCCAGCACTTGGCGTAGACATCTCCGCCCAAGCAGTGATGCTGACCAACGAACGAGGCGCCCCAGCTCTCAAGCGACCAGTGCAGGAACCACTACCGGGCGAGGGCCGCTGGGGCAGTGTCCTGCTGATGGACGGCAACATCGGCATCGGCGGCGCACCCGAAGCGCTACTGCGGCGCTGTGCCGAGCTGGTCCGGCCAGACGGCCTGGTACTGGTCGAGGTCGATCCGGACGACAACCTGGACGACCCGGCGCCCATCGTCCTGCGCAGTGCGAGCCGCCGCTCCTACCCGTTGCCCTGGGCAAGAGTAGGAAGCCGTGCCGTGCTCCGGTACGCGAGTGCCGCAGATCTCCTCGCCACCGAGGACTGGCGTGCCGACGGCCGCGCCTTCCTCACCTTCCGCCGCTGCAGCACCAGCGTCCTCTCGGCAGCCAACGGATGACCGGCAGGCTGGCAGCGGGTGGGCTGGTAGCGGTCGCCGCCAGCGCCGGGGTGATCGCTGCGGAGTCCGCCAACTGGTGGCAGAACGTAGTCCTGATCACGGCCTTCGCTGTAGTCGCTGCACTGATCTGGCGAATCACAACACATCCGGAAGGCAACCGTGCGGTCCTCACAGTCGTAGCGTTCGCGGCCCTCTGCCAGCTACCCGGCCTGACCACGGCACCGATCACCAGCACCGACGCCTACCGCTACGTCTGGGACGGCCGAGTCCAGCTCTCCGGAAGCTCGCCCTACTCGCATGTTCCGCTAGACGACGCGCTGGCCAGGCTCCGCGACCCAGTGCTCTTCCCCGGCCTCTCTCCCACAGACAAGTCAGGCGTCACCGGCCCACCGCGAGTCCCCCACGACCCAGCAGCCCTGTCGGCACTGTCCGAAGACGACCCGCGTACCAAGATCAATCGACCACGCGTGCCGACCATCTACCCACCCGTCGCCCAGGCGTACTTCACCGCAGTCGCACTCCTCACCCCACGCGGAGCAGGCACCCTAGGACTCCAGGTCGCCGCCGCCTTGCTAGCCGTAGTACTCACGGCGCTACTCGCTGTGGAGCTCCGCCGTCGCGGGCGTGATCCACGCTGGGCGGCCATGTGGGGTTGGTCACCGATCGTCACCTTGGAAGCCGGTAGCGCCGCCCACCTCGACGTCCTCGCAGCACTCCTCATCGTTGCCGCAGTGATCGCCGCAGCTCGCAAGCCGATCATCGCCGGCCTACTACTCGGCGCCGCCGCCAGTGTCAAACTTCTCCCGCTACTACTAATCCCTACTTTCACCGGACGGCGGCACCTCCGTACACCGTTGGTTGCCGTCGGCGCCTTCGTGGCGTCGTACGTACCGCACCTACTCGCCGCCGGCACCCTGGTGATCGGGTTCCTCCCCGGCTACCTCACCCAAGAAGGCTTCTCCGACGGCAGCTCCAGATCGGCGATTCTCGCGCTGGTGTTACCTCCTGAGGCCCGCCAGCTCGCCGCCGGCGTACTGGCCGTGACCCTGGCCATACTTGCCCTCCACCAGCACGGACGCGAGCCGATCGCGGTCACCTGCTGCTGGCTGTACGGCGCCGCGCTGCTGATCACCACGCCCACCTACCCGTGGTACGGACTGCCCCTGATCGCCCTGGCGGTCCTCGCCGGCCGCCTCGAGTGGCTGGCCGTGCCGGTCGCCGCCTACATCGCCTACGCCAGCTTCGGGCACGAGCACGAACAGGGCCTGGCGTACCTCGCGGCCGCCGCCATCGTCGTCACCACCATCACGCTGCGTCACCGCTCGGACGCCGGACGGCAGTTTGACGTCCCGGCCGAAGCGCTCCGACACTGAACGACGTGACTACACGCATCGCTCTCGCCAACTCTGCCGACCACGCGGACCTGCACCAGGACGACCTGCCGCTCGTGGCTGCGCTCCGGGCCGCAGGGCTCGACCCGGTCGCCGAGGTGTGGACCGACCCGTCGGTTGACTGGTCGGCCTACGACGCGGTGCTGCTCCGCTCGGTCTGGGACTACCACACCCGGTACCTGGAGTTCACCGAGTGGCTCGGCCAGCTCGACAAGGCCGGCGTACCGGTCCTCAACGACAGTGAGCTGGTCCGCTGGAACGGCGACAAGCGGCATCTGCTGGAGCTCCGGGAGCGCGGCGTCGCGATCGTGCCGTCCCAGGTGGCGGCCGGTGCCTGCCTGCGCGAGGTGGTCGCCGGGCTCGACGGCCAGGAGGTCGTCATCAAGCCGACGGTCAGCGCCACGGCGTACAACACCGTCCGTGGTTTGGCGGGCTCCGAGGAGCTCAGTCGGCAGATCGACGAGCTGCCGGACGCGGTCTACCTGGTGCAGCCGTTCCTGCCGGAGATCCAGTCCGAGGGCGAGTGGTCGCTGATCTACTTCGACGGCGAGTTCAGCCACGCGGCCCTGAAGCGTCCGGCCGACGGTGACTTCCGGGTGCAGGACGACTTCGGTGGTACGTCGACGCCGGCCGACCCGGCGCCCGCCGTACGGGCTGCTGCTGACGCGGTCCTGTCCGCCCTCGACAGCCGGACCCCGCCGGTCTATGCCCGCGTCGACGGCGTGGTCGCGGCCGGCCGTTTCCTGCTGATGGAGCTCGAACTCATCGAGCCCTATCTCTTTCTCCCGCACCACGCACCGGCCGCCACCCGCTTCGCCGAAGCAGTGGCGAACCGAACTAAGTGAGGTAATTCAGTAGGATTACTCTCATATAGTAAGACGCGACCCCACGACCACCGGAACGCGCATACCGTCAGCGTTATGAGGCCGACGCTGACTGTGATCGCAGACCCCGCCGACCAGTGGATGAGCCGTGCCGCGTGTGTCGGCCAGGGTCCCGCGTACGACGAAACCGCCAGTGCCTGGGAGCAGCGGAAGGCGCGCGAACGCTGCCTGACCCAATGCCCCGTGCTGGCGGAATGCCGCGAATGGGCCAGCAGGACCAAGTTCACCGGTACGGCGGCCGGCGAGAAGCTCCTCTACGGCCGCCGTCGCGGTCACCCCACTTTGGAGGCCGCCGCCAGCTGAGGCTCGAGGGCGACCTCGGTACGCCGTGCCGGGATCGCGGCCGCGACCAGGAACGCCACCACGGCCGCCCCCGCACCGATTCCCAGGATCACCCGGAAGGCGTTCTGCGACGGGACGCTGATGGGGCCGAGGTTGACGGTCAGCTGGGCGAGGACGACACCGGCGACCGCGCTGGAGATCGACGTACCGATCGACCGCATCAAGGAGTTCAGGCTGTTCGCGGCCGCGGTCTCCGAGATCGGCACGGCACCCATGATGAGGGCCGGCATCGCGCCGTACGCGAAGCCGATGCCGGCTCCGATCAGGGCCGAGACGAGTACCAGCTCCCAGACGGCCGACATCAGGACCAGGCCGACGACGTACCCGACAGCGATCACGAGCGCGCCGATCATCAGCGTCACCTTCGGTCCCTTGGCCTTGGAGATCGCGGCGGACAGCGGCGCGGTGGCCATCATCACCAGGCCCGACGGCGCCATCACCAGACCTGCGACCAGCATTGATCGGCCCAATCCGTAGCCGGTGATCTTCGGCAGCTGCAGCAGGGTCGGCAGCGCCAGCGACATCGCGAACATCGCGAAGCCGAGCACGATCGACGCCAGATTGGTGAAGAGGACCTGCGGCCGCGCCGTGGTCCGGAGGTCGACCAGCGGTTGCTTGGTCCGGCTCTCGAACCAGCCCCACACCACCAGCACGACCACGGCCACCCCGAACAACCCGAGGGTCCGGCCACTGCCCCAGCCCCAGGTGCCGCCCTTGGAGATCGCGAGCAGCAAGCAGATCAGCCCCACGGAGAGCCCAGCAGCACCGACCAGATCGAAGCGACCGCCGGTGCGGACCGAAGATTCCGGCACGAAGCTGAGCACCAGGCCGAGCACCAGGACACCGAGTCCGGCGGACACCCAGAACAGCACATGCCAGTTGAACTGGTCGGCGAGCAGTGCAGCCGCGGGCAGCCCGAGCGCGCCGCCGACGCCGAGGGAGGCGCTCATCTGCGCGGTCGCCGAGCCGAGTCGCTCCGCGGGCAGTTCGTCGCGCATGATGCTGATGCCCAGCGGAATGACGCCGGAAGCGAGTCCTTGCAGGATCCGGCCGACGATCAGCGGCTCGAGCGAGTTGCTCAGCGCGGCGACGACAGACCCGGACACCAGCAGCACCAGGCTGACGATCAGCATCCGGCGTTTGCCGTACATGTCACCGAGCCGGCCGATCACCGGTACGGCGACCGCGGCCGCGAGCAGGGTCGCCGTGATCGCCCACGCCGTACCGGACGGTGAGGCGTGCACGAGCTTCGGCAGCTCGGGGACCAGGGGAATCACCAAGGTCTGCATCAGCGAGACCACGATGCCGCCGAAGGCGAGCACCGCCACAACGGCACCGGCGCGCGGCGCCGGTCCAGGTTCAGAGACAGCAGCGGACACGGAAAGACCTCCGGCAGGGGAACGGGCAGATGCCGTCGAGCTTAAGTCAGTCAGTTGACTTAAAACAAGTCGATGGCAAACTAGGCGTATGAAGACCGCCCGGACCGAGCGGGTCACCGCGACCCGCGAACTGATCCTGACCACGGCCGAGCGGCTGTTCGCCGAGCACGGTGTGTTCGCGGTCTCCAACCGGCAGATCAGCGAGGCCGCCGGGCAGGGCAACAACACCGCGGTCGGCTACCACTTCGGCACCAAGACCGATCTGATCCGCGCGATCCTGCAGAAGCACGCAGCACCGGTTGAGGAGATCCGGCGGCGGATGCTGGCCGAACTCGGCGACGAGCCGACGGTGCGCGACTGGGTCAGCTGCCTGGTCCGCCCGCAGACCGAATATCTGGCCGGCCTCGGCAACCCGACCTGGTTCGCCCGGTTCGGCGCGCAGGTGATGACCGATCCGGAGTTGCGCGCGATCATGGGCGCCGAGTCGCTCAGCTCGCCGGCACTGCGGCAGATCGTCGACGGCCTGCTGGGCAGCCTGCCCGAGCTGCCGATCGAGGTCCGGCAGGAACGCAGCCAGATGATGCGGCTGCTGATGGTGCACCTGCTCGCCGAGCAGGAACGCGGGCTGGCCGACGGAACGCCAGTCCCCCGGGCCACCTGGCAGGACGTGGCGACCGGCCTGATCGACGCCATCGCCGGGCTCTACCTCGCGCCGTACAGCACTTGATTAAGGTCGGCTTATGCCGAACCTCGAGGACATCCGCCAGGCCGCCGACGGACTGCACGGACGCATTCACCGTACGCCGATGCTCGAGTCGTCCGCCTTGGACGAATTCTTCAATGCCCAGCTGACTCTCAAGGCCGAGTTGTTCCAGAAGACGGGCAGCTTCAAGGTGCGCGGTTTGCTCCACAAGACGCTCGGGTTGAGCCCTGACGAACGCGGTCGCGGCGTGATCACCGTCTCGGCCGGGAACGCGGCGGGCGCACTCGCCTGGGCGGCCCGCGACGCCGGCGTACCGGCGACCGTGGTGATGGCCAAGACCGCAGTACCGGCCAAGATCGACGCTGCTCGCGCGTACGGCGCCCAGGTCGAACTGGTCGACGGCGACCTGATCGCGGCGTACGAGTCGATCCGGGACGAGCGCAAGCTGACCGGCGTGCACCCGTTCGACGACCTGGATGTGATCACCGGGCATGCCAGTCTCGCCCTGGAACTGCTGGCCGATCGGCCCGATCTCGACACCGTGCTCGTTCCGGTCGGTGGCGGCGGGCTCATCTCCGGTGTCGCGCTGGGAATCAAGCTCATCAAGCCCGCGATCCGGGTAATCGGGATCGAGCCTTCGGGTGCGGATGTGGTCAGCCGGAGCCTCGAAGCCGGCCAGCCGCAGAAGCTGCCGACGGCGAAGTCGGTCGCGGACGGACTGGCGGCGCCGGTCTGCGGGACGCACAACTTCGCGATCATCCAGCAGTACGTCGACCAGGTGGTCCGGGTGAGCGAGGACGCCCTGATCGAGGCGACCCGGCTGGTGATGTCTCGCACCAAACTCGCACTCGAACCAGCCGCCGCCGCACCCTTCGCCGCCCTCCTGGAAGGCAAGGTCGAACTGCGCGGGTTGACCGCCGCGGTCATCAGCGGCGGCAACCTCGACGTGGCAAAACTGAAGCTTTAGGCGTGCGCTGGATCTAACCCCTCCCCTTCGCCTTCCTTCCCTTGTTTTTCTTGGCTTTAAGCGTGCGCTGGGTCCAGCTGCCGAGGAGTGAGACCGGACGGTACGCCGTCGCTCGGGTCGTCGACCAGGTCTCCCTGGCGCACTGGATCGTTCTCCGGGAGCAGGATGTCGCGGCTGACCACGAGCATCAGCCATAGCGTCCCCGCCATCCGCAGGATCACCGCGAACCAGTAGATCTTGTCCGGCGCATCCGGCTGCCCGGGCGCCAGGAACTGCGCCAGATGGAGCCAGACCATCATCCAGTAGAAGCACTCGCACGCCTGCCAGATCAACCAGTCGCGCAGCCTCGGCCGAGCCAGCGCGACCAGCGGCAACAGCCACAGCACGTACTGCGGCGAGTAGACCTTGTTGACCAACAGGAACGCAGCAACCACAAGGAACGCCAGCTGTGCGAAGCGTGGTGGTCTTGGCGCCATCATCCCGAGGATCGCGATCGACAGACAGAGCCCGGCGAAGATGACGATGTTCAGCTGATTGACGTCGGTGACCTCGTGTTTGGCCAGCTTCAGCACGTACCAGATCGAGCCGTAGTCGCTCTCACGCTCGTCGTTGAAGACCCAGAACGACATCCACTCGTTCTTGGCCAGCAGGTAGATCGGCGCGTTCACCAGACCCCACGCGAAGATCGCGGCGACCGTCGCCTGGAACCAGGGCCACAGCTTGCGACCCCGGATGCAGACGATCAACAGTGGACCGAGCAGCAGGAACGGGTAGAACTTCGCCGCCGTACCGAGGCCGAGCAGGACGCCGAACCAGATCGGCTTACCGCGCGACCACGCGAACATCGCTCCCGCGGTCAGGACGACCGCGAACAGGTCCCAGTTGATCGTCGAGGTGAAGGCCAGCACGGGCGCGGCCGCGACGTACAGGGCGTCGAGTGGTTGCCCACGGGCCGCGCCGGGGCGTGATGCTACTCCGCGCGCGGTGGCGACCGTCAGGCCGACCAGGAGCAAGGTGCAGAGGAACAGCAGCACGACGTTGACGACGAAGAAGACGCCGGCGGTGTCGCGCTTCTGCTCAGGGGTGAGGTCCTTCTTCGGATCACCGGTGATCTGCCAGGTGATCTTCGCGGCGACCTCCATGAAGCCGCCGGTGAGCACCGGGTACTCCAGCACCGGGTAGTTACCGGTGTCGAGGAACGGCCGGTTGCCCTCGGCGAAGCCACGCTCCTGGTAGAGGTAGCCGATGTCGGAGTAGCAGAGCGCCTTGAACGGCCGCCAGTCCTGCCGGTCCCAGCCGTTCGACATACAGGGCGCCTTCTGCAGTACGCCGAGCGCGAAGGTGATCGTGCAGACCGCCAGCGCGATCCGCAGCGGCGTCCACCAGGAGCCGCCGAGCCGCGCGAACCGGCCGGCTGCACCACCGAGGCTCACACTCAGACTCGCGACGGCCGGATCGACCTCGGTCGGCGCCGGCCGTTGCTGAGAGTCCTGGGTACGTCGTGAGGTCACGGTGGACATCGTCTCCTATCCGGTCAGCGGCGGTCGCCAGGGTACCCAGGAACGACACCGACTGGTGTGACCCCGGCTCTACCGCGCGTGGGACCGGATGAGCTCGACGGCGCGGGCGGGGTCCTCCCACCAGAACAGGTGGCCCGCGCCCTCGAAGAGTTCGAGTCTTGCGGCAGGCAGCAGCCGGCTGAGCTGGTGGGCATTCAGCACCGGGATCCCGGCGTCCGCGGTGCCGTGCAGGATCTGGGTCGGCACGGTGATGCTTCCCACCCGGTCAGCAGCGTCGTGCGCGAGTGCTGCCTCCCACTGCAGCAGGATCACCGGGACGGGCACCTTCACGGCGAGGCTGCGACTGCGGTACACCTCGAACGCCCCGGGCACCTGTTCGGCGTACCGGCGGGAGAGGTTGGCCTCGAAGCCGGTCCGGCTCGAGTGTTCCACGTCTCTGGTCGCCCAGGCGTCGACCATTCGCCGCGAGGTCTCCGAGATCAGCCCCTCACTGCCGCCCGCTGTACTAGCACCAATGGTGAGCGTCCTGACCAGCTCTGGGTAGCGCAGGGTCAGCTCCTGCGCCACCATCCCGCCCAGCGAGATGCCGACCACGTGCGCGGACCCCCATCCCGCGGATGCGATCACTGCGGCGGCGTCGTCCGCCAGGTCCGCAGTACTGAACGGTCCCTCGGCCCGGTCACCCCGTCCGATCCCCCGATGGTCGTACGCGACGATGTCGAACTCCCCCTCGAGCCCGCCGAGCAGTTCCTCGCCCCACATCTCGTGATGCCCGGCCATGCCCTGGATCAACAGCAGCGGCGCACCCCGCCCACGTCGTACGTGATCCAGCCTCTTGCCCTCGGTACCGCTCATGAACGCCGTAGTAGTCACGGTCCGAGAGTGCTGGACTCCGCTTGCACTTCACCTGCATCGAGCAACGCGACCATCCCCTGCCAGGACAGCTCTTCTGCCGGAGGCTCACCGAGCGCCTCCGCAACCCACGGCCGCTCCGGCTCGAGCAGACCGGGCGTCCGCAGTCCCAACCGACGTGCATGAGCCTGTACTGCGCCCAGCAGGCGCACCGCGTCTTCAGGCCGGCCCGCTCGATCCAGCGCGAGCGCACCGACTTGCAGAACGTTCAGTGTGTAGGGGTAGTCCTCATGGGCGAGGAACGTGGTCACAGCACTCCGTACTGCGGCCAGCGCCTTCTCCGCCGAGTCGGGAAAGGGAGCCGGGTAGCGGAGATAGACCTCGGCTACTGCGATGTTCAGCCACGCCCTGGCCCAGCCGCGGCTGAACTTGTACTGCAGCGCCTCGACCTGCGCGACCATGCCCGCTTCATCTCCGGTTCGCACGGCCTCCTTCAGCATGGCGACCCCGAGCACCGAGCGAGCAGCTCGCACCATGCTCTCCAGTTCGTCCCGGCCGTGGTGGATGACTTTGCCTGTCACTTCACGAGTCCGCTCGGTCTGACCGGTGACCGCGCAGCCGACGGCCAGGAAGAAGCAGAGTTCCGCGTACTCGATCGGTGTGTGGTCGTCGGCCGAGAGCTCCGCCAGCATCCGGTAGACGGTGTCGATGAGTTCCCGGGCGGCCTCGAGGTCGCCGGCGAAGTAGTTGAGTGCTGTCAGTGAGTTGAGGGCGCGGGCACGGTCGAGCACGGGAGCGTCCGGGGCGGCGGCTAGCGCAGTACGAAGGACTTTTACTGCCTCGCCGTGATGGAGGCTGCGGTAGAGGAAGACGCCGAGGCCGACCGCGCTTTCGAGGGCGGCCGCGGGGTGGTGTTCGAGGTCATGGGCGAAGCCGGCCCTAAAGTTCGGCAGCTCACGGCTCATCATCCGCATGAACGAGCCGGCCTTGCGGCCGCGAACGGCTTCGGTGCACCGGCCGGCCAGTAGGCGGACCCAGCTCGCTTGGCCCTCCGCGGTCGCGGCGGGGTCGCGGTCGAGGCGGCGGCAGTAGGCGCGAATGCTCTCCAGCAACAGGTAGCGCGTCGGCTCGGCGCTGGTGTCCGCGACGACGACGGACCGGGTGACGAGGGCCGACAGCGACTCCAGCACCTCAGGGCCTGCGGAATCCGGGGAGACTGTTTCGGCGGCTTCGAGGGTGAAGCCACCTTCGAAGGCCCACAACCTGAGCAGCAACCGGCGATCCTGGTCGGCCAGCAGGTCGACGCTCCAGCCGATGGCCGCGTCGAGCGTCTCGTGCGCGGCCAGGGATCCGTGCTGCACCTTGCCAAGCAAGGCGAACCGGTCGTCGAGCCGTTCGGCGATCTCGGCGAGGCTGAGCACTCTTGCCCGGGCGGCGGCGAGTTCGATGGCAAGGGGTAGACCGTCGAGCCTGGACGCGATCTGGCGTGCTGCCTTCTCGTCGGTGTCCGTGGGTGCCCAGCCGGGCCGGACCGAGCGCACGCGGTCGGTGAGCAGCGCGACTGCTGTTGCCCAGGGCAATGGTTCGACCGGGACGGTGACCTCGCCCTCGACGCCGAGCGGCTCCCGGCTGGTGACGAGAATCCGCAATCGGGGACAGCGCTGAAGGAGCTGATCAGCCAGCTCAGCCGCTGCCGCGACCACATGCTCGCAGTTATCGAGCACCAGAGTCGCCGGTCCGCCACCGATCGCATCCACCACCGCGGCAGCCGGATCGTCATCAACCACCACCAACCCCATGGCGTCCGCAACAGCAGTCGCCACCTCCCCGAACTCCCGCACATCAGCCAACCGCGCAAACCAAATCTCCTGGCTCGCGCCGGAGGACGAGGCCGCGCCGTGCCGACCCGACCCCGGGGCGCCGGCGGCGTACTCGATTGCCAGCCTTGTCTTTCCTACGCCGGCGGGGCCGATCAGGCTGATCAGGCGTTGTGCTGCGAGGTGCTCTGTCAGGGTTTTGAGGTCGATCTCCCGACCTAGGAACGACGTCAGCGGGCGTCTGATCGGCACGATCTGCGCTGCCAGCTGTGGCGGTTCGGTGAGTAGCAGGCGCGGGTCCTGGGCCAGCACCTGGCGCTCGATCTCGGTGAGTTCAGTGCCTGGATCTACGCCGAGCTCGTCGGCGAGGAGCTTCCTGATGCGACGCAGAGCCGCCAGCGCATCACCTTGCCGATCGCTGCGATAGAGACCTAGCACCAGCAACGCCCACCGATGCTCGCGCAACGGCTGCTCGCGAACCAATTGCTCGAGCTGAACAACAGCCCCGACCGCATCCCCGCTCGCCAACCGAGCCGCCGCAAGATCCTCCGCAGCAGCCTCCCGCAACTCATGGAGCCGCCCGCGCTCAGCAGCGACATACTCATCCGGCAGCTCCGGATACGCCTCGCCCCGCCACAAACCGGTTGCTTCTGTCAACAATCGGCACGCCGGTTCGGCCCGCTCCTTGGCGAGATGCGCACGAGCCTCCTCGACCAGCTCGCTGAACTGCTGCGCGTCGAGCTGATCAAGCGTCAGCCGATATCCGAGCGTGTCGCGCTCCAGCCGGCCGCGATACGGACCCAGGGTTGTGCGAATCCGCGAAACATAAGCCTGCAGGGCAATCGCAGGCTTCGGCGGCGGTGCACTCCCCCACATCGCATCGACGAGCCGATCGTCGGGCACCACTTTCCCGCCCGCCACCGCAAGGGCAGCCAGCAACCGCCGCGGCAACGCGCCGCCGACATCAACCAGGACCCCGTCGACCACAACCTCAACCGGCCCCAGAACCCGGCAAACCAACACCCGCCGAGCATAACCGCGACTAGCGCCAGCGCCAGGTGGGTTGGGGGCGGGTGGTTTGGATGCGGTGTTCCAGGGAGCGGAGAGCTGGACCGGGGTCTATGCCGAGGTCTTCGGCCAAAAGGTGACGAATCCGGAGGAGCTCGCTTCGAGCACGAGCGGGCTGGCCGATCAGGCAGAGACCGGTCGCCAGCAGTTCCCACCGGCGTTCGCGGTACGGCGTCTCCGCGACCGCACCACGCAACGCAGCAATCGCCGTACCAAAGTCCCCAATCACCAACCGCGCGGCCTGCAACTCCTCAACGGCGACCAACCTCAACTCCTCCAACCGCATCCGCGCCAGCGTCACCACCTCCGACGACTCCCCCAGCTCCGGCCAAGGCCGCCCGCGCCACAACCCCAACGCCCCTTCAAAAGCCCGTACTGCGCCCGCCGCGTCCCCGTCTCGCTGACAGCGCAGCCCACGACCGACCGATTCGGCGAACCGATGATGGTCCACCCGCTCGGCCGGAATCGAGATCGCATACCCGCCCGAAGTACGCAGTACGCAATCCGTCCCCAACTTCCCCCGCAGCCGACTCACCGCGACGCGCAACGAATGCGCCACCTGCCCCGGCAACTCGTCGCCCCACACCACCTCGGCCAGCACACCGTCCGCCATCGGTACCCCGGCCGCGGTCGACAACGCAGCCAGCACCCTGCCCGCCACCTGCCCCGCCACCGGAACTTCGACCCCACCGCGATCCACCCGCAACGGCCCCAGCACCCGACACTCGACCAAACCCCTTGTCACCATGCCGGCACCGTCCACCCACCCCCTTGCAATCCCCCTGCATCAAGAAGCGCGCCGCGCCCCCTCAAGCCCCGTGCATCAAGAAGGCCGCCGCACCCCGAGCCCTCAAGCAAATGTTTGAGGATGGGGGTGGCGCGCGGAGCGCGTGCTGGGGGTTGGAAGCGCGTTTACCATCGGTGGATGGAGTGGCTCGTGTTCCTGGTGGGTGGGGGCGGTGCGGCGCTGGCCGGGCGGTATCTGTGGGACCGGCGGGCGGCCCGCAGACTGGATGCTGCCGAGCTGGCCGAGATCCGGAAGGTCGCCGACGAGGACGTCACCCAGTTCGGCGAGGAGCTCAGCCGGCTCGATGTGGTGATCGCCGGCCGGGAGCTCGACGTCGACACCAGGCATGACTACCAGCGCGCCCTCGATGCCTACGAGTCGGCGGGCCGCAAGGTCGCCCACCTGCACGCTGCCGACGCGATCAGCACCGTCGTCGACACCCTCGCCGAGGGCCGGTACGCCGTCGCCTGCGTCCGGGCGCGCGACGCGGGACTCCCGGTGCCGGAACGCCGGTCGCCCTGCTTCTTCAATCCGCAGCACGGCCCGTCGGCCCTGGACATCCAATGGACCCCGGCTCGTGGCGGAACCCGCAGGGTGCCGGCCTGCACGCAATGTGCCGCCCGGGTGAAAGCCGGCGACGAGCCGGCGGTCCGGATCGTGCGGTACCAGGCCCAGTCGGTGCCGTACTGGGAAGCGGGCGCCCTGATCGAGCCGTACAGCCGCGGCTACTTCGGCGGCAGCAGCGCCACCCGCGCCATCGTGATGGAACTGTCGATGGCGATGCGCGGCGAAGGCGGTGGCCGCTGGGGCAACGCCCCGGAGCAGGACAACACCCGCAGCCCGGGCTAGCGGCGCGGCAGCTTCCGGGTGTCGACGAGTTGCTGCGCCACCTCGCGGAGCTTGATGTTGCCGTCCTGCGAATACCGCTTCAGTACTTCGAACGCCCGGTCCTCGTCCAGATCGAAGCGCTCCATCAGGATGCCCATCGCCTGCCCGATCAGCTTGCGGGCATCGACCGCCTGGGCCAGGCTCTCCTCTTCCCGGGCCGTCGACAAGGCCACTGCCGCGTGCCTGGCCAGGATGTGCGCGACCGCCTCGTCGTCCTCGGTGAACGCAGCGGGTGTCGTGCTGTACACACTCAGTACGCCGCCGGTCCGGTCGCCGACCACCAGCGGCAGGTGCAGCACGGAGTGAATGCCCAGTCCGCTGACCAGCTCGGACCAGCGCGGCCACCGGGTGTCGAGCTTCGCGTCACGGACATGCACTATGACGCCGTCGCGGAGCGACTCCATCAGCGGTCCGTCGCCGCCGTCGATCTGGTGCCCGTAGACGGTGGCGACCGCCGGATCGGTGACGGCGGCGATCTCCGGCCGGCCACCGCGCGCCAGGAAGACCACCCCGGCGTAGTTGCAGCTCAGCGCGCGCAGGGCGAACTCCACGACGGCATCCACCGTCTGCTCGACGCCGTCGGAGTCGTGCAGCTCCGTCGCCAGCTGCGCGAACACGTCAGCTGCCGACAACTCCGCGGGGTTGAACGCGTCCGCCTCCAGGTACACCTCGGTACCCGCAGCGCCCGCCTCATTGGTGCGATCCACGCCCATATGATGCACCGTCGGAGCCGCTTCGGCAGTACCCGATGCATAACTTCGGCGTTACTGTTCGCCGTCAGCGCTGACTCAGGAGATGTCGGGTCCGATCGCCGGCGCCCGGCAGCCGAACCAGGCGTCGAGCAGGGCGTCGTCGGTGGCCACGTCAACGTGGTCACCTGCCGTGCACTCCACGATCCGGAGCAGCGCGATCAGACGTCGTGCGACATCAGTCCCCAGCACTGTCAGAGCTCCTCTCCCCACACCTCCTATCGGGGCCCAGCCGCAAACGTTTCACCCACACCCATCAACCCCACGTTAAGAACCTGCCCGTACGCCGTACGGAAACCCGGCGATCAGCATCAGCCGGCGTACGGGAAGGGCCGGTGATCAGCCGCGGCCGACCGCTCTGGCCAGTTCTGCCTTGTTCATCGACGAGCGGCCCTTGATGTTCTTCTGCCGGGCCTCGTTGTAGAGCTGCTCCTTGGTCCGCCCCTGCGAACCGCTGTGCGATCGCAGCCCGCCGCGCCGGCCGGAGGAGATGTCGTGCGTCGAACTGCGACTCGACTCCTTCGCCTCGCCCGCGCGGGCGCGCTCCTTGTTGACCGTCCGGGCGGCGATCTCCTCGGCGACGTCCTCGCTGCGGCCGCGCTCCTTCAGCCCGGCCTTGATGTGCTCGTACTGCCGCTCCCGCTTCTTGTTCGAACCAGCAGGCATGCTCTCTCTCCTTCCGAACTTGCCCGCCCGGTACCCCGTCGCCGAGGCAACAATCCAGCTAGGGAACTCTGGTCAGCCAGTCCTCGGTGCCGAACTTCGTCGCGACCCGGCGCTCCGCCTCGGCGACGGTCCCGGCATCGATCGTGCCGTCGGCGAGGCCGTAGCGGGCGCCGAAGGTGCCGACCAGCCGGTCGATCACGTCCGCGCGTTCGAGACCGGTCTGGCTGCGGAGCGGGTCGACGCGCTTGTTGGCGCTCTTGGTCCCCTTGTCCGACATCTTCTCGCGGCCGATCCGGAGCACCTCGAGCATCTTCGTGGCGTCCATGTCGTACGCCATCGTCACGTGATGCAGCACCGCGCCGCCCGCGAACCGCTTCTGCGCGGCACCGGCGATCTTGCCCGCGGGCGAGGTGATGTCGTTGATCGGCTGGTACGTCGCGGCGATGCCGAGCTCGTTCAGCGCACCGACCACCCAGTCGTCGAGGAACGCGTACGAGTCGACGTACGACAGCCCGGAGACCAGCGACTCCGGGACGTAGAGCGAGTAGGTGATCGTGTTGCCCGGTTCCACGAACATCGCGCCGCCGCCGCTGATCCGGCGTACGACCGTCACGTCGTGCTTCGCGGCGCCGGCCAGATCCACCTCGTTGGCGAGCGACTGGAAGCTGCCGACGATGACCGCGTTCGAGGCCCACTCCCAGATCCGCAGCGTCGGCGCCCGCTCCCCCGACCCGACCTGCTCGGCCAGCACCTCGTCGAGCGCCATCTGCAATGCCGGCTCGCGCGGCACGTCATGCACGTACTCCCACGCATGGTCCGCCCACCCCGTCGCCCCGGTCACAGCACGCCGTACGGCGACCGCCACCGCCTCGGGCGAGAACCCGAGCATCTCGACCCCGTCACCGAGCACACCCCGCACCCGCGCCGCGATCTGCGCCACCGAAGCCCCCACCGGTACGCCGCTCAGCGCCCCGTTGATCCGCTCCAGCGCATCGTCCGGCTCGAGAAAGAAGTCCCCACTGATCCGAGCCCGCCGCACCACCTCGCCGACCACCTCGAGATCAGCAACAACCAACTTCCCACCAGGCACCTTGTATTCACCATGCACACCCCCACCCAACCACCACCTCACCCCAAATCTTCCCCCGCCCATCACGCCCGTTACCCCTGCCACCACGCAGCCATCACATCACCGAAGCCATCCGCCTTCTGACAAACCAGCAACCGACTAGGCGCTGGACCTCGCCCAGTCCATACTCGGCGCGTGCGCGATCGCTTCCTGTCCTTGCCGGTGTGGGCTCTGTTCCTGATCCTCGGTGCTGCGTGGTGTGCCGTGTTCTTCGTGGTGAATCTGATCAGCGGCGATGAGCTGCTGCCGGCGCTCGAGCTCGCGGCGGTCGGCGGGGCGGTTCTTGGCTTGGCCACCAGCACTACCGTGAAGCTCAGCTGGCGGACGCAGCAGCGGGTGCTTGGCGACGTCCAACAGACCGACCGGTCGGCCGCGATCCGGGCGTCGCGTAGCGGACCGGTTCCGACGGACCCTGAGGTACGGAGCGCTGCGCTCGAACTGGCTCAGGGAGACCTGAGGCGGCAGCTCCGCCTGCGGCCCTGGATGGCCGCCGTCTTGGTGCTGCTGGTGATCTCCGAGATCGGCATTGCCTTCACGTCCTCGCCTTGGAGTCTCCTCGTCCTGGCCCCCCTCGTGCCGATCATGGTCTTCCAGCTGTTCGTTTTCCCCCAGCGGCTTCAGGAACGGATCGCGCTGCTGTCCCGATAACGACAGAACGGCCGCAGGGAGGAAACCCTGCGGCCGCTCACAAAACGCAGTACTACTGGATGTCGTCGTCCTGGCCGTCGAGGCTGTCGAGGCCGTCCTTGGCCTTGTCGACGCCCTGGTCGATCTGGTCCCCGTACTTGCCGCCGGTCTTCTCGTCGACCAGGTCGCCGACCTTGTCGAGCCCCTCGCCGATCTTGTCGCCTTGGGAGTCGACCAGACCCTCGGCCTTGTCCTTGATGTTGTCGAACATGTTCATCGGGAGAACCTTTCGGAGTCGGGCCCGGCACGCCTCCGCAGAGTGCCGGTTGTTGCCGATGTCATCTAAGCCTGTTCCTAGCCGACCCACCAGCAGGCCACAAGACTTCGGCCCCGTGTTGGCCGGATGTTCAGCTTGCAGGAAACCCCTCACATCTTCGGGTGGCCATTGCATCCACTGGCCAATCGACCCCACCCTGTGGGAATTGCAGTCCGCCCCGACTGAGGAGATCCATGAGATTCCGCCCTGTCGTGCTTGCCACGTTGTCCTCGCTCGCGCTGACCGCCGCCGCGGCCGGCAGCGCCGTCGCCTCGCTGGCCCCCGACCACCAGCAACCAACTCCCAGCCAGCAGCAACAAGCTCCCCGCCTGGCCGCCGCCACCGACACGGACGGTGACTCGCTGCCGGATGCGTGGGAGACGGGAGGGTACGACGCCAACGGTGACGGCGTCGTCGACGTCAACCTGCCCGGAATGGGCGCATCACCGAACAAGAAGGACCTGTTCGTCGAGATGGACTACATGAGCGGACGCCTCGCCGGCACGGCCGCGTTCGACCGGATCGTCCAGACCTTCGCCACCGCGCCGGTCAGCAACCCCGACGGCAGCACCGGCATCAAGATCCACCTCGACGGCGGGGCGGCGGCCGGTACGGCGTACAACCTCGGCGGCGGTAACCAGGTGCCGTACGACAGCAACCTGCAGCCCGCCGAGTCGCAGACCGATGCGATCAAGAACGCCAACTTCGCCTCGGCCCGCAAGGCCGTCTTCCACTACATGCTCTGGGCCGACGACTATGACAACAGCTGCAGCAGTGGCAACGCCTTCGCGATCCCGAACGACACCTTCATCGTGACGATGGGCCCGAAGTGCGGCTGGACCACCACCGAGAACATGAACGTGGGCACCTTCATCCACGAGCTCGGTCACGACCTCGGCCTCACCCACGGTGGCACCGACAGCGTCAACTACAAGCCGAACTACCTGAGCGTGATGAACTACTCGTTCCAGTTCAACGGCGTACCGCGGACCAGCGGCGCCAACTGGTTCAGCTACTCCAACTTCGCGCCGCCGGCGCTGAACGAGCGGAGCCTGAACGAGTCGGTCGGCCTGAACACCAGCCAGGCCTCGACCTGGAAGACGTCCTGGAAATGCCCCAACGGCACGACCCGTACGTCGGGCGCGGCCAACGCCGGCATCGACTGGAACTGTGACGGTGACACCGCGGACATCGCCAACACCAGCATCAACGGCGACAACACCAGGACGACCCTCACCGCGCAGAACAACTGGGCCAACATCCGCTTCGGCGGCGGCGATGTCGGCGGCGCCGGCAGCAGCATCCAGTCCAAGACCGCCACCCACGAACTCCACGAGATGACGATCCAGGAATACAAGAAGCTCAACCACCGCTAACAGTTGCCGAGGGCCCCGATCACAAAGGTCGGGGCCCTCGGCAACTTCAGCTGGTGCGACCCGGGCAGATCGCGGCGCGATCCTTCGGCACCGTCTTCAGGATGGACTGCGCGCGCTGCCGGCCGAAGTTCCATTCGAGCCAGTCGTCGTCGCTGACGTCGTAACCCTGGAGTGCGCAGCCGGCCACGTCCGCGGGCAGGGTGTTGAGGACCGGTACGGCGTCGTCGGAAAGATCCTGCAGGAACTGCCAATCCACCTTGCCGGTCTTGGTGTACCGGTCGACGTTGTGCTGGGCGATCCAGGCGTCCGGGTTGATTGCCGCCAGCCCCAAGAGGAGACCGGCGCCGCTGAGTAGCGCGGCGCGGGGCAACCAGGTCGCCCGCAAGGTCAGGCCCGTCAGGATGACGCCGACCACCAGCAGTCCCAGCCAGCCCTCGAAGACGTCGACCAGCAGACGCAGCTGGGTGAAACCGTAGGCCTCCTGGTAAACGTGCATCCGGTAGAGAGCGGAAGCAACCACTACCAGAGTCAGCACGCACAGCAGGCCAAGTGATCCGCGCAACCAGGCCACGTCCGAGCCCGTACTACGAGGAGCTTTGCGGGCAGCCGCCCAGACCACTAGGAGTGTCAGTGCCGTGGCTACCGTGAGCTGGCCGAAGCCCTGATGGACGTACTCCGCGTAAGTCAGCCCGGTGATCTTCTGGAGATACGCGTGGCCGCCGAAGATCGCAGTTGCCTGTGCAGCAAGGAAGACCAGGAAGACGGCGTCGACGAGCAGTACGGGCGCCAGCCATTCGTACCGGCGCGCCACCGGCCGCGTCGTACCGGCGGCCGGCTCGGCATTCGGCGGGTTCAGCGCGAGGTAGGTCGCCGCCAGCACGACTCCCCCGAACGCGACGGTGATGAACGCCCGGAGTACGAAGGTGTCGAGGTTGAGATCCGGGACGATCGCGCCTGCCCACTTGGCGAAGACCGCGTCGGCGGAGGCGAACAGCAGGCCGAAGACCAGGACTCCCAGCGCCGACAACACGATCGTGCGCACCGCTGCCGCACTGGACTTCAGGCCCGTGACGGCCTGCAGCGAACGCCCGAGCCAGGGAAGGCCACGCAGCGCGGCGAGCGGCCAGGAGATGCCGGCCAGCACGAAGGCGGGCACCGTGCGGCCGTTCACCAGTGCGGCCATGCAGACCGCGATCCCCGCCAGCACGCACAGGATCGCAATCCACTCGGCGTCCCGGACGGCGGTGACTGCCGCCAGGAGTACACAGAGGACGGCACAGGCTTGGGTGAAGCGGGACCGGATGTTCACGCTGAAGCGCATGATCACGCCGCCCGCCGCGATCAGCACGACGGCCGTTCCGATCCCCATGTCGCGGAACGGGAAGACGATCGCGGCCAGCAGTCCGACCGCCAGGCAGTAGAGCACCGCGCGCAGGTTGGCGGGGACCTTGGCGTCGGGCCAGAAGTTGCCGAAGACCTGGTCCATTCCCGACTCGGGCACCTTGGCCGCAACAGGTGCCACGACCGGCGCCTTGGGTGGGGCTGGGCTTTCCGGCTTCGTCATTGAGGGCTCCTCAGCTTTTTTGGGGACGGGCTCGAACGGAAGGTCGACCCGGACCAGCGCACCGGCAGGACCGGTACTGCGCGGCTCGGGCTCGACGAAGTGGATGGTGCCGCCGTGCAGATCGGTGACCCAGCGGGCGATCGCGAGACCGAGACCGGTCCCGCCGCCGCCTTCGGCCTCACCGAGCGTCCCGAACCGCTCGAAGACCCGGTCCCGATCGGCGGCCGGGATCCCCGGCCCCTCGTCGGCGACCTCGAGTCGCCAACCGGTCGCGGTCGCGGCGGCGGTGATCCGGACGACCCCGTGGGCGGGGCTGTGCCGGGACGCGTTGTCGAGCAGGTTGGCGACCAACTGGTGAAGCCGGGCCGGGTCGGCGGCGACGGTGAGAGTCGGGGGCGTGACGCGTACGTCGTACTGGACCTCGCGGCCGATCACCTCGGCCTCGGCGACCGCGCGCTCCAGCAGGTCCGCGATCGGTACCTGGGTAGTGGAGAGTCGTGCCTCGCCGGCGTCGACCCGGGCGAGGTCGAGCAGGTCGGAGGCGAGAGCCGAGAGGCGCTCGGCCTGGTCGAGGGCGGTTCGCAGCGTCACCGGGTCCGGCTCGGCTACGCCGTCGACGAGGTTCTCGAGTACTGCGCACAGGGCCGCCAGTGGAGTCCGGAGCTCGTGGCTCACGTTCGCCACCAGTTCACGGCGCTGGCGATCGACGGCGGCCAGGTCCTCGGCCATCCGGTTGAAGGCGCGGGCCAGCTCACCGACCTCGTCGCTCGAGGTGGCGGTGACGCGGCCGGAGTACCCGCCGCGGGCCATCACGCGGGCGGCTGCGGTCATCTCGCGCAACGGCGACGTCATTCCGACGGCAAGCAGTTGGGTGACGCCGAGGGCGAGGGCAACGGTGACCGGGATGCTCATCCAGACCGGCACACTGCCCGTGGCGCCAACCGCAGCGAGGATCGACGCCACGGTGACGCTCACCGCGACGAGCAGGCCGAGCTTCACCTTGACCGAGCGAACCTGGTCCAGCAGTGGCCTACTCATGAGGCGTCTCGAGCGCGTAGCCGACACCGTGCACAGTGCGCACCCGGCCGGTGCCGATCTTGGCGCGCAACGCCTTCACATGGCTGTCCACCGTGCGGGTCCCGGAAGCACCCGGCCAGCCCCAGACCTCGGCGTACAGATGTTCTCTGCTGAGCACGACGCCGGGGCTGGCCGCGAGACAGAGCAGGAGGTCGAATTCGGTGGGCGTCAGGTGCACCTCGCTGCCGCTGACCCAGACGCGGCGGGCTGCCGGATCGATCCGCAGGTCGCCCAGATCGCTGTTGGTCCGCTCGGCCAGCTCGGCCGCTCGATCGACCCGCCGCAGCAGCGCACCGACCCGGGCCACCAACTCGCGCATCCGGAACGGCTTGGTGAGGTAGTCGTCGGCACCGACGCCGAGCCCGACCAGGATGTCCGCCTCGTCGTCCCGCGCGGTCAGCATCAGCACCGGAACGGGCCGGTCGGCCTGGATCCGCCGGCACACCTCGTGACCGTCGAACCCGGGCAGCATCACGTCCAGCACCACCAGGTCGGGCACGGCCTCGGCGAACACCTTCACCGCTCCCGGGCCGTCCCACGCCTGGACTACGTCGTACCCCGAACCCCGTAGCCGATCAGTGACCGCCTGATTGATCACCGGCTCGTCCTCGACGACGAGGACCTTCCGCTCGACACCCATGCCCTGACACTAGAAGCCCCAACAGCCAGGAACAGCGGACGACTCGTGAAGGTTCTGTGCAGGTCTCAGCGTTCCTCGGCCACGGCCCGACCGGAGACCGCCTGCCGTTTGACCCCGAGGGCGGTCGATACCCCCGGCAGGCTGGACAGCAGCCAGGCGAGCAACGCCGAGAGCAGCAGGGCGGTCGGCATCAGTACGGCGTACTTCGCTGCTATCCCCGCGTCCCAGCGGACGACGTAGTACGCGATGAGCAGGATCACCGGCTGGTGGATCAGGAAGAACGGCATCGCCGCCCGGGCGACCGGCGCGGGCAAGGGTCGCTGGAACGCGGGCGCGCGCATCCCGAACCCCAGTACGCCGACCAGCCAGCCCCAGACGGCGAAGGTGATCAACATGAAGTACCACAGGTAGGGCCACGAGTAGCCCGGGTTCTCCCACCACTTGTCGAGGAAATCCATGATCCCGGTGGCCAGCCCGAGCAGGAACGCCCCCAGTCCCAGGGCCAGCCCGGGGACGGCGTTTCGCCGTACGGTCGCGATCAGCCGCTGGTCGGACAGGATCAGGAACCCCACCACGAAGAAGTCGAAGAAGAACACGAATTCGCCCCAGCCGTGGTCGGGACCGGGCGCGGCCTGGAACACCAGATGCACCGGCACCAGTGGCACCGCGAGCAGGAGGATACGCCCGCGTCGTACGCAACGCTCCGCGATCCAGTCCACCAGGCGCCGGCCTCGTGGACCGCGGAGCCAAAGGAACACCGGCAGGCCGAGGAACGCGAACTGCAGGAGATAGACGAGGAACCACAGGTGGTAGGTGTCACGCAGCCACAGCGGCGGATCACCACGCAGATCACTGAAGAACGTCAGCACGTCACCCATGAACGAGTCCTGGGAGCGACCTTTGTGATGTTCCTCGAGGAAGTACTGCGGCGGCGACAACAAGACGTACGCGACGACCAGCGGCACGAGCAACCTGAGCAACCGCTCCCGCACGAAGCCCCTCGCGGTCCGCCAGCGCAAGGCCAGCCAGGCACCGGCCCCGGAGATCAGGAAGAAGAAGGCCAAGCCCCACAATCCGAGGAACGCGATCGCCACCGAGATGCCCTCGCTCGTCTGGGCGTTCTTGATGTGCCAGTCGCCATCGTCGAACGGGCGCAGGGTGTGGAACAAGAACACGCCGCCGACGGCGATCACCCGCAGCCAGTCCAGAAACCAGACCCGTCCCTCATCAGCCATGCGGTAAGGATCGGGCCTGGACCGGGTCAGCTCAATGGGCTACTCGTGCTGGACGGCCGTCGTCCGGGCGAAGGCGGCGAGCGGTTCGCGACCGGCCGGCTGCGTCGGAGGCGGCAGCATCGGCTTGCGGGTGCGCAGCTTGCGAGTGATCGGCTCACGAGCCTTGACCAGCAGCTTCTCCCCCGCGTGGAAGACGGTGACGGTCGCATCAGGACCGTCGTGTACGTCGTACGTCACCTCGTCGGTGCCGATCTCGACCCGCAGCCGGACGCCCCGCCAGCGGACGGTGAACGTCAGTCCGGTCAGCCCCCGCGGCAGCGCAGGATCGAAGCAGAGCCCCGACTCGCGCTCCCGCATGCCGCCGAAGCCGGCAACCAAGGCCGTCCAGGCACCGGCCAAGGACGCCATGTGCAGACCGTCGGCCGTGTTGTCGTGCAGGTCGAGCAGGTCGATCAGCGCGGCCTCGTAGGCGTAGTCGTAGGCGAGGTCCAGGTGCCCGACCTCCGCGGCGGTGACGGCCTGCACGCACGCCGACAGGGACGAATCGCGCACCGTGATCCGCTCGTAGTAGTCGACGTTGCGCGCCTTCTGCTCGGAGGTGAACTCGTCACCACACCAGTACATCGCCAGCATCAGGTCTGCCTGCTTGACGACCTGCTTGCGATACAACTCGAAGTACGGCGCGTGCAGCAGCAGCGGATACTTGCCGCGCGAGGCCTCGAAGTCCCACTCCGCATACCCGGTGAAGCCCTCCGCCTGCGGGTGGACGCCGAGCTCCTCGTCGTACGGGACGTAGACCGCGGCGGCGGCATCGCGCCAGGTCGCCTCCTCCTCCAAGGTCACCCCGAGCCGGCGGGCGTCGTCGGTGAACCGGGCGGCCATCTTCGCCGCGGTCCGCAGGTTCCGGGCGGCCATCAGGTTGGTGAAGACGTTGTCGTCGGCAACGGCGCTGTACTCGTCGGGCCCGGTCACTCCGGCGAGGTGCCACTTCCCGCGCCGGTCGTGGTTGCCCAGCGAGATCCAGAGCCGGGCGGTCTCGACCAGAAGCTCCAGACCGCATTCCTTGATGAAGGCATCGTCACCGGTGGCGTTGTGATAGCGATCGATCG
This sequence comes from Kribbella sp. NPDC006257, assembly GCF_040613535.1. Taxonomy (NCBI): domain Bacteria; kingdom Bacillati; phylum Actinomycetota; class Actinomycetes; order Propionibacteriales; family Kribbellaceae; genus Kribbella; species Kribbella sp. NPDC006257. The sequence continues at coordinate 215,063 of NZ_JBEXSJ010000006.1, forward strand.
CCGCGGCGATGTCGGCATCCAGATGGAACGCGGCGGTACCGGCCGGCCAGTACCCCGAGCACTCCTGACCGCGGATCGTCCGCCAGGGAAAGGCCGCACCCTTCAGACCGAGTTCGGCCGCCCGATCCTTTGCCAGCTGCAACGTCGTATGCCGCCAGCGCAGCGCGTCGGCGGCCGCATCGGGCACGGTCAGGGTCAGGGCCGGCAGCACGAATCCCTCGGTGTCCCAGAACGTGTGACCGTCGTACCCCGCACCGGTCAGCCCCTTCGACGGAATGCCGCGCCGCTCGGCCCGCGCACCCGACTGCAGGACATGGAACAAGGCGAACCGGACAGCCTGCTGAAGTTCAGGATTCCCCTCGACCTTCACGTCGGCCGCGTCCCAGAAGTCGTCCAGGTAGGTCCGCTGCTGCTCGACCAGCCCTTCCCAGCCGGAGAACTTCGCCGCCGCGAGCGCCGCCGAGACCTGGTCGGTGACCGCTGTGTCCGACCGCAGACTCGACCAGCCGTAGGCGATGAACTTCACCACCCGCAGGGTCTCCCCCGGCTGCAGCTCACAGATGATCGTGTTCCGCCCCCAGTCCTCCCGTACGTCGACGTCCTGCTCGACCCGGGTCGAACACTCGACCTCGTGCGCCATTCCCGCGGCCATCAGCAACCCGCTCGCCCGGGTCCGGTGCGCAAGGATGACTTCCTCGGAATCGGCGTCCTGCGAGACGGCCTGCAGCGGGTTCTCCAGTACTGCGGAGACGCGCGGGTCCTCGGAGAGCTTGGGCTGGGTTTCGTTCGCTACGAGCTCGGACTGCACGACCAACCGGATCGGTTCGTCGACCGCCTCTACGACGTACTCGATGGCGGCGACCGCGCGCTGGGTTAGTGAAACCAGGCGCTTCGACCGGACTTTGACCCGCTTACCACCAGGGGCGGTCCAGTCGAGTTCGCGGTGCAGGATCCCGCCCTGGAAATCCAGCCGGCGCTCGTGCGCATGCAGTTCGCCGTACCGGACGTCGAGGGGCGAATCGTCCACCAGCAGGCGGATCAGCTTGCCGTTGGTCACGTCGACGAGCGTCTGGCCGGACTCGGGATAGCCGTAGCCGGCTTCGGCGTACGGCAGTGGACGCCGCTCGTAGAAGGAGTTCAGGTAGGTGCCGGGGATGCCGTACGGCTCGCCCTCGTCGAGGTTGCCGCGCAGGCCGATATGGCCGTTGGAGAGCGCGAACAGAGACTCCGACTGGGCCAGTTCGTCGAGCGGCAGCTCGGTCTCGCGCAGCTGCCAGGGTTCGATCGGGCGCGTTCCACGGTCGATCACCGGGCCTCCCCCTGCCCGATCAGCTCGGCCAGATCGGTGACCACCACGTCGGCGCCGTGCTTCGTCAGCTCGTCGGCTTGGCCGACCCGGTCGACACCGACGACGTACCCGAACCTGCCCGCGCGACCAGCCTGTACGCCGGCCAGGGCGTCCTCGAAGACCACCGCCTCGGACGGTTCGACGCCGCACCACTTCGCTGCGGCGAGGAACGTGTCCGGGGCCGGTTTGCCGCGCAGGTGCTCCTCCTGGATGGTGACGCCGTCGACACGGTGTTCCACCAAGGGCGCCAGGCCGGTCACCTCCAGCACCTCGCGGGTGTTCGCGCTCGACGAGACCACGACCCGCCGGAGCCCCGCCTGCTTGGCTGCCTCGAGATAGCGCCTGGAGCCCTCGAACACCTTGACGCCGTCGGTGTGGATGCGCCGGAGTACGGCCTCGTTCTTCTTGTTGCCGAGACCGTTGATCGTCCGCGCGCCCGGCTCGTCGTCCGGTGCCCCTTCGGGCAGCTCGATCCCGCGCGACTGGAGGAAGTCGCGGACCCCGTCGGTCCGCGGCTTCCCGTCGACGTACTCGTCGTACTCCGCGTGCGCGTCGAACGGCACGAACTCGGTGCCGGCCCGCTCGGCCTCGGCCCGCAGAAAGTCGTCGAACATCTCTTTCCACGCCGCCGCATGCACCGCGGCCGTATCGGTCAGCACCCCGTCGAGATCGAAGAGACACGCACGAACCTGCGCCGGCAGACCCAGCATCACTCGTCCACTGTTCACGCTTTTCACCGTAACCCAGCCCCCCGAAACCCCCCGGGAAGCGTCGCCGACAGGTAACCCGAAACCCTCAGCGCCGAGCCGCCAACAACCGCGCAACCCCGAAACTCATACCGGCCAGAGCCACGGCCACAACCAGACCGAGCCAGAACCCGATCACCACGAAATACACCGCCGCCATGCACCAGCCAGCGAGCTGAACGACGAAGACGGGAGCCATGTATTTGGTGGCCAGCTGCGGTTGGCCGTCGCGCCAGACTCCTGCTCGCCGCATCCGCAGCAGAACCACTACGCGGGTGCACCACCCCGCGGCGAACACAGCCAGCAGCGCCATCGCAGGCCAGATCCGCGCTATTCCAAGTCCCACCGCGAGGCCCAGGTACACCGCCGCCATCCCCGAGGTCACCACCAGTCGCGTCACCGGTCTCACCCCACTACATCAGTCGAGGTGGAAGCCTAGGACTCTGGCGGCGGTGGTGGGAACGGGGTCGTTCCAGCGGGTCTGCAGGGTTTCGATGGTGGTGAAGGAACGCGGCTCGGCCTTGTCGACGTAGATGGTGCCGCGCAGGTGGTCGGTCTCGTGCTGGAAGATCCGCGCCTGCCAACCGCTGAACGTCCTGCGCTGCGTGTTGCCGGCAACGTCGGTGTAGGTGGTGTGCAGGTTCAGGTAGCGATTGACGACGCCTGCCCAGCCAGGCATGCTCAGGCAGCCCTCGTAGAACCCCCTCCGCTGAGCTCCGTGCGGCCTGTACTCCGGATTGATCGCAGCGAAGAACTCCAGCGGATACCGCTGCCGAGCCTCCGCCACCTCGTCCGACACCGGCGCCGGATCCTCCAGCACCGCGATCTGCACCGACACCCCGACCTGCGGCGCCGCCAACCCAACACCAGGCGCAGCCTTGTTCGTCCGCCTCAGCAACTCCACAAACGCCACCAACACCGAGTCGTCCACCTGCCCATCAAACCGCTCGGCAGGCTGCCGCAGCACGGCCTCCCCCAACGACACGATCGGCGCAGTCCCGTCCTGATACTTCTCGACAAGCTCCCTGATCCGATCCCCGACCACAAACCCACCTCTCACCGTCCGCCGACCCGCAGTCCCCGTCCCAACCAACGGAACCGCAGCCACACCCGCCAACCACCTCCGCCTACTAACCCGCACCGGCATCACATCCACTCTGTAGCTCCCCAAACGATAGTCGGGGCGCGCTGGTTAACTGGCTGCATGACTGACGTGCAGGTGGTGCGAGTCTTCGCTGATCAGGCGGGCAACTTCGGGAACAAGCTTGGCGTGGTACTGGACGGCGCCAAGCTTCCCGATCCGGTTGAGCGGCAGCAGTTGGCAGCAGAGCTCGGCTATTCGGAGACGATCTTCTTCGACAATCTCGAGCGCGCCGAGTTCAAGATCTACACCCCCGCGACCGAGCTGCCGTTCGCCGGGCACCCCGCCGTCGGCGCCGCCTGGGTGGTCAATCGTGAACTGGGCAAGGCTCCCGACGTACTGCGTGTTCCCGGCGGCGAGGTGAAGACCTGGCAGGACGGCGAGGACGTCTGGGTCCGCGGCCCTCTCGCCTCCGTACCGCCTTGGTGGCACGAACGGCTCGACTCCGCCGAGGCCGTCGATCAGCTGACCGGCCCGCTCACCCCGGAACAGGACGCGACCCAGCTCTGGGCCTGGGAAGACGAACAGGCCGGCATCGTCCGGGTCCGCGTCTTCGCCCGACGGTTCGGCATCGCCGAGGACGAGGCGTGCGGCTCCGCCTCCATGCGCCTGGCCGCCGCCCTCGGCCGCCGGCTCACCATCCACCACGGCAACGGCTCCCTGGTCCTGGCCCAACCCGGCCCCCCGTCGTACGCCGAGGTAGGCGGCCCCGTCGTCCCCGACTACTTGTGAGCCAGTAGGGCGTAGGCATTCGGCAGCCGACCGGACCACGCGGCAGCCGCGTATCCGTCATCCGGTCGCCAGAACGGCTCGGCGTACTCCTCCAGTACGTCGAGTCGCAGGCCGGCGCGGGTGATCGCGGTGACGAGCTGGCCGAGCGTCCACTGCCATTCGCGGGCGCCGTTGCCGGGGAAGCTGTCGTTGATGTGCGATTCGGCGAAGTAGCTGCGGTCCGGGCGGATCCGCGGCTCGTCCTCGTCCCATGTCCACAGCGGCACCGCCGGATGCGCCTCGTACACGAACAGGCTGCCGCCGGGCCGTAGTACCCGCGCAGCATCCCGTGCCCACGCGTCGAGATCGCGCATCCAGATCACCGCGCCCTTGCCCGTGTACACAAGATCCGCACACTCATCCCGAACCGGTACGCCGGGAACCTCAGCGGCAACGTAGTGGCACGGTACGCCGACCTCCGTCGCCCGGCGCTGCGCCGCACCCGCGGTCACCATGCTGTAGTCGATCCCCAGCACGCTCCGGGCCCCCGCCCGCACGAGCGCAATGTCGTCCAATCCGTGCCCACTCTGGAAGTGCACAACACTCGGACCACCCGAAAGCACCGGACCCAATAGTTCCAGCTCTTGCGGGAACAGTTCCCACCCACCGCGCGCCTGCTCCAGCATTACGTCGTACTCGTCAACGTACTTCGTTGCCGCCTGCTCCCAGGCCGCCTGGTTACTCCGCACCAACTCGTCCATCCACCGAGTCTGTCAGCGCATCCGGCACCTAGCGAACGAAATACGTGGTCAGCTCCTGCACCTCGATCGTCGGTGTCTGGATCAACTGGCCCGGGTGTTTCGCGCGTACCGCTTGCGCTTCCGGCGATACCCAGACCGGGCTCTCCGACGAGAGTGGCAGCACCCGCAGTACGACGTCGTCCGTCGTTCCGAGACCCGTGTCGCGCACATCGACCGTCCAGACCCGGCCGTCCCAGAAGCGATCGGCTACCGTCACGCCGTCCACCACCAGTTCGGCGACGTCGCCGGCCCAGGTGATGCGCAACCGCGCCTCGACGCCGTCGCCGCGAACCCAATCCGGCAGCGTCACCCGATAGTGGGCCGCGAGCCGCTCAATATCGCGAGGACCGGAGGCGCGACCGTCCCGCTCACCATACGTCGCCGGCACCTGCGCGGCCGGACGGATGAGTTCCACCTGAGCCGACCCTCTCCGACCGTGGACCGCCGCGGAATCCAACGGAACGAAGCCTCGATCGCCCGGCTCATAACGTCGCACCCCTGCCATATCTTTGCCAGCGGCAACGACTTGCACCGGACCGTCGTCGTACCACGAGACCTCTCCGTCGGAGAGAAGCAGCGTTCGTTCGGGGTAGTCGCGCACCCAGAGATCCGGCCCGAGTGCCCCCGGCAACACCAGCAGATCGAGCGCCGCCCCGGTCGCCGAGACCACCCTGAGCGGAATCTCAGAAGGAGTCAGCCGGTACGTCGTCGAGCGGTCGGCCGGGCGCGCCTCCCACTGGAGTGCGACACCAGCCGGAAGCCGCAGCTCCACCGGCATGCAACGATCGGCAAGCAGCACCAGGACCGGCGCTTCGTCCCCAGCGAGCAGCGTGACCGGTGTCGCCGTGATCCACTCGATCACGACTCCGCCGTACTCCTGGAACAGCGGCCAGCAAGCCAGCGTTCCGGGGACAACAGTGACCGGGACCGAGGGAACGGTGACAGGCGTCGTGCCACAGATCTCGAACTGGACGCCCTCCAACGGATCCAGCTGCTCATACGGCTGGTGCCAGGCGAGGAAGAGATAGCCCTTGTCGCCGTCCGATCGCACCGCCCACCGCGGCGTTGTCCGGTCCCCGACATCGGCCGGTCCCGACTCGGGCAGCCAGGACGGCAGCTCCGCGAGTCCGGCGCCGAACGAGGTCAGGAACGCGTGCTGGCGCCGCAACTCGGCGTACGAGCCGTTGAGCTCGCCCGCCTCGCCGATCGGCGCCTGGAAGTCGTAGCTCAGTCGCGGCAGATCGTTGGGATATCCGGTCGCCTGCGACTCCTGCCAGCCGTCCGGGCCACCGGCCGGATTCGCGCCACCGGCAAACATGTAGTAGCCCTGCCAGGCCGAGCCGTTGCCGATCTTGCACCACGCCACCGTCGCCACGTCGAGCGGCGCGAGCACCGGCCGGCGATGGTACGCCGCCGCCATGCCGCCGCCGAGCTCGCAGGTGGCCGGCGGGAATCCCGGACCGGCCGGATCGGCCGCCACCGAGATCTCACCCTGCCGCAGATCCGCGCCGATCCCGGGATCGTCCCACTGGTGGCTGAAGAAGAAGTGCTCCCGGAACGACGGATGCCAGCCTTCGTCGGACCCGACCCAGAATCCGTCCGGATAACCGCCGTACACCGGGAACACCTCCCCCGGCGGCAACTGCGCTCCACCCCAGGCCGTCGCCGTCCACAGCGGAGCGGCCAGTCCGGCCTGGCGGGCCATTGCCTTGAGGGTGCGTATATGACCGGGCTGGTCATACAGCTCGTTCTCCAGCTGGATCGCCAGCAGGTCGCCGGCCCGCCCGCCGAGATGCCCGGCCAGCTGCCCGAACCACTCCTCGACCAGCTTCAGGTACGCCGGATCGTCGGTGCGATGATCGACGTCCGCCGCGGCGACCCAGTCCGGAAAGCCACCGTTGCGAAGTTCCCCGTGGCACCACGGCCCGATCCGCAGTACCACGTCGAGCCGATGGTTGCCGCAGGCATCGAGGAACGCCCCGACGTCGAGGTTGCCGTCGAACCGCGGTCTGCCGCGATCCGGAACGTGGTGCAGCCAGGGCACATACGTCGACACCACCGTCACCCCACCAGCGACCACCGACCGGAGCCGGGCATCCCACCGATGTCTGGGCAGCCGGCTGTAGTGCAGTTCCCCGGAGATCGGGATGAACGGTACGCCGTTGCGCTCCAGCCCACGGTCGGACAGCCCGAGCCCAGGCCGACGGTCCTCGACGTTGGCCATCTTCGGCCGTCGTGGACCAGCCGGCCACCCGGACACCTGGATCCGATGGGCGTCTGTCGCCATCAACTGGTGCGGTACTCGAAGGCGCCGATGTCCGGCAGGCCGTTGTAGACAGGCGCTCCGGTGTAGTCGGCGTTGCCGTTGTCGGCGACGGTGATGCCGGTGTTGATGGCCGGTGAACCCGCGGCGACCCGCAGTGGCAGTGCCGCGTTCAGGGCCGGGCCGGACTCGGGAGTGCCGTAGGGACCGGTGATGGTGCCGACGAACCGGGGGTTGCCGACCTTCGCCCGCTGGTCCGACGACGGGACGGGGAGCGACGCACCGCCGTACAGGTTGCTGTTGTAGTCGATGGTCGAGCTGGTGGTCAGCGAGGCGCCGGATCGGGTGGAGTAGAAGGCGTTGTTCCACAGGTGGTACGACGCCTGCAGGTGGTGCCGTAGCCATAGACCAGGTAGTTGCTGCGGTCGTTGTAGAAGGTGTTGTTGTAGACGTACGCCGTCGTGCCGCGCAGCGAGTGCAGGTAGATCTGGTACCGCGTGTTGCTGGCGATGACGTTGTAGCGGACGCGTACCGAGCCGAAGCTACGGCCGCACTGGCAGAGCAGGATGCCGTCACCGTTGTTGTGTACGAAGTTGTACTGCACCACAACGTTGGTCGTCGCGTTGTCCGCGTCGATGCCGTTCGAGTCCGCGCCACCTGCCTTCGGCTCGGTGCCGTACACCTCGTTGCGCTGGATCGTGACCTGGTCGGCGTAGTAGGCCTCGATACCCGAGGTGCCGGCGCGCTGGACCACGTTGCCTTCGATCACACCACCACGAGTGTCCGTGAGGTAGACACCGTTGGCGGCGTAGGTAGAGTCGGCCTGGTAGATGTAGTTGTTCCGGATCACGACCTGAGTGTGCGGCGCGAAAGCTGTGTCGGTCGTGCTGGACCGCTCACCCCAGCCGGTGTGCACCACGCCGGAGTTGGAACCCGTGTACTGCTTGACGATGATGCCGCCGAACGAGGTGTTCCGCACCGTCGAGTGCTCGACGAGGATGTCGTGCAGGATGGTCGGCCGGCCCGGACTCGCCGGATTGGCGACGAGACCGCGGAAGACGATGCCGCCGGTGTTCTTCGATCGGTCCCAGCCGGTCTTGAAGGTGATGCCGGGCCGGTTGTCGGCCGTGTCGCCGCCGATCCAGTTCACCTCGCCGGTGACATCGCGGACATCCACGCCGTCCAGGTGGAAGTGGTTGAGTTGACCGCCGGAGCTGCCGCTGATCCCGACGCCGCGCAGGTCCCGCAGATTGCTGCCGGCCCCTCCCCCGTTCAGCGGCCTCGCGTTGGTCACCTGCAGATTCTTGAGGTCCCAGTATTGCTGGTTGTGCAACCGTACGGCGTCCGCGACCTGGCCGGCACCGTCGATCTCGGGCTTGGCGCCCGTGCCGTACTGGTCGATCACGATCGGCTGTCCGTCGGTTCCCGAGCCCTTGGGCCACAGTTGCCCGGTCCACCGCTGCCCGGCATGCAGCAGAACGTGGTCTCCAGGGCCGAACGTGGTGGCGTTCACCTTGGCCAACGTGCGCCACGCGGCCGACGACGACGTACCGGAGGCACTGTCGTTGCCGTTGACGGCGTCGAGATAGTAGGTCGTTGCGGTGGCTGTGCTACTGCTCGCATCAGCCGGGCCGGTCACCAGGGTCAAGGGGCTCGTCGCGACAGCCAGGACCAGGAGGGTCCGGACACCGATCGCGGACAGAGTAGCTCTCATACCGCATCCTCCGATGGGGCGGCAGCCCGCTGGGAACGTACACACATCAGGAGTTCCCACGGGCTGAGTATGGGGCGGAAATTGTCTGAAGTATTAGTTGAACCGGGACTGTGCACGCTCCCAATCCAAACTCAATTGAGCCAGTCTCGCGACGCAAGCAGGCATCTGTCAATCGCCCGCAGCCGGTCTTCTGCGAACTTCCTCCCGGCCGGCGATCCGAGCCCTTGACCCTCACTCACCACAAGTGCTGTTCAGCTCGGAGCGACAGCGCGACCGGTCTGCGGCGAGATCATCCCCGCACACAGCCCCTTCCCGGCCAGCACCTGCGCGATCCGCGGGATCGCCGCGACCGTGTTGGGCGGACCGTCGTGCATGAGGATGATCTGACCGTTGGTGAGTCTGGCGTTGGCCTCGACGATCCTGTCGACGCTGACCCCGCTCCAGTCGCCGGTGGTGATGTCCCAGATGATTTCCCGCAGGCCGTACTTCGTCGCGGCCGCCCGCACCGTCGCGTTCGTCGTACCGAACGGCGGGCGGAACAGCTTCGGCGTACCGCCACCAGCAGCGGCGATCGCCTGCTGGGTCCGGTAGATCTCCGACTCGACCTGCGCCTTGGTCAACTGATTCAGATGCGGATGCGAGTAGCTGTGGTTGCCGATCCACATGCCGGCGCTGACCTCGGCGCGGACACCGGCCGGATCGGCGGCGGCGAACCGGCCTTCGTTGAACATGGTTGCCCGGAGCCCGCTCTGGGTGAGGGCTCGGAGCAGGGCCGGCGTGTTGCTGGTCGGGCCGTCGTCGAACGTCAGCCCGACATACCCCTTACTGCAGGCGGCGGTGTACGTCGGCGCCGTACCGAGGATGGGGACGAGGCGGCTGGCGATCTTTTGGTGGCCGGTGTCGTTGGGGTGGGTGCCGTCGGCGGTGTCGGTGGAGGGGTTGATCCAGCCCTCGGTGTTGAGGAAGCGAACCTTGTTGTCACCCGCGGCGTTGCGGGCGGCGACGGCGGCTTTCGTCTCGTTGACGTAGAACTTGTGGAAGGTCTCCATCGCGTAGATGTTGGCGGTCGGGTACTTCGCCCGGATCCGCTGCATCAAGGTGATGTAGGCACTCTGGAACTGCGCGCCGGAGACGTTGCGCGACTTGTCGTTCGTCCCGAGGTTGATCACCACGTCACTGGCCTGATAGCGGGAGTAGTCCCAGTCCGGCGAGCTGGCATCCACTGTCGTCTTGAAAGAACGGTCGCGCATTCCGATGCAGCCGGAGGCCGGGTACAGACAAACGCTGGCACGGGCGATCTGGGTGTGTGCAGCGCCCAGTTTCTCCCCGGTCAGCCACCCGTACGCCGTGATCGCCATCTTCGACGCCTTCTCCCCCGCCGTGATCGAATCACCGACGAACTCGACGGTTCGCGACGGCACACTCGCCGCCACCGTGCGCGCACCGGCGTCCAGCGTCACGCCCTGGAACACCAGGTCACCGTGATACGAACCGGTCGCCTGCCGATAGGACACCCGCAACGTGTGGGTCCCCGCGGCGAGCCGGGTCGGTGTCAGATTCACCAGGCCACTGACACCCCGATACGTCACCCAGCTTCCACCGTCGATGCTGGCATACAGGTCGACACTGTTGCGCTGACGCAGCTTCACCGTCGTACCGGTGAAACCAACCACCGCGTAGGCACCAGCCCAGCCCGGCACATAGGCGGTCGACGAGCGGGTATCCCACCGCCCGACATACTTGATATTGGCATCCGACGGTGTCCCGTCACCAACCAGAGTCGCCGGTCGGCCCTGGCCACCGACGTCGGCCGATGCCGTCACCTGCGGCATCAGGACGGCGAGACCAACGGCGAAGATCACCATCGTCTGCCTGGGAAATTTTGTGGGCATGGGGCGATACCTCTTCCTCGAAGGGCGGCGCTGAATCGTGCTGTGCACGTGCACAACAACACGAGTCTCAGCTCTCCCCGCAAATGGAAGCGTATCTGCTAGAGCCTGGCAAGATCACAACCCAAATTTCTGTGAACGTGCACGGTCAACCTTTCACGCCGGAGGAGACGACGCTGCGGATGAAGTAGCGCTGGGCGAAGAGGAAGATGAGCAGGGTCGGCAGCATGTACAGCGCGGCGGCGGCTGCTTGCACGGTGGGGATCGCGTTGCCGTGCGGGTCGCGGTACCAGGCGGTGATCGCGACCGACAACGTCGTGTGGTCGACATCGAGCAACAGCGCCGGCGCGATGTAGTCGCCCCAGGTCCAGACGAAGGACAGCACGAACGAGGTGAGCAGCACCGGTCGTGACAGCGGCAGGAAGATCCGCCAGAAGATCCGGATCCATCCGCAGCCGTCGATGATCGCGGCGTCCTCCAGCTCCCGTGGGATGGCGGCGAAGAACTGCCGGAACAGAAAGATCAGGTACGGCGAGGCCGCCAGCCCCCAGAGCACCCACGGCCAGTAGGTGTTCACCAGACCCAATCGGGAGAACAACACGTAGGTCGGAAGCAACGTGAGGATCTGCGGCAGCATCATCGTCGACAACAGCACCAGGAACAGTGCCCGCTTGCCACTGCCACGCAGCCTGGCGAAGCCGAATCCGACCACTGCGCTGGACGCGGTGATCAGGACGGCGTACAGCGTCGACAGGAAGAGTGAATTCATGGCGTACGCCGGGAAGTTGATGTCGGTGAGTGCGTGGGCGAAGTTGTCCCACTGCGCGTGCTGCGGCAGCACCCGCGCGGGGAAGGCAACCCACTCGTCACGGGTCTTCAACGCTGCCAGCAGCAACCAGATGAAGGGGCCGACGAAGAGCACGGCAAGCCCCATCAAAAGCACGTAGACGGAGCCGGTTCGGCGGACGGGCACAGTGGTGTTCTCCTATCGATCCGAGTCGGTGTCGACCTCGTAGTGCACCCACGACCGGCTCGAGCGCTGGATCAGCAGCGTGAAGGCCAGGATCACCAGGAAGAACACCCAGAGCATCGCCGATCCGTAGCCGAACCGGTTGCTGTTGAAGAACTCTTGGTACACCTGAACCATGTAGAGGTGGGTGCTCTGCGGCACCTGCCCGACGCCGGCGATGCTGTTGGTCTCCGCGAGCAGCAGCGGCTGTACGACGATCTGCAGGGTCGCGATCACGCCCGTCACGACCTGGAAGTAGATGACCGGGGAGATCATCGGCACGGTGATGTACCGGAACACCCGCCAGCGGTTGGCACCGTCGACGACTGCGGCCTCCTCCAGCTCCGTCGGCACACCTTGCAGAGCGGCGAGCATGATGACCATGCCGCCGCCCAAGCCCCACAGGGTCAGGATGATCAACGCGTAGAAGGCCATCGGATCGACGAGCCAGGCGATCGGCCGGATCCCGGCCACGTCGAGGATCGCGTTCAGGATGCCGGAGTTCCGGTTCAGCACGAGTTTCCACATGATCGCCATCGCCACCACCGGGACCACCGACGGCAGGAAGAAGATCGTCCGCCAGAGGCCGACCGCCTTCAGCCGACGGTTGAGCAGCACGGCCAGTCCGAGGGCTCCGGCGACGCTGAGCGGTACGGCGATCGCGGCGTACGCGACGGTTCTGAGCAGGGCGTGCCAGGCCTCGCTGTCACCGAACAGCTCGACGTAGTTGCGGAAACCCACCCACCGCCAACGCGGTGAACTCCCGTCGAAGTTCGTCAGGCTCACCCCGAACGCATAGCCGAGCGGAACCGCCGTGAGCAGCAGGAACCCCAGGACCCATGGCGCGACGAACAGATAGAAGGTCCGGTTCGAGTAGCGCGTCCAGCTGTTGCGAGCCATCTCAGCCGATCTGCTCTTTGCCCTGCTTGAGCGCCTTGTTGATCTCCTCGGTGATCGCCTTGCACGCCTCGTCGACCGTGGCCTGCTTCTTGATTGCCCGCTGCAAGTGCTTGTCCAGCGTGAGGTTCCAGGTATCCGCCGTCACGTACGGCGAGTCCGGCAGCGGAGTGGTGTACTGCAACTCGTTCTGCGCGGTCTTGTACGCCTGCTTCTGGTAGGGCAGCTCCTGCGGCAGCTTGGGCAGCAGAGACTTCAGGGCCGGCAGACCCCAGCCGCTGCTCGCGCGCTCCACAGCAGGTGGTCCGGCCATGAAGTACTCCATCAGCTTCCAGGCCTCGTCCTTGTGCTTCGACTTCACCGGGATCCACGCGCCGATTCCGGCGTACGTCGGACTCACCCGGTGATCGCCGATGACCGGCGCCGGCGCCATCCGGATCACTGACTGCAGAGCCTTCTCCTTCACGAAGTTGCCGCCGTACCAGTAGCCGTCCTGGCTGATCGCCATCCGCTTGGCCAGGAAGGTGGACAGGTCGGCACCGTCGGGGAGCGGATCGAGCGAGGTCGGGCCGACACCGGCCTGGGCGAAATCGACGTACCAGGCCACCGCGCGGCGAGCGGCCGTCGTGGTGAAGTCGGTGCGGGTGAGATCGTCGGTGTAGACCTTCTCACCCTGCTGGAGAATCATTGACGCGAGCGGAGCATACAGATTCCACGCCCACTCGACGCCGAGCCCGTAGACCTTGGTCTTGCCGCCCTGCTTGACGGTCAGCTTCTTGCCGATCGCCAGCAACTCGTCGTACCCGATCGGCTCGGTCTCGCTCAGCGGCGGGACCTTCGCCTGCTCGAACAGCTGGGCGTTGTACCAGAGCGTCGCGTCCTGGCTCCAGTCCTTGACGATCCCGTACTGCGGGCCCTGGCCGATCTTGCTGCCGTCCCACCGGTAGCTGTCGTTGACCGTCAGCAGATCGTCCTTCTTCAGCACCTGGCTCTTGTCCAGGTAGGGCGTCAGGTCCGTCGCGAGGCCACGCGCGTTGACGTTGGCGCTGCCGACCGCGCCGCCGCGAACCAGGTCCGGCGGCGTACCGGAGGCGAGCATCGCGTTCAGCCGGGTGGCGTCGTTCTGCAGGAAGTTGACCTTGATGCCCGGGTTCTTCGCCTCGAAGTCGGCGATGTGTTCCTTGGTGAGCTCGTTGTTGGCGTACATCACGGTCAACGTCACAGTGCTCTGACCGCTGCCGGTGCCGCCACCGGACGACGTACCCGACGAGTTGGCGTTGCAGCCGCTCAACAGGCCTCCGGCTGCCGCGCCGCCGATCACGGCGGACGTTCCGGCGAGTAGCCGCCGCCTGCTGATCCGTGCCGATCCGTTCATCCCGACCTCCTGGTGCACCCGGACCGGCGAACACCGGCCGCCCCATTTTCTGGGAGCGCTCACAGTCTCTGGGCGAGAGATTCCCCTGTCAATACTCCACAAACGACGTTCTGAGCGTGACATGATGGTGATGTTTCTGTTCGCGCTCCCAGATTGAGTCCGCCTATGAGCATCCTGTTGCCGGTTCCTCCGGGCCCGGCCGGCCGGGTCGAGCCCGTCCTGCCGCAACTGACCGGTATCGCCTTCGGCGGTGACTACTTCCCCGAGCAGTGGCCCGAACACCAGTGGCCTGAGGACGTCGCGCTGATGCGCGAAGCGGGCGTCAATCTCGTCAACGTCGGCATCTTCGCGTGGGCGCTGCTCGAGCCGTCTCCCGGAAGCTTCGACCTCGGCTGGCTGGACCGGATCCTCGACCTGCTCCACGAGGCCGGCATCGCCGTCGACCTGGCCACGCCGACCGCCGCCCCTCCCCCGTGGTTCTTCCGCCGCCATCCGCAGGCCCGCATCGTCGACCGCAACGGCCGGCCGCTGGGCGCGGGTGGACGGCAGGCCTTCTGCCCGAGCTCCGTCGACTATCGCCAGGCCGCCACCGCGATCACCGAACGACTCGCCACGCAGTACGCCGGCCACCCGGCCGTCACGATGTGGCACGTCCACAACGAGTACGGCGGTGCGAACGCGCACTGTTATTGCGAGACGTCAGCGGCTGCTTTCCGGACCTGGCTCCACCATCGCTACGGTCAGCTGGACGATCTCAACGCCGCCTGGGGAACCACCTTCTGGGGACAGCGGTTCAGCGACTGGTCCGAGATCGAGCCGCCCCTGGCCGCGCCGATGGCGGTCAATCCGGCCCACCAGCTGGACTTCTTCCGGTTCAGCTCCGACGCGCACCTCGACAACTTCGTGGCCGAACGCGACATCCTGCACCGGCTCGCGCCCGGCGTACCGGTGACCACCAACTTCATGATCAACAACTGCAAGTGGATCGACTACCGGCGCTGGGCCGCCGAGGTCGATGTCGTCGCCAACGATCACTACCTGTACGCCGATCGTCGCGACAGCCACATCGAGCTCGCGATGTCGGCCGACCTGACCCGATCGGTCGCCGGTGGCCGCGGCTGGCTGTTGATGGAGCACTCGACCAGCGCGGTGAACTGGCAACCCCGCAACGTCGCGAAACGGCCGGGCGAGCTTCGCCGCAACAGCGTGAGTCATCTCGCCCGGGGTGCGGAGTCCGCGTTGTTCTTCCAGTGGCGGGCTTCGCAGTACGGGGGCGAGAAGTTCCATTCCGCGATGCTGCCGCATGGTGGCACCAACACGCGGGTCTGGCGAGAGGTCTGTGAACTCGGCGGAGAGCTGGCCGGACTCGAGGAGTTGCGGGGCACCCAGGTGGTCGCCGACGTCGGACTGCTCTGGGACTGGGCGTCCTGGTGGGCTCTCGAACTGGAGTGGCGGCCGTCGGTCGACCTGTCCTATCTCGAGCGCGTCGAAGCCTTCTACACCGCGACGTGGCACCGGCATCTGACCGCCGACTTCGTCGATCCCGAAGGCGATCTGTCGCAGTACCCCACTCTCCTGGTCCCGAGCCTCTATCTGACGACGGCGAAGGCGGCGGAGAATCTGACCCGCTATGTGCATGAGGGCGGGACCCTGGTCGTCTCGTACTTCTCCGGCATCGTCGACCAGAACGACATCGTGCACCCCGGCGGCCATCCGGGCGCGCTCCGCGAGGTGCTCGGGGTGACCGTCGAAGAGTTCCTGCCGCTGCGATCGGGCGACAAGCTCTCGCTCGACAACGGAGCGATCGGCGACGTCTGGGCCGAGCACCTGGTCCTCGACGGCGCCACAGCGGTCCGGCACTATGCCGACGGGCCGGCAGCCGGAGGGCCTGCGGTGACCCGGCATCGCTTCGGCAAAGGCACTGCCTGGTACATCTCGACCCGGCTCGCCGCAGCCGACCTCGCCGCGGTGCTGCAAGAGGCCGGGCTGCCCAAAGCGGCACCGTACGACGATGTCCCGGCCGAGGTGGAGCTGGTGCGGCGGCTCGGACCCGAGCACGAATACCTGATCGCGATCAACCACGGCGACCGGGCCGCCACGCTGCCGGGCGACGGCGACGAGCTGCTCACCGGCGCATCGGTGGTGACCGAGTTCGCCGTACCGGCGGGTGGCGTGCGGGTACTCCGTTCACCGCGTCGCACAATGTAGACCATGAGCACCTCCAGCGCCGGCCGCCGTCCGACCATGGAAGACGTCGCCGACATGGCCGGCGTCTCGCGGGGCACGGTCTCCCGGGTGCTCAACGGCGGCCACTACGTCTCCCCCGACGCGCTGGCCGCGGTTCATCGGGCGATCCGCAAGACCGGGTACGTCGTGAACCAGCACGCCCGGAGCCTGGTCACCCAGCGATCCGACTCGGTGGCGTTCATCCTGTCCGATCCGCAGGACCGCCTGTTCGAGGACCCGAACTTCGCCATCCTGCTGAAGGGCTGCACCCAGGCCCTCGCCGAGCGCGGCATCACCCTGGTCCTCACCATCGCCGGAACGCTGGAGGACCGCAAGCGGGTCGGTCGTTGGGTCACCGCTGGGCACGTCGACGGCGTCCTGCTGGTGTCGGAGCACGCCGGCAGCCCGCTGATCGACGAACTGCGCTCCCGGGGCCTGCCCATCGTGGCGGCGGGGCGGCCGATCGGTTACGAGCGCGACATCTCGTACGTCGCGGCCGACGACCGCGACGGCGCCCGGCAGATGGTGACCTACCTGCGGTCGCGCGGACACCGCCGGATCGGCATCATCACCGGACCGATCGATACTCCAGGTGGCGTCGACCGACTGGCCGGGTATCACGACGTCCTGGGCGAGGCCGACCCACGGTTGGTTGCCAACGGCGACTACACCCAGGACTCCGGCGCGCGGGCGATGGACGAACTGTTACACCGGGCACCGGACCTGGACGCCGTCTTCGTCTGTTCGGACCTGATGGCCCGGGGTGCGATCGCGGCGCTGCGGCGGGCCGGCAAGCGAATCCCCGAGGACGTCGCGGTCGGCGGCTTCGACGATTCCAAGGCTGCCGTCAGCGCGACACCGCAACTGACCACCATCCGGCAGGATTTCGTCCGGGTCAGCACCGAGATGGTCCGGCTGCTGCACGACGCCATCACCTCCGGCGGCCGCTCCGCGGTGATCCTGCCCACCGATCTGGTGATCCGCGACTCCGCCTGAACTCGGTTGTGCACGTTCACAGTTTCTTCTGACGAACTCTTGCCATGCGGGGGCGAGATAAGTTTTCATCATGGGTAGTCACGGTGAGGCACCAACTGTGCACGTTCACAGTATGTTCCGCCTGTCGTGACAGCAACTCATCCATGACCCGGAAGAGGTATCGCCCCATGCCTGAAATTGCCCTGCAGAAGAACACGTCACGCCGCGTTCGGCCAACCCGCAGTTCGCTGGTACGCCGTACGGCAACCGCTCTCGCAGCCGTCGCCGCCGTCGTCACCTCGGCCATCTCCGTCGCGCCGGCATCCGGCGCGGACAACCCCTACGAACGCGGACCGGCGCCCACCCAGTCCAGCATCGCGGCGTCGCGCGGCACGTTCGCCACCGCCGAACTCACCGTGCCGCGCGGTAACGGCCTGGGCGGCGGAAAGATCTACTACCCGACCGACACCAGCAAGGGCACCTTCGGCGCGATCGCCATCGTGCCCGGCTACACCGCAACGTGGGCCGCCGAAGGTGCGTGGATGGGCCCATGGCTGGCCTCCTTCGGATTTGTCGTGATCGGGATCGACACCATCAACCGCAACGACGGCGACACCGCGCGCGGCACTCAGTTGCTGACGGCCCTGGACTACCTGGCCCAGCGCAGCTCGGTCCGGACCCGGGTCGACGCCAGGCGGCTGGCCGTGATGGGCCACTCGATGGGAGGTGGCGGTGCGATCTACGCAGCCCTGCACCGCCCGTCGCTGTGGGCCGCGGTCGGGCTCGCGCCGTTCAGCCCGTCCCAGCGACCGACCGCGATGAAGGTTCCCACCCTGCTGATGGCGGGCCAGCGTGACGGCACTGTGCCGCCGTCGACCGTCAGCAGCATGTACAACTCCATTCCCGCAACGACCGAGAAGGCCTACCTCGAGCTGACCGGCGCCGGCCACGGATTCCCGACCTCGGCGAACTCGGTGATGATGCGCAAGGTCATTCCCTGGATCAAGATCTTCGTCGACCACGACGCGCGCTACACCCAGTTCCTGTGCCCTTCGCTGAAGGACTGGACCGGCATCACGGCGTACCGCGGCACGTGTCCCTTCAGCTGAGACCGGTCTTCGACGAACGGAGGGAAGACACATGCACAGCAGAGTGAAAGCCTCACTCATCTCGGCGGCGATAGTCGTCGTCACATTGCCGGCCCCCGGTATGGCTGCGGAGTCGGCACTGCCTCCCCAGTGCTCGGGAACCGCGCCGGTCCGTTGCCACTTCGACGTTGCCCCAGGCAACTATGACGTCACCGTCGATCTCGGAAGTTCGACCCGGTCCGCCAGCACCGCGATGTCAGTAGAGGCGCGCAGGCAGGTGTTGAGCACGGTTGCGACCACGGCCGGGCAGGTGGTCCGCACCACCGCGACAGTCAACGTCCGTACGCCGGAAGGCCAGCCGACCGGCCAAGGTGGCACCGGGACATCCGGCTTGAGCATCACCTTCGACGGCAGCGCACCGGCCATCGGCTCGCTGACCGTGAAGCCGGCGGCGGCTCCCCTGGTCGTGTACCTGGCTGGGGACTCGACGGTCTGCGACCAGCCCACAGCGCCGTACACCGGCTGGGGGCAAGTACTGCCGACCCGGGTAGGCAGCGGCGCAGTGATCGCCAACTACGGAGACTCCGGCGAAAGCTCGGGCAGTTTCCTTAGCAACAGCGCACTTTTCCCACGCATGAAGCCACTGATCAAGAGCAAGGACCTGGTCCTCATCCAGTTCGGGCACAACGACAAGGACACCACTGCGACGGCCTTCCGGGACAACCTCAGCCGGATGGTCAACGGCGTCCGGGAGCGCGGTGGCACACCAGTGCTGATGACGCCACCAGTACGACGCTTGTTCAGCGGCAGCCGGCTGACCTCGACCGCGTTGCACGTCAACGGTCGTGGAGTGGACCTTCCCGCCGTGATCCGGGCGCTCGGCCGGAGCGCGAACGTCCCGGTGATCGATCTGACCGCGAAGAGCAAGGCCATGGTCGAGTCGCTCGGGCCGACGGCATCCCAGCAGCTCTATCTCACCAGGGAAGCGGGCGACAACACCCACTTCTCCGTGTACGGCGCGACGCAGATGGCGAATCTCGTCGTACAGGGCGTTCGCGAACTGAACCTTTCACTGACCGGATACCTACGCCCGGCCACCACGGCGGCGGCTGAGGGCAGCCCGGCGAAGGTCCAGACCGACCGCCTGGACCGTGGCGTGATCAACGTCCATACCGGTCAAGGCAACCGGATCAGCTGGCGCCAGCTCGCGGACGACCCGGCCGATGTCGCGTTCAACGTGTATCGCAACAGCATCAAGGTGAACCGCACGCCGATCACCGGCTCGACGACTTTCGTGGACGCAACAGGAGCGGCCGACGCGAAGTACGTCGTACGGGCTGTGGTCGGCGGGGTCGAGCGTCAGTCGAAGGCTCGTGAAGACGAGTCGCTGACGATGAACGCCGTTCCTGGTGAGAACGGCATCCAGGCGAGCAGTCGCGATGTGCCGCTGCAGATTCCGCCTGGCGGCAGGACGCCATCCGGGGAGAACTACACCTACGTCGCCAATGACGCGAGTGTTGGCGATCTGGACGGGGACGGGCAGTACGAAATCATCCTGAAGTGGGATCCGACCAACGCGCACGACAACTCGCAGGCCGGCTACACGGGCAACGTCTATCTGGATGCGTACAAGCTGAACGGCACCAGATTGTGGCGGATCGATCTCGGCCGCAACATCCGGGCAGGCGCGCACTACACGCAGTTCCAGGTCTTCGACTACGACGGTGACGGCAAGGCGGAGGTCGCGGTCAAGACCGGCGACGGCACCCGCTCCGGCACCGGCCAGGTCATCGGGAACGCATCAGCCGACCATCGCAACTCCAGCGGCTACATCCTCAGCGGACCGGAGTTCCTGTCGGTATTCCGCGGCACCGACGGCGCTGTCTTGGCCACCGCCAACTACCAGCCGCCGCGCGGCACCGTCTCGGCCTGGGGCGACAGCTACGGCAACCGGGTCGACCGATTCCTGGCCGGTACGGCGTACTTGGACGGCTCGCGGCCGAGCATCATCATGGCCCGCGGCTACTACACCCGGTCGGTCATCACCGCGTGGGACTTTCGGAACGGTGCGTTGACGCAACGCTGGATCTTCGATTCGAACAGCGCGGGCAGCCAGTGGTCCGGCAAGGGTAACCATCAACTGTCCATCGCCGATGTGGATGCCGACGGTCGCGACGAAGTGCTGTACGGCGGGATGGCGATCGACGACAACGGCCGCGGACTGTGGCAGACCCCCTACCACCACGGTGACGCTTACCACGTCGGCGACTTCATCCCCACCCGGCCGGGGCTCGAGGTGTTCAAGGTGTCGGAGTGGACCAACGAACCTGCGCACTGGATGGCCGACGCCCGCACCGGGCAGATCATCTGGAACGCACCTTCCTGCGGCTGCGACAACGGCCGGGGGGTCGCCGAAGACATCTGGGCCGGCAACCCAGGCGCCGAGGCCTGGTCGGCATCGGTTGGTGGCATCCGCAGTGCCACCAACGGAAACCAGGTCGCGGCACGCAAACCTGGCTCGACCAACTTCGTGATCTGGTGGGACGGCGACGCACAACGTGAACTGCTCGACGGCACCCACATCGACAAGTACGGCACCAGCGGCGACACCCGCCTGCTGACCGGCTCGGGAGTGGCATCGAACAACGGCACGAAGTCGACACCCGCTCTCTCGGCCGACATCCTCGGCGACTGGCGCGAAGAAGTCATCTGGCGAACTTCCGACAACCGCGCCCTGCGCATCTACTCCACAACCGACAGCACCTCCATCACCCACCCGTCGCTGATGCAGGACCGCCAATACCGGCTCGCCGTCGCCTGGCAGAACACCGCCTACAACCAACCCCCACACCCCAGCTTTGCCATCGGCAACTAGAGCCGTTCTCTCCGCCCCCTTGGAGTTCTGATGAGCATGCAACGTCGTACTTTCCTCGGCCTCGGCGCCGCCGGTCTCGCCGGTGCAGGCCTGGCGGCCCTCGGCGCCCGCCAAGCCCTCGGCGCCGGCCAAGCTCTCGGTGCCATCACCGGCGCGCCGGCGACACCCTTCGCGGTCGGCGTCCGGCAGTACAGCTGGACCCGTGGCAGCCGCCGCCTCAGCACCTACGTCTACTACCCCGCCAAAGGAAGTCCCGGCAGCGGTCCCACCACCAACGCACCCGTTGCCGACGGCATCTTCCCGATCTGCGAGTACACCCACGGCTCCGGCGGCAGCCCACAGAAGGCGCTGGCGCACATCCGTCCACTGGCCGCGGCCGGATTCATCGTTCCGGCGCCGGTCTTCACCAGCGCCTCGATCGGTGACGCCTACAACGGCACGCTGTCGAAGGACGTCTCCGAGAACCTCACCCGCACCCTCGCGCTGAACACCGCCAACGACCCGCTGAAGGGGCACATCAACACCACGGTGGGTGTCGGCGTGGCCGGCTATTCGATGGGCGGCATGACAACCCACGGAATCCTGACCGCCTGGCCCGACTCGCGGATCGTCGCCGCGGTGCCCATGTCCACCGTCGACATGGGCGACCCCGGCGGCACGGTGCATGCGAAGGTGCTGTTCATCCACGGCGACCGCGACGCCACCTGCCCGTACTCGTCCGCGCGGCAGGCCTACCGAGAACTCCCCGCACCGAAGGCATTCCTCACCTACAAGGGCGGCACGCACACCAGCTACTTCAGCGACACCCGGGCCCGCAACACGTTCGTGGACTGGATGCGCTGGGGCCTGTACGCCGATACCGCCGCCCGCGACCGCCTTCGCACCGACGCCACCTCGAGCGGCACCACTTGGGAATCCGTCCTGAGCTAGTGCCTTGGATATCGGAGTGAGAAATGAACAGAAAGCTCTCTGGTCGGCTGGCTCGTGCGTTGCTGGCTCTGACTGTCACCGCAACTCCCGTCGCACTGCTCGCTAGACCCGCCAGCGCCGCCACCAGCTACTTCGTCGCTCCGAACGGGAGCGACAGTGCGGCCGGCACGATCAACTCGCCGTGGGCCTCGATCGCTCATGCCCAGTCCGTCGTCCAGGCGGGCGACACTGTGTACCTCCGCGGCGGCACCTATTCCTCCACCCGCGCAACCAGAAGCTGTAGCAGCCAGACGGCGACTGTCGATGCCATCACGCTCAGCAAGAGCGGCACCGCCAACAGCCCGATCAGGTACGCCGCGTATGCGGGCGAGCGACCGGTCTTCGACTTCTCGCGGATGACCGACAATTGCCGGATCAAGGGATTCGACGTCACCGGCAGCTGGATTCACCTGGTGGGGTTGGCAGTGACCGGAGTACGGCAGAACAACAACCGTAATCACGAGTCCTGGGGAATCTGGATCTCCGGCAGCAACAACAGGTTCGAACGACTAGACCTGCATCACAACATGGGACCCGGGCTGTTCATCCAGGACGGCAGCAACAACCTGGTGCTCAACTCGGACTCGCACGACAACTACGACCCGCTCAGCTCGACCGGGCCGGGGACCAACGCCGACGGCTTCGGCGCGCACATTCCGGCAGGCCGGCCCGGCAACGTGTTCCGTGGCAACCGCGCCTGGTGGAACGCCGACGACGGCTTCGACCTGATCAACGCCTTCTCGCCGGTCACCATCGAGAACAGCTGGGCCTGGCGCAGCGGTTATCGGCCCGGTACGACGACGAGTTCCGGCGGCGACGGTAACGGTTTCAAGGTCGGCGGCTACGGCGGCAAGTACGTGTCCAACGGCGTGAAGCACACGCTCCGCCTCTCCACGGCATTCCTGAACAGGGCATCCGGCGTCTACGCCAACCATCACACCGTGGCCAACGACTACTTCGGCAATACCAGCTACGGAAACCATCCCGACTTCAACATGCTCGGCATCAGTTCGGGCGGTGCGGCGATCGGCCTGGGCACCCTACGGAACAACCTCGCCTACACCGGCACGCTCACCTCGAACATGACCGGCACCAACAGCACCTACAACTCCTGGAATCTCGGCGTCAACCTGTCCGACGCGCAGTTCCAGAGCGTCTCCACCTCCGGCTGGGACGCGCCCCGCCAGGCGGACGGAAGCCTACCGTCCTTGCCGTACCTCCGGCCGTCCGCCGGCAGCACCCTGATCGACAAAGGCACCGACGTCGGCCTGCCCTACACCGGCCGAGCCCCCGACCTCGGCGCCTTCGAAACCTCCGGCCGACAAGTGTCAGGCCGACTCGCGGACGACCAGTTCGGTGGGGAGGATGACCGTGGCCGGGCCGTCGCCTTCGATCTGGGCCAGTAGGTGCCGCACCATCATCTCGCTGATCCGCTGCCACGGTTGCCGCATCGTGGTCAGTTGCGGACTCGTCGCGGTGGCGACCGAGGAGTCGTCGAAACCACCGACGGCGATGTCGTCAGGAACCCTCCGGCCGGCCCGCTCGATCGCCCGCAGAGCGCCTTCGGCCATCAGATCCGAGGCGACGAACACGGCGTCGAGATCCGGTGCCCGGGTGAGCAGCTCCCGCATGCAGGCCTCACCGCTCGCCCGGCTGTAGTCGCCGGTCGCCACCAGGCGCTTGTCGAAGCGGATCTTGCGCTCGGCGAGCATCTCGCGGTAACCCTGCAGCCGATCGGCTCCCCCCGGTCCGTCCGGAGGGCCGGCGATGTGCGCGATGCGCTTGCGGCCGGAGTCCAGCAGGTACCGCACCATGGTCCGCGCTCCGTCGCGGTCGTCGGCGACCACGTAGGAGATCGCTCCGCTCTGGTCCTGGGGCTTGCCGCAGCAGACGAACGGCAGCTCCGCGCGCTGCAGCAGGTCGATCATCGGCGTACCGCGGTTGGAGTTGAACAGCAAGGCTCCGTCGACCTGGTGGGCGGACAGATAGGGAGCGATCCGCCTGCGCTCGTCCTCGGTGCCCGCGGCGATCAGCACGAGCGGGATGTCGTGCGCGGCGAGGGCCGTCGTGCAGCCCCGCAGCAGGATCGCGAGATTGGGATCCTCGAACAGCCGTTCCTGTGTCTCCGACAGCAGGAACGCGACCGAGCCGGCACGCTGCGTGACCAGACTCCGGGCCGCCCGGTTGACCACATACCCCAGCTTGCGGATGGCGGCGTCGACCGCCCGATGGCTGGCCGGACTCACGTTGTGCCCACCCTGCAGGACGCGTGACACCGTACCGCGGGAAACCCCCGCCTGGGCGGCGACGTCGTGAATGGTCGGCCGACGCTTGTTCTGCTGTGGCACGGTGTCGGTCATAGGTCCTCAACTGCGACAGATGGTCACCAAACTCTACGCCCGGACCACGCCGCTCAGGGCCGCGCCACACGAACGGGGCCCGCCGGCCTGGCCGACGGACCCCGCACTCGATCTTCGCCCGGATGCTAGCCGGTGCGCACCAGGCTGAAGTCGTCCGCGTTCACCCAGTTGCCCGCGTTCGCGTCGGACTGCACGCCGACCTGGATCGACCCGTTCGTCACGGTGATCCCGGGGACGGTGACCTTCGTCCAGCCACTGATCGACCGGTTGATCGAAGAGTTCAGCTCACTCGCGCCGAAGTTCCTGGCGAACACGGTCGCCTTGCGCTGACCGCCGCTGCTCTTCACCCAGGCCGACAACGTGTACGACCCGTTCGGCACCGAGATGTTCTGGTAGCGGGTCGCGCTGTACGCCGACGACGAACTCTGCTCGATCGACCACCGCCCGGTGTGCCCACCGAGCTTGTTGTTGTTGACCGAGCCGACATTGGTCCAACCGGCAAGGTTACTCTGAGCGACCCGGTCGGCCTCCACTCCCGGGTTCAGGACGTAGTTGTTCCCGCTGCCGACCGACCACGTCCCGGCCGCCGCGTCGACGTTCCACTGGCTCATCGAACGGAACACCGGCGTCGTCCCGTTGAAGGTGACCGGCACCCAGTCGTTGTACCCGAGCCCGTTCCCGGCGAAGTCGCTCCACCGGTCCCCACCGAACATCACGAACGAGCCGGCCGACCCGGTCACCGTGAACGCCAGGCCTGTCTGGGTCACATGCGAGAAGTCGGCAGCAGTCCCCTGCAGCACGAACTCCGACGAGTACGGACCCATGATGTCCCGCGCCGAGATGCAGTAGGTCTGCGATGAGTTCCAGCCATGCAGATCGGAGGAACAGAAGTAGTAGGTCCCGGCATTCTTGAACATGATGTTGCCTTCACGCCCGACCGGACTGTTGAAGATGTTCTTCGCCGGTTCGACGTGCAGGAAGTCGGAGGTGCGCAGCGGCGCGACGTACAGGTGTGACCGGCCGGACGAGTTGCTGAAGATCACGTACGCCTTGCCGTCGTCGTCGGTGAAGATCGACTGGTCGCCGGACTTGCCGGTGGTGACGTTCGTGATGGTGTCCTGGGTGCCGGCTGCGGTGAACCGCCCGTTCGGCGTACTGCTCGTGGCGAACCATTCCTTGCCGTCGAGTTGGGACACCAGCACGTACTTGCCGGTGGTGGGATTGCGCGAAACCCCGACTCGCCCGATCCAGCCGCCGCTCAGCTCCGCCGACGTGACCGCGTTCCCCTCGAACTTCCAGTTCGCCAGGTCACTGGAAGAGTAGATGGTGATCGCGCTGAAGGAACTGTTGCTGTTCTTCCCGCCGGCAGGATTGTTGTAGTAGCTGACCGCACCGTTGTACTTCACGCCGTACCAGTAATACGTGCTGCCGACCTTCAGCACGCCGCCGCCCTGGGAGTAGATCGGGTTAGCGGCGGTATCCTTCCAGAACACGTCGTTCTGGATCGTCGCCACTGCGGCCGGCCGGGGTGGCTCGGCTGCCTGGGCGGTGCTGATGCCGCCGGCAAGGACCAAGCAGCCGGCCACCGGCAGCGCGAGTCGCCGGACAATCTGCTGCAGCATCTCGGCCCTCTTCATCACAGGAATCCGTCCAGGGCAGCGGTCGGGCGCCTGGTGCTGGAGCTCCAGGCGGTCATGTCGTAGCTCGTGAACGGCGAGTACCCCTCGGGCTCCCAGTAGAAGGTGCCGAGTCCACCGAAGCTCTTGATCCCGCTGACGAACTGCCGCAGGGCGTCGCGGGTCGCGGTTGCCTTGCTCACCGGTCCACCGAACTCGACCTGCATGATCGGCTTGCCGTAGGTGGACTGGATGGTCTGCATGTTGCCGAGGATCGGTGCGACGTTGCTGCCGCCGGCGTACGACGACAGGCCGGTGATGTCCCACTTGCCCCCGTTGCCGCGGTAGGCGTTCATGAAGGCGCGGATGCTGTCCATCTTCTGCGGCTGGGCCAGATGGATCAGCACCGGCGTGGTCGGGAAGATCTGCTTGGACGCGTCGTACGCCGCGTTGAGCAGGCCGGTCATCTGCGCGGGCTTGCTGACGCTGCCGACCGGGTGGCAGATGCCGGTGTTCTGCTCGTTGCCGATCTTCACCCAGCCCGGCTTCACACCGGCGGCCTTGATGACATTCAGCGAGTTGGACACATAGGTGCGGAGCGCGGTAAGCATCTGGCTGTAGGTCATGTTCGCCCAGGCCTTGGGTGGGTTCTGCACGCCGACGGAGTTCCAGGTGTCGCCGAAGTGGAACCCGAGCAGGACCTGCAGCCCGGCGTCCCGGCAACGCGCAGCCATCTTGGCCGTCTCCTGGATACTGCAATGCCCGTTGGCCGGGTCGCTGGACGGATTCACCCACGTCCGCAGACTGATCGCGCCGATGCCGTAACTCTTGAGGATCGTGAACAGGTCCTGGCGTTGCCCGGACTTGTTGTTCCAGTAGTAGCCGTTTGCCTCCATCTGCGGCATCCAGCTGATATCCGCGCCCTTGACGAAGGTCGCGGACGGCGCGGCGTTGGCCGGGCTGCCCGCGCCCAGCGCGAGGGCTCCGGCACCGGCCGCCGTGCCGAGCAGCAGCGTGCGGCGGGAGACTCCGGATCCGGTCGGTCCCGGTGGTTCATGATTGGCGGTTGACATGGGTCTGCACCTCTTCCATGGGGGCGTCAGGAAGTGTTCTCAGCACGGCGCATCGGGGGGCAGCTCCGCCGAATGCTGTGCACGTACACATACCTCCGTACGACGTACGCACCACGATGAAAGCGCAACTCCTCAGACCTGACAAGGGCTCAGCGAGAACTTCTGTGCACGTGCACAGGAGACTAGACTCCGATCGTGGAACACAACGGTGGCCGCCGGCGGCCCACCATCAAGGACGTCGCCGCCGTCGCCGGAGTATCCCGGGGCACCGTGTCACGGGTCCTCAACGGCGGCCGCTGGGTCTCGCCCGATGCGCTCACAGCGGTCCAGGCCGCCATCAAGTCCACCGGGTACGCCGCCAACCGGCATGCCCGCAGCCTGGTGACCGGCCGGGCGAACTCCGTCGCGTTCCTGCTCACCGAGCCGCACCAGCTCCTCTTCGAGGACCCGAACTTCTCCGTCCTGTTGCGCGGAGCGGCAGACGCACTGGCCAAGCGCGACATCCCGCTGCTGCTGATGACCGCGGGTACGCCGGCCGAGCGTCGCCGGGTCACCGACTACGTCACGGCCGGCCACGTCGACGGCGTACTGGTGATCTCCTCGCACGCCCACGACCCGATGGTCGCTTCGCTCCTGCGGGAGAAGATCCCGGTCGTCGCCTGTGGTGTCCCGCTGGGCTACGAAGGAAAGGTCGGCTACGTCGCGGCCGACGATGTCGAGGGCGCCCGCCGGATGGTCAGACACCTGCGCGACTCGGGACGACAGCAGATCGCCACCATCACCGGGCCGCTCGACACCCCAGGCGGCGTACTGCGCCTGCAGGGCTATCGGGACGAGCTGGGTGCCGGCTACGACAAGGAACTGGTTGCCCACGGCGACTACTCCCGGCTGGGTGGGCAGCGTGCGATGGCTGCCCTGCTCGCCGCCCGGCCCGGCATCGACGCGGTCTTCGTCGCCTCGGACCTGATGGCCGCGGGCGCCCTGACCACGCTGGCGGCCCACGGCCGGCGGGTGCCGGAGGACGTCGCGGTCGGCGGCTTCGACGACTCCTGGCTGGCGGCAACGTTGACGCCCGCGCTGACCACGATGCGGCAACCGTTCGAACGGATCACCACCGAGATGGTCCGCCTGCTCGAGGAGATCGTCGGCGGCGAGCGACCGGCCGCGGTCATCCTTCCCACCACCCTCGTCCACCGCGAGTCCACCTGACCCGGCGACCGCCGGCTTTGCCGCTGCCCGCCGCCTTGCCGCCTTGCCGCCTTGCCGCCGGACGAACAGTTCGTGACGCCTCAAGCTGCGGCGCGGCCGGCGTATTGCGCTTCCACAGCACAGAAGTTAACGTCAACATCCTTCGCTGTTCCTGCGGTGCGATCACAAGGACACACCTCATGCGCAGATCGATCCTGACCGCCCTGACCGCCCTCTTCCTCACTGCCGGCAGCCTGTCCGCGACGGCTCCGGCCGCCGATGCCGCGGTGAACTCCTTCTCCGTGCTGACCTACAACGTGGCCGGTCTCCCCGACGGGATCTCGTCGAGCGACCCGGCCACCAACACGCCGCTGATCAGCCCACGGCTGGCGCCGTACGACGTGGTCAACGTTCAAGAGGACTTCAATTACCATGCCGCGCTCTACGCCGGCGACAACCATCCCTACCGCACGCCGACCAGCGGTGGTGCCGCGATCGGCGACGGCCTGAACACCTTGTCCCGGTTCCCGTTCGACGACTTCGACCGGGTCAAGTGGTCGAACTGCAACGGAACCGACTGCCTGACTCCCAAGGGCTTCAGCCTCAACCGGATCCGGCTGGCCGAGGGCGTGTACGTCGATCTCTACAACCTGCACCCGAACGCGGGCACCGAGACCGCCGACCTCGCAGCCCGCCGGGCCAACCTCACTCAGCTCACCCAGTACATCGTCGCCCACTCGGCCGGCAATGCCGTGATCGTCATGGGCGACACCAACACCCGCTACACCCGGACCGAGGACAACATCCGCGAGCTCGTCACCGGCGCCGGCCTGACCGACGCCTGGGTCCAGCTGATCCGAGGCGGTCAGGCCCCGCCGCTGGGCAGCCCCGCACTGGTGTGCGACCCGAACGCGGTGACCAACACCTGCGAGGTG
This sequence comes from Kribbella sp. NPDC006257, assembly GCF_040613535.1. Classification (NCBI taxonomy): domain Bacteria; kingdom Bacillati; phylum Actinomycetota; class Actinomycetes; order Propionibacteriales; family Kribbellaceae; genus Kribbella; species Kribbella sp. NPDC006257. Next base: position 244,261 of record NZ_JBEXSJ010000006.1, read on the forward strand.
GTCGACAAGGTCCTCTACCGCGGCAACAGGTTCATCAACCTCACCGCGACCCAGTACAACAACGAGAACCAGAAGTTCCTCGACAGCGCTGGGAAGCCGTTGTCGGACCACTATCCGCATCTGGTCCGCTTCAACTGGTCCCTCAACGACCAGATCAAGATGAGCGACCAGTTCGGCGGCCCGCACGGTGATCCGTTCACCGATGTGGATCGGGTGGCCGGGAGTACCGCCGTACGATCCGTCCGTCTGAGTGGCGCCGCTCGCCTGGACCGGATCGGGCTGACGCTCGGCAACGGCACCGTCCTCACGCATGGCGGTTCCGGCGGGACCCAGAGCGAACTGACGCTTGCCCCGAACGAGCGCATCACCCGGATCACCTTGACCCAGGGACAGTACAACCAGCACACGAGGATCTTCTCGGCCGCTGTCCTCACCAATAGCGGCCGGACCTTGTCAGCCGGCACTCCGACCAGTTCGACGATCACCTTCACCGCGCCGACCGGATGGCAGATCACCGGATTCACCGGCAGAGCAGGCGACGGGGTCGACAAGTTAGGTGTGATCTACCAGCCCTGACCGGCAGCCGCCGTCATCCACCCTCAGTGAGGAGACCGCCCCCATGGACTCACCCATGAACATCCACCGCCGCACTCTGCTCGCCGCGGCCGGCGCCACCGCCGCGAGCGCCGTCCTCAGCACCGGTACGGCGCGCGCCGACGCGACCGTCCGGGTCGACCCGGCCGCCGATCAGGGCGCCTGGGAGGGCTGGGGCACCTCGCTGGCCTGGTGGGCCAACGTGTTCGGCGATCGCGACGACTTCGCCGACCTGTTCTTCACCACCAAGACCGTGAGTTACAACGGCGCCTCGCTGCCCGGCCTCGGACTGAACATCGCCCGCTACAACCTCGGTGCGAGCAGCTGGAACGCCATCGGCAGCGAGCGGATGGCGGTCTCCCCCAACATCCCGCGGTTCAAGCAGATCGAGGGGTTCTGGCAGGACTGGAACAACGAGGATCCGGCGTCCTCGGCGTGGAACTGGAACGCCGACGCCAAGCAACGCGCGATGCTGACCAAGGCGACCCAGCGGGGCGCGATCAGCGAGCTGTTCGCCAACTCGCCGATGTGGTGGATGTGCTCGAACCACAACCCGTCCGGAGCCGCGGACGGTGGCAACAACCTCCAGTCCTGGAACCATCGTCAGCACGCACTGCACCTGGCGACGACCGCCCGTCACGCCCGCGACCAGTGGGGTGTGAACTTCCGGACCGTGGACGCGTTCAACGAGCCGTCGTCCGGCTGGTGGAAGGCCGACGGCGGGCAGGAGGGCTGCCACATCGACGCGACGACCCAGCGCAGCGTCGTCGCCAACCTGCGCACCGAACTCGACCGCGTCGGCTTGACCGGCGTGGGCATCTCGGCCTCCGACGAGACGAACTACGACCTGGCCCGTACGACGTGGAACAGCTTCGACTCAGCCACGAAGGACCGCGTCCGGCAGGTCAACGTGCACGGGTACCAAGGCCTCGATGGTCGCCGCGACCTGCTGGGCAACGATGTTCGGGCATCGGGCAAGGTGCTGTGGAACTCCGAGCACGGCGACTCCGACGGCAGCGGCATGATGACCGCCCGTTGCCTGCTGATGGACTTCCGCTGGCTCAAGCCGACGGCGTGGTGTTACTGGCAGGTGATGGACCCGACTGCCGGCTGGGGCACGATCCGGTACGACGGCAGCTCGGCTCAGCCGGGTGCGGTGGAGACCAAGCTGTACGTGCTGGCCCAATTCACCCGGCACATCCGGCCCGGGATGCGGATCATCAACACGGGTGTCGACTACGCCGTTGCGGCCCACGACGCCACAAACCGCCGACTGGTGATCGTTGCCGCCAACAACGGGAGCGCGCAGAACCTCACCTTCGACCTGTCACCGTTCGGCACGGTGCCGAACGGCACGGCGACTCGATGGTCCACGCTGACGTCAGGTTCCGGCGACCGGTACACCCGGCGCCAGGACCTGACGGTCAGCGGGGAACTCGTCAAGGTGCCCTTCGCGGCAGGCGCCGTCCAGACCATCCAGGTGGACGGCGTCGTCCGCTGAGCCGTTCTACTTCAGGTACGCCGACAGTGGGATCTGCTGGTCTCGCACCGCCTTCGTGACCACGCCTGCGATCTGACGGGCTCCGGCGGCTTCGAAGTGGGTGTGGTCGTTGCAGAAGAACGCACCGACCGGTCCCGATCCGTAGTCGCCGTTGTTCGGGCAGAACCGCAGGGTGTTGTAGAGGGTGTAACTCAACCGGTGCAAGTCGATGACCGGTACCTGGTTGGCAACCGCGGCAGCGTTCGTTTCGCTGATGAAACCGCGGTTGCCAACGGCGGTCCCGCCCGAGCACGTGATCGCGGCGACCGGGGTCAGGAAGACCGGATGTGCACCACGGGCCTTGGCTGCGTTCGCCATCACCCCGAGCAACTCGCGGTACCGGGCCGAACCCACATGCCGTGGACAGTTGGGGTCGCCGTCGTTGATCCCGAACTGGATCAGCAGGTAGTCGCCGGCCTTCATGCCGGTCGTTGCATCGAGCATCGACTGCCAGCGCGACGCGTAGCTGACCGGGTTGATCACACACTCACCGGCGGCGTTCTTGGTACCGGTGACATTGCGCTCGTACAGCCAGGTCTGGATGCTTCGCCCGGCGACAGCGTTGTTCCGGACGGTGACGTTGGCATTGAAGTAGGGGGCGACCTGATGCCCCCAACCGACCGGGCAGGTCGCGCCACTCGACGGCGCTGCCATGGTGGAGTCACCGGCGAGCCACACGGTAATGGGAGCTTGCGCCGCCGGACCTGTCGACGCTGCTGCCGGCGACGACGCGCAGGGGTTCGCGACCGCCGGTATCGCCGCATTCACGGTGACCGTCGAGAACACGAGTGCCGCGCCGGTCATCAGGGCCGCCCGGACGAAGGCTGATCGAAGATTCATCGTGCACTCCTTACACGTAGTCGTCGAGGATCGCGGTCAGCCGCTGGGTGATCTTCAGGTGGCCTGCCTCGGTGGGATGGACGTTGTCGCTGGTGTCCGTGGCCGGGTCGATCCACCCTGCGGTGTCGATGAAGTGGACTTTGCTGTCACCGGCCGAGGTGCGGGCCGCCACTGCGTTGCGGGTCTCGGGGACATAGCGATTGCGGAAGGTTCCCATCGCGAAGATCTGGGCCGACGGATAGGCACGACGTACGCGCTCGAGCATCACCACGTAGTTCTGCTGGAAGGTCGCCGCCGAGACACCGTGGCCGACGTCGTTGGTGCCCAGGTTGATCACGACAGCGGAGGCCTGGTACGTCGAGAAGTTCCAGTCGTCGGTCGTCACCCAGGCCGACGAGCGGCGGAACCAGTCGACCATTCCGTAGCAGTCCTGGTTGACCAGGCAGGCGCCGCCTTGTGCGACTTGGGTGTGCGCGGCTTTCAGCGCCTCCCCCGTGAGCCATGGGTAGGCAGTGAACGGCCGGTTCGCGTTCGGCTGCCCCACGGTGATCGAGTCACCGATGAACTCGACAAGCTTCTGCGGTCTGCTGATCGCAGTCGTCTGCCCACCACTGGCGAGGACAAGGCCGCCGAAGACCGGGTCACCGGTGTACGAACCGGCCCGCTCCCGATAGCCGATCCGGACCTTGTGCGTACTGTTCGACAGACCGGTGGCGAGGCTGACGTTGCCGGAGACGTTGCGCCGCCACTGCAGCGGCTTGCCGTCGACCGAGTAGTACAGATCGATCGCGTTGCGCTGCCGTACGCCGATGGAGCTTCCGGTGAAGGCGGCCTCGAGATATCCGCCGGCCCAGCCCATCGAGTAGTACGACGCGTTGGAACGGTTCCAGCGACCGTAGTACTGGATGTTCGTGTCGTTCGGCTGACCGCCGCCGGCCAGCGTCGGAGCCTTGGCAGCAACAACCGTGTTGCTGATCGCAAAGCTGGGGTGCGGCGGCTGGTTGTAGCCGGTGTTCTGCCAGGCGACGGCCAGCCGGTACTGGCGGTCCTGCATCAGCGACGGCCGGCTGATCGACGTACTGTCCGTTGTGGAGTAGATCCGAAGTGCCTTGTTGTCCGACGTCCGCCAGACCACTTCTTCGCGCCAGTCGCCGAGGATGTCGGCCGAGAGAGCGGGAGTGGACTTCGTGCCGTTGTTCGATGCCACTCCCGAACCGGTCAGCAGGCGGGTGTCGCCGCTGGTGCCGTACTTGTCGATATGCGTACCGTCGAGCAACTCACGCTGTGCGTCGCCGTCCCACCAGATGACGAAGTTGATCGAACCAGGCTTGCGGGCCGCGACCTGGCTGCCGTTGGTAGCACTACGCAAGCCGTCGACCGCCGCCGACCAGGCCTCGGCGCCTGGGTTGCCGGCCCAGATGTCTTCGGCGACCCCCCGGCCGTTGTCGCAGCCGCAGGAAGGTGCGTTCCAGATGATCTGCCCGGTGCGGGCGTCGGCCATCCAGTGCGCAGGTTCGTTGGTCCACTCCGACACCTTGAACACCTCGAGGCCCGGCCGGGTGGGGATGAAGTCGCCGACGTGGTAAGCGTCACCGTGGTGGTAGGGGGTCTGCCACAGTCCGCGGCCGTTGTCGTCGATCGCCATCCCGCCGTACAGCACTTCGTCGCGGCCGTCGGCATCCACATCGGCGATGGACAGTTGGTGGTTACCCTTGCCGGTCCACTGGCTGCCCGCGCTGTTGGAGTCGAAGATCCAGCGTTGCGTCAGCGCGCCGTTCCGGAAGTCCCAGGCGGTGATGACCGACCGGGTGTAGTAGCCGCGGGCCATGATGATGCTCGGCCGCGAGCCATCCAAGTACGCCGTACCGGCCAGGAATCGGTCGACCCGGTTGCCGTAGCCGTCACCCCAATCCGACACAGTGCCACGCGGCGGCTGATAGTTCGCCGTCGCCAGAACAGCACCGTCCGTACCGCGGAACACCGACAAGAACTCCGGCCCAGTCAGGACATAACCGCTGGAGTTGCGATGGTCAGCCGAAGCGTTCCCGATCACCTGGCCAGTTCCTGACCGGGTGCCGTCGCCAGTCTTCACCGCGACCTCGGCTTTGCCGTCACCGTCGTAGTCGAAGACCTGAAACTGCGTGTAGTGCGCGCCTGCCCGGATATTGCGGCCGAGATCGATCCGCCACAACCGCGTGCCGTTCAGCTTGTACGCATCCAGATAGACGTTGCCCGTATAGCCGGCCTGCGAGTTGTCGTGCGCGTTCGTCGGATCCCACTTGACGACGAATTCGTACTGCCCGTCGCCATCCAGATCACCAACGCTCGTGTCATTGGCCGTGTAGGTGTAGGCCTCACCCGACGGCGTCGTTCCACCGGCCGGGATCTGCAACGGCACATCCCGGCTGCTCGCCTCCGCTCCCCTGACGCTGTCCAACGACAGCGAGTCCTCCGCGGTGAACTTCGCCTGCTGCTCGACACCAGCCACGACAGCCCGTACGACGTACTTCGCACCGGCCGCTCCTGCTGCGTCCACGAAACTCGTCGGACCACTGACCGGACTCGGGTTCACCTTGATGCCGTTGCGGTAGACGTTGTACGCGACATCGGCCGGGTCGTCCGCGAGCAGCCGCCAGCTGACCCGGTTGCCTTGCGCCGTGTGCACACTGATCACACCGCGGTTCAGCGTCTCGGTCTGGACCTTCGCCGCCGGACTGCCCCCAGCCGCCACGGGCACCGGACTGCTCTCGGTTGCCGCCGCGGGTGTCGGGCGCAGGAAGCCGGTCAGCGAGAGGTTGCGCTCGCGGACACCTTGGACGACCAGGTCCGCCATCCGCGTCGCGCCGTACACCGAGAAGTGGGTGTTGTCATTGGCTTCCTTGGTGAGATAGAGCTGCTGGGACGCTGTCGGTCCGAGCGATTCCACCAAGGCCTTGCTCTTGGCGGTCAGATCGATCACCGGGACGTTCGCGCTCTGACCGAGTGCCCGGATCACCGCGGGCAGGTCCACCCCACGACCGTTGACGTGCAGCGCCGTCGGGGTCAGGGTGCTGCCGCTGAACAACCGTCGTACCGGCGGTGTCACCAGCACCGCGATCCCGCCGCGCTCGCGCACGCCGTTGACCATCTTCGTGAGGTTGTCCCGGAAGGCGGTCGCGGTGGTGTCCTTGTCGTTGTGCCCGAACTGGATGAAGACCAGGTCCTTGCTCTTGATCAGCGGCTTCATCGTCGGGAACAACGCGGCGTTGGCGAGGAAACTGCCGGAGCTCTCGCCGGAGTCGCCGTAGTTGGCCACGACGGCACCGCTTTTCACCCGGGTGGGCAGGAGCTGTCCCCACCCGGCGTACGGGGCGCCCGGCTGGTCACAGACGGTCGAGTCACCGGCGAGGTAGGCGACCAGCGGAGCGGCGGCCGGCTTGACGGTGAGCGCACCGATCGCCGGCGCGCTGCCGTCGAAGGTGATGCTCAGGCCCGGCGTACCGGTTCCGCCTTGGCCGGTCGGCTGTCCTTCCGGGATGCGGACGTTGACCGTGGCGGTACTGCGGATTACCTGGCCCGCGCTGGTCGAGACGGCGGGCAGCACCTGTCTGCGGGTCTCCACCGACATGGCGGTGCTGGCGGCCCGGGTCGGGCTGCCGAGATCGACCGAGACGTCATAGTTGCCAGGGGCAACGTCGAAGTGGCAGCTGATCGGTGCCGTACCCGAGCAGCCCGCGGGCAGCGCGGCGGACTGCGCGGCGACCGGCAACGGGCTCAGCGAGCCGACGATCAGCGCCGAGCTGAGGAGCACTTTTCGAAGGGTGGACATGGGGCGGTACCTCTTCCTCTATGGGCGAAGGAAAAGCGGGCGGCGCGCGATCCTGGGAACCGAAGAATGGGCGCGATGTTCACGACGGGGAGCGTGAACACTCTGAGCGACCGCGCGATCACCAATGATGAAAGCGCAAGTTCCCGGACCTGACAAGACCTGACCCGGAAATATGTGAGCGTGAACAGTGGCCGGGTCCCGGCGACCCGGTCCGATCCGGAGCCGCACTTGTAAACTGCGGGCACAGGGCATCGATTGCTGGGACGGAGGACGATGGCGACGCCCAGCATCAAGGAGGTCGCCGAACGCGCAGGCGTGTCGGTGGGGACGGTCAGCAACGTGCTGAACCGTCCGGAGATCGTCGCACCGGCGACCAAACGGCGCGTGCAGGAGAGCATCCAGGCGCTCGGATTCGTGCGCAACGAGGCGGCCCGGCATCTTCGCGCAGGCCGCAGCCGGACCGTCGGGCTGATCGTCCTCGACGTCGCCAATCCCTTCTTCACCGACATCGCCGAGGGAGCCGAGGCGTGCGCCCAGGAGCACGAAACCCTGGTGATGCTCTGCAACAGCAAGACCGACCGGGTCCGTGAGGACAACCACCTGGATCAGCTTGAGCAGCAGCGGGTGCTCGGGATCCTGATCACCCCGCTGGACAGCGACGATCCGCAGCTGACCGCCCTGGCCGCACGCGGTACGCCGGTCGTGCTGGTCGATCGCACCACGGACCGCGGGCTGTGCTCGGTCAGTGTCGACGACCAGCTCGGCGGCCGGCTGGCCGGAGCCCACCTGATCGAGGCCGGTCATCGCCGGATCGCCTTCATCGGTGGGCCGTTCGGCATGCAGCAGGTGTCCGACCGGATGGCCGGCCTGAAGACCACCGTCGAGCGTGCGCGCAACGTCAAGCTGCAGTGTCACGAGGTCGACGTGATGGGCGTGAACGAAGGCCGCGCGATCGGCGAGCAGATCGCCCGGCTGCCGGCCCGGTCGCGACCGACGGCCGCCTTCCTGGCCAACGACCTGCTGGCGCTGGGTTTCCTGCAAGCGATGGCCGTCGCCGGTCTGCGGGTGCCGGACGACATGGCGATCGTCGGGTACGACGACATCGACTTCGCCCGTGCGGCCGCCGTCCCGCTGACCTCGGTCCGCCAGCCCGCCGAGTTGCTCGGCCGATCGGCGATGGAACTGCTGCAGGAAGAGGTCGAGGCCGCCGACGGCCACCGGCACCGTCAGGTGATCTTCCAGCCGGACCTGATCGTCCGCGCCTCCAGCGACTTCACCCGCTGACCGCGGCCGCCGACCACTCGCAGATCAGCGGCGATCAGTCGGCGACAAGCGCTTTCCCAACTCTTGACATTGAGACGATTCAACCATACGGTCACATCACTTTTCGCCCGCAGATCCAGTCGGCCTAGGAGTGACGATGAGCGGCACCGGTTGGTCGATCAAGCTCTATCACGCTGCGGACGAAGCGATCTGGGTGCTCCGGCTGAACTGCTGCTGGCTCGGTTTCACCCTGCTCGGCGGCGTGCTGTTCGGGATCGGCCCGGCCTCGCTCGCCGCGTATTCACTGGCTCGACGCAGGACTTTCGGTGAATCGTTTCATATTGTCCCCGCCTTCACCACCGCGTTCCGGCGCGAGTTCCGTCGTGGCACGCTGCTGGGGCTGCCACTGGCCGCCGCCGCGATCGTGCTGATCGGCAACTACCTGCTCTTCGCCTCGCTCGGTCAGAAGGCCACGCTGCCCCGCCTCGGCAGCCTGCTCGCACTGGTCGCCCTCGGCGTCATCACCGCGTACCTGCTGCCGATGGCCGTGCACTTCGACCTGGGGGTCCGCGAGTTGTTGCCGAAGGCATCGTTGATCGCGCTGGCGCGACCGGCGTCCTCGGTGATCCTGCTCTTCGTCGCGCTCTCCATCGCCTACGTCTCGGTCAGGTTCCCGGTGTTCGGGATCCTGCTCGCCGGCGGTGCCTGGATCCAGCTGGACACCTGGCTCTGCCTGCGCTTCTTCGCCGAGAACGAGGCCCGCCTGCATCTGAAAGGGAACTCATGACCATCCTCTCCGCCCGGCGGCTGGCGCTGGCCGCGTCGGTGTCGCTGCTCGCCGTCGCCGGTTGCTCCGGTGGTGGCACCGGTGACAAGGGCCAGGCCACCGACGAACTCACCGTGATGGCGCCGTTGTTCGGCACCGCGCCCGACCCGGGCGGTGAGATGCAGCAGGCGGTCGAGAAGCTGATCGGCAAGAAGCTCAAGATCACCTGGGTGCCGAACGCCGAGTACGGCGACAAGTCGAACGTCACCTTGGCCTCGGACAAGATCCCCGACGTGATGGTGGTGAACGAGAAGGGTCCGTCGTTCGTCAAGGCGGCCGAGGCCGGCGCGTTCTGGGACCTGACCGGCAAGCTCGACAAGTACCCGAACCTGAAGCCTGCCAACGAGCAGACCGCGAAGAACACGATGACCAACGGCAAGACCTACGGGATCTACCGGGTCCGGCCGCTGCTGCGCTCCGGCATCGTGATCCGCAAGGACTGGCTGGCCAAACTCGGCCTGAAGGAACCCCGCACGGTCGACGACCTGCGGGCAGTGGCGAAGGCGTTCACCGAGCAGGACCCGGATGGCAACGGCAAGAAGGACACCTACGGCCTGATCATCCCGAAGTGGCCCGGCAACTACGCCAGCGCCAGCCCGTACGACGTGATCGAAACCTGGTTCGGTGCCCCCAACGGCTGGGGCGAGCGGGACGGCAAACTCGTCCCAGGCTTCGACACCCCGGAGTTCCTGGCCGCCAACCGCTGGCTGCGCGGCTGGATCTCCGAAGGTCTGGTCAACCCCGACTTCGTCACCCTGGACAGCGCCAACTGGAACGACCCCTTCGTGCAGGGCAAGGGCGGGATGATCATCGACGTCAACGTCCGCGCCACCCAGCTGCTCGACCTGTTCAAGGAGAAGACCCCGAAGGACTTCGACAAGGTCACCCTGGTCGGCAACCTCGCCCGCTCCGACGGGAAGAAGTTCTCCTACCCGTTCACCGGTTACAACATGGTGATGGCGATCTCCAAGCAGCACGTGCGCACCGAGGAGCAGCTCGACCAGGTCCTGCAGACCCTCGACAAGCTGGAGTCCAAGGAGGGCTCGATCCTGCTCACCAACGGCATCGAGGGCCGCAACTTCAAGGCCGAGGGCCAGTACGCCGTACCGATCAACTCCGACGACCCGAAGGTCAAGGCGATCCAGAACGACGTGGACAAGGCCTTCATCCAGCTCGGTACCCGGGCCAGTGTCGGGATGGGCGCCTACCGGCCGCGGCCGGCCGACGAGGCCAGCCGGGCGATGCGTGACAAGTTCGACGTGCTGATGAAGGAGGACCTGAAGACCGCGGTCTTCAACCCCGCGCTCGGCGTGATCGCACCGACCGCGATCTCGAAGGGGCAGACCATCGACACGATCATCCCGGACGCCCGGATCAAGTACCTGTCCGGCGCCATCACCGAGGACCAGCTGAAGGCACAGATCAAGCGCTGGTACGACGCGGGCGGCACCCAGATCGTCCAAGAGGTCAATGACCTGGTCGCCAAGGTCGGCGGCTGACCTGTGGCCACCGACCTGGTGCCCGAGGTAGCCCAGCCCGCCGCGGAGGTCTCGCGGCGGGCGCCGGCCCCGAAGCGCAGGCGGCGTACCAGGCCGTTGTGGCGGGACGTGGTCCGCTACCGCTGGCTGTATCTGCTGCTCCTGCCCGGCCTGGTGTACTTCATCGTCTTCAAGTACCTGCCGATGTACGGCCTCACCATCGCGTTCAAGGACTACGTGCCGTTCCTCGGCTACTCCGGTAGCGAGTGGGTCGGGCTGAAGCACTTCCAGGAGCTCTTCACCGGACCGGACTTCGGTCGGTTGCTCGGCAATACGATGCTGCTGGCCCTGCTGACGATCGTCTTCGTCTTTCCGGCGCCGATCATCGTCTCCCTGCTGCTGAACGAGTTGCGGGTCAACGTGCTGAAGCGCTCCGTCCAGTCACTGATTTACATCCCGCACTTCCTGTCCTGGACGATCGTTGCCTCGCTCACCTATCTGCTGTTCTCGGTCGACTTCGGCGTGATCGCGAACTGGATCCATGGCGTGGTCGGTGGCCAGAAGACCGACTACGTGGCGCAGGCCGACTGGTTCCGGCCACTGATCGTGGCACAGCTGCTTTGGAAACAGACCGGCTGGGGCACGATCATCTACCTCGCCGCGCTCGCCGGGGTCGACTCCCAGCTCTACGAAGCGGCCCGGGTCGACGGCGCCGGGCGGTGGCGGCAGTTCTGGCACATCACGCTGCCGGCCATCCGGCCCACCATCGTGGTGATGGCGATCCTCACCTCCGGTCACCTGCTGGATTCCGGGTTCGAGCAGATCTGGTTGATGACCACGTCGCTCAACCGCGACGTCGCCGATGTGTTCGACACCTTCGTCTACTTCATCGGCATCACCCAGGGCGCGTTCAGCTATGCGACCGCGGTCGGACTGTTCAAGGGCCTGGTCGGTGTCGTGCTGATCTTCGGCTCGAACTTCCTGGCCAAGCGGCTCGGCCAACGCGGATTGTTCTGAGGAGGCGACCAGATGCTGAAGAAACAATCCGTCCGGTACTACGACTCCCGCGGCAGCCGGGTGTTCGACGCGCTGAATGCCCTGTTCCTCATCGGACTCGGGCTCGTCACCGTGCTGCCCTTGCTCTATGTTCTCGCCGCGTCGTTCGCGACCGAGTCCGAGATCAGTTCACGACCGTTCTTCCTGTGGCCGGAGAAGTTCGTCACCGACACCTATCGGTACATCTTCTCCACCGACACGTTCGTCCGGGCGCTGCTGACCACGGTCTGCGTGACCGCGGTCGGCACCATCGTCCAGCTCGTGCTCACGCTGACGATGGCCTACCCGCTGGCGAAGCGGTTCCTGCCCGGGCGAGCGCTGGTGCTGAACCTGGTGATCTTCACGCTGGTGTTCAGCGGCGGCATGATCCCGACGTACCTGGTCGTGCGGGATCTGGGTCTGCTGGACAGCTACTGGGCACTGATCCTGCCGCTGGCGATCAACCCGTTCTACCTGATCGTGGTGAAGAGCTTCTTCCAGGAGTTGCCCGAAGCGCTCGAGGAGGCCGCGCGGATCGACGGGTGCAACGAGCTCAACGTGTTCCTGCGGATCGTGTTGCCGCTGTCGAAGCCGATCATCGCCACGTTCTCGCTGTTCTATGCGGTCGGGATCTGGAACGACTACATGTCACCGCTGCTCTATATCGACGACAGCAAGAAGTGGACGCTGCAGATGATCGTCCGCCAGCTGACCGCGGCCAACGCGGACTCGGCGAACGTTCTGCAGCAACTGGAGACCGTCACATTTCCCGAGCAGGGCCTGAAGTTCGCGGTGGTCGTCGTCGCGACCCTGCCGATCCTGCTCTTCTACCCGTTCCTGCAGAAGCACTTCGCGAAGGGCGTCCTGATCGGATCGGTGAAGGAATGACCACCACCACGGTGCACTGGCTCGAAACGCCGTGCCGGCAAGGCGTCACCTGGGGTGTTCCGTGGCCTCGCGGGACGGTTGCCGACGGCACCCAGTTCGCGCTGACCGACGGCACTGCGGTGCAGAGCTGGACGACGGCGACCTGGCCGGACGGATCGATCAAGTGGTCGGCGCACGCGATCGGGCCCGCCGAGCACCCGGCCTCGTCGTACGATCTGATCCCCGGCGTCTCCGCCGCTCCCGCGCGTCCGGTGCGGGTGCGGCGGACCGGCGCCGAGGTCCGGGTCACGACCGGCCGGGCCCGCTGGGTACTGCGTGCGCCGATGCTGATCGCGTCGATCGGTATCGACGACCACGAGATCGCGCGCGACGTCCGGCTGGTCAGCCTGCGCCAGGACACTCCCGACGAGGACAACAGCCGGAGCCGGGAGCAGACCACAGCGACCGTGGACACGATCACGGTCGAGCAGGACGGTCCGGTGCGGGCCGTGGTCAAGCTCACCGGCCGGCACGGCGACTGGCTCCCGTTCTCGGTCCGGCTCTACTTCTACGCCGATGCGACCGACGTACGGATCGTCCACAGCTTCGTCTGGGACGGCGATCCGGACCGGGACTTCCTGGCCGGCCTGGGCCTGAGCGCAGACGTCGTACTGCGCGACGAACCCCACAACCGCCACGTGCGCCTGGCCGGCCCAGGAGGTTTCCTCAGCGAAGCTGTCCGCGGGCTGACCGGGCTGCGCCGCGATCCCGGTGAGCAGGTCCGTCGTGCCCAGGTCGCCGGCCGGCCGACCGGTGACATCGCGAACGAGGAGGTCGCGGACCGCCTGCAGCTCATCCCGCAATGGAACGACTACACGCTCGACCAGAGCAGCGCGGACGGCTTCACCCTGCGCAAACGCACCGGTCCCGAGCATGCCTGGGTCACCGTGCCCGCCGGGACGCGAGCCCCGGGGTACGGGTACGTCGGCGGCGCCAGCGGCGGACTGGGATTCGGTCTGCGCGACTTCTGGAAGCTGCATCCGACCCGGCTGGACATCCGCAACGCAGCCACCGACCTCGCGACCGCCACCCTGTGGATGTGGTCGCCCAGCGCGCCGGCGATGGATGTGCGGTACTGGCACGACGGGATGGATCAGGACAGCCACGCCGAACAGCTCGAAGGACTCGAGATCACCTACGAGGACTACGAGCCGGGGTTCGGGAACGCACACGGCATCGCCCGCACCCACGAGCTGACGTTGCGCGCCCACGACAGCACACCCGCGACCGACGAGCTGGCCGACCATCGTCAGCTTCTCGACTCCCCCGGTCTGCTCACCGTCTCCCCGAGCCGGATGCTGGAAGCCGGTGTCTTCGGCACCTGGAGCCTCCCAACGGCCAACCACCAGGACATCGAGGCCCGGCTGAATTTCCTCTTCCAGTACTACGTAGGTCAGCGCGAACAGCGTCGCTGGTACGGGTTCTGGGACTACGGCGACGTCATGCACACCTACGACCGCGACCGGCACACCTGGCGGTACGACGTCGGTGGTTACGCCTGGGACAACTCGGAGCTCTCGCCGGACCTGTGGCTCTGGTATCAGTACCTGCGGACCGGCCGGGCTGACGTCTTCCGGTTCGCGGAGGCAATGACCCGGCACACCGGCGAGGTCGACGTCCACCATCTCGGTCGCTGGAAGGGTCTTGGATCGCGGCACAACGTGCAGCATTGGGGCTGCAGCTGCAAGCAACTCCGGATCTCGAGCGCGATCTACCGGCGGTTCTACTACTACCTGACGGCAGACGAGCGGACCGGTGACCTGCTGGACGAGCTGGCCACCGCCGAAGAGACCTTCCTGACGCTGGATCCACTCCGCAAGGTGCGCACCGACAGCTACACCCCCGATCCACGCGCCTTGTCGATCGGGCTCGGCGTCGATTGGGGCGCCCTCGCAGCCAGCTGGCTCACCCGCTGGGAACGGTACGGTGACGAGCGCGCCCGGTCCCGGTTGCTCGGCACCATGGCCGACATCGCCGCGCTCCGCTACGGATTCCTCACCGGGAACGCCGCCCTCGACCTGTCGACCGGCCGCTTCGACACCAGTCGCCGCAGCGTCTCGGTCTCCCATCTGTCCGCCGCCTTCGGTCTTCCCGAGATCTGCGCCGAACTCATCGACCTCGACCTCGACGTACCGGGATTCGAGAAGGCTTGGCTCGACTACTGCCGGCTCTATCTGTTGCCGCCGGAGCACCAGGCCGCCGAACTCGGTGCGGCGCTGCAAGGCATTTCGCTCGTCCAGGCGCACAGCCGACTAGCCGCGTACGCCGCAGCACGCACCGGCGACGTCGAACTGGCCCGGCTGGCCTGGCGTGCGTTCTTCGTCGACGAAGGTGATCAGTTGAACCGCAATGCCTTACAACGCGAGACGGAGTGGCGGACCACCCCGGTGACCGGCGCGCTGATGCCGGTCGACGAGGCGCCGTTCGTCAGCACCAACGACGCCTCGCAGTACGCCCTCGCTGCGATTCAGAACCTGACTCTGATCCCCCAGCACCGCTCTAGATAGCAGTCAGATCGTTGGCTGTGCGGAGCACCGGCGGCGCGGTGACATCGACCAGGAGGTCCGGGGAGGATGTCGTGACGACGAAGGACGCCGTACCACCCGCTGGCAGGTTCACCAGCCCTCGGTCGACCGTCGCGTCAGCGGCGATCCGGTCCGCGTTCAGGTGGACGGCGATCGCCAGACTCCGGGCGCTGACGTCGACGCGGTAGCCACCGTCGATGCGGGACGTCTGGACGTCGAGCGGTGCGGGATCGAGGTCGGCGTCGACCGGCTCGACGAAGAGGTGCACGAATGACAGCTCGCCGAGGACGCCGATCAGCGCCTCGCGTCCTTCGTCGTCCGCCGACGCCACTTCGGCAGGCAGCACAAGCACCTGGACGGCGCGCGGCGCGACCGTGACTTTCAGCGACCCGTCAGCCAGTACGGCGCCGTCGAACTTCTGCCGGCTGACTTCGAGCGTGCCTTCCAGCGGCTCGTCGGTGTCGTTGACGACCGCGACGGACAACCCACCAGCGCGGTCGGACACGGTCAGCAGGCGTGGTGCGTACGCGTCCCGGAGCGCGAACCACAACGGCTTGAGGCGCTGCTCGGAGTCGATCGCGGCCCACGAGGTGACCGGCCAGCAGTCGTTCAACTGCCAGACGATCGAGCCCGCCGTTCGCGGCCACCAGGACCGGTAGTGTTCGATGCCGTAGGCAACAGCTCGCGCCTGGTTGAGCTGCGTCGCCCAGTGCCAGTCGGTGAAGTCGTCCGGTACGCCGAGGTGCGGCTTCATCCCCCGATCGAGCTTGCGGTTGCCGTCGTCCGCCTTCTGGTGCACGAGGAAGACGGGATCGTTCTTGGTCAGCTCGTCGGCACCGGACGGACGGACCCAGTCCTGCAGAGTGCGCCAGCTCGGCGGTCCCTGGAAGCCGAACTCCGAGCAGAACCGCGGCACCTCGCTGCGGTACACGGAGTAGTCGACCCGGTTCCAGACCTCCCACTGATGATGCGTCCCACGGTCCGGATCGTTGGGATGCCGGTCGGCGCCCGGACTGGCCGGGCTGTTGTCGGTGTAGGGCCGGGTCGGGTCGAGTTCGCGCACCAGACGCGGCAGCAGTTCACGGGCATAGCGCTCACCCCAGGTCAGACTTTTGCCCGGCCGCCAGAGGAAGTACTTCCAGCCCCAGTCCTCGTGGCCCCACAGGTTCTCGTTGCCGCCGTTCCAGACCGCGAGTGACGGATGAGGCATCAGCCGCACGATGTTCTCGCGGGCTTCCGCCTCGATCTCGCTCCACAGCGGCTCTTCCTCGGGGTAGGCAGCGCAGGCGAGCAGAAAGTCCTGCCAGACAAGGATTCCTCGTTCATCGCACAGGGAGTAGAAGTCCTCCGACTCGTAGATTCCGCCACCCCAGATCCTGACCAGGTTCATCTGCGCGGCGACTGCTTGGTCAAGCCGGTCGGCCAGCCGATCGCGCGTGATGCGGGTGAGGAAGTGGTCGTCCGGGATCCAGTTGACTCCCTTGACGAAGACCGGCCGGCCGTTGACGAGCAGGGTGAATGCCGAGCCGAAGTCGTCCTCCGACGTGTCCACGGCGACGGTACGGAAGCCGATCCGGCGCTCCCATCGGTCGAGCGGCCGCGACGCCTCGCTGTCGTCCCCGACCGTGACCGTGAGGTCCGCGAGCGGCTGGTCGCCGTAGCCTGCGGGCCACCACACCGGCGCATCGGGTACGTCGACGACGACCACCGCCGAGGTCTCGCCCGGCGGCAGGATCGCCGTACTGCGGTAGGTCCGGCCGTCGGCGGCAACTTCCACAGCGACGAGCAACGATGTCTCCGCGGCTCGCTCGACCTCGATGTGCGTCTCGACCCGGCCAGGCGCGACGGCCTGACGCGGCGTCAGGGCATCGTCGGCGCCGAGATCGACAGTCACCATCGGCCGCACCTGCGCGATGCGTGCGGTCTGCCATCGCTCGACCCGGACGCCCTTCCAGATCCCGGCCGTCCGCAGGTCCGGCCCCCAGTCCCAGCCGAAGCTGCAGGCCATCTTGCGGATGAACTGGAACGGCGTGCGGTACGGGCTCGGCCGGTTCCCCAACCGCTTCCGCTCGGCAACGGCGTAGTTGGTCGCCGACGCGAGATCGACGACCAGCTCGCGTTCGATGCCATCGGCAAGGGCTGTCACGTCGAAGCGGTACGAGCGATGCATGTTCACCGTTCGCCCGAGCTCGGCGCCACCGAGCGCGATCGTCGCGACAGTGTCGAGCCCGTCGAAGACCAGCTCGACCCGCTCCCCCAGTACCGCGGGTCTGAGTGTGAGCGGACGCCGGTACTGCCAGTCGACGCCGAACATCCACCGCAACGCCTTCTCGTTGGCATCGAGGTACGGGTCAGGAATGATCCGGGCCGCCATCAAGTCGGTGTGGACGCTGCCAGGCACTTGCGCCGGTACCGGTGCGACAACAGCTGCCCGGGCAGCGGCCGGCGCATCCGTCGGCACCGTGGCAGGCAACGCGGCGATGGTCCAGGCGTCGTGGATCGGATCGATGCGCAAGCGAGACTCCAGGAAGGATGAGGGCGGCGGATCGTCGGGCGGCGTACGCGCAGGTCAGCGCTTGAGCTCCGCCAGCCGGCGTTCCGGATCCGGCGCGGCGTCGGCGAGCAGCCGGGTGTACTCGTGCTGTGGATTCAGGATCACGTCGTCGGCCGGGCCGCGTTCGACCACCTCGCCGCGGTACAGCACCATGATCTCGTCGCTGAAATGCCGCGCGGTGGCCAGATCGTGGGTGATGTAGAGGACGCCGAGGTTCTCCTCGCGCTGCAGTGTGGCCAGCAGGTTGAGCACCCCGAGACGGATCGAGACGTCGAGCATCGACACCGGCTCGTCGGCCACCAGGATTCCCGGCGACGGCGCGAGCGCCCGGGCGATCGCGACCCGCTGGCGCTGGCCGCCGGACAGCTCGTGCGGCTTGCGCTGCACGAAGTCCTCGGCCGGATCGAGCCGTACCCGGCGCAGCAGCTCCAGGACCCGGTCGGCCAGTTGCTCGCGGGACAGTCCCGGATGATGCAGCCGGAGCGGACGGGCGAGATGATGCCCGACCGTATGATACGGATTCAGCGAGGCGAACGGATCCTGGAACACCATCTGAACAGCCTTGCGGTACGTCGCGGCGCGGCTGCCCCGATAGACCATCGGCTTGTCGTTCACCAGGATCTCGCCCGCCGTCGGCCGTTCGAGCTGCATCAGCAGCTTGGCGATCGTCGACTTCCCCGAACCGGACTGCCCGACCAGGGCGATCGTCCGCCCCGGCTCCAGCCGGAAGCTCACCTGGTCGACCGCGCGCAACTTCCTGGTCCGCAGGCCCTCGCGCAGCTTGTACTCCTTAACCACGTCCCGCAGCTCCAGCACAGTCATCGGCTCCGCACCTCCTCAGCTTCGGTCCCCACGGCTTCGCTCCCGGCGGCTTCGGTCTCGACGGCTTCGGGGGTCTGGGTGGTCTCGTCCAGCGAGGTGTCCGCGCCGAGCGATCCGGTCCGGACGAAGTCGCCGCGCTCTCCGGTGAGACTCGGGAACGACGACAGCAAGCGCCGGGTGTACGGGTGTTTCGGCTGCGTGTAGAGCACCGGCGCCGCATCCAGCTCGACGATCCGCCCGGCCCGCATCACCGCGATCCGATCGCTGATCTCCAGCAACAGCGGCAGGTCATGAGTGATGAAGATGACCGCAAAGCCAAGCTCGGCTCGCAGCTCGGTGATCTCCTGCAGGATCTCGCGCTGCACCACCACGTCGAGCGCGGTCGTCGGCTCGTCCATCACGAGCACCTGCGGCTCGAGCGCGAGTGCCATCGCGATCATCACCCGTTGCCGCATCCCGCCCGACAACTCGTGCGGGTAGGCCCGGAGGCGCGTGCGATCGACGCCGACCCGTTCGAGCAGTTCCGCACAGCGCCGAAGCCGCTCGGCCTTCGTCATCCCGGGACGATGCGTGCTGAAGACATCGGCCAGCTGTTCCGAGATTCGCAGTACCGGATTCAGGGAGTTCATCGCGCCCTGGAACACCATCGCGATCTTGTCCCAGCGGAAGGCCCGCAGGTCTTCACCGCTGAGCTCCGACAGATCCAGGTCGTAGCCCTCACGCGAGGAGAACAGAACCCGGCCGGCGGTGATGAACGCCGGAGGTTTCAGCAACCTGGTGATGCCATAGGCGAGCGTGGACTTGCCACATCCGCTCTCGCCGGCCAGGCCGAGGATCTCGCCGCGGTAAAGCGTCAGGGACACGTCCCGGACCGCTTCCACCGTGGTCTCGGCGAGATAGTCGATGCTGAGATGCTCGATCGTGAGCACCGGATGAGGTCCGACGACGGGCGTGGTCATGTGGTCGCCTCTCTGGCCTTCTTCAGTTGCTCCCGGCTCATCCCCCAGCGCTTGCGGTCGGCCCGGGTCTGCGAGCGCAGCTTCGGGTTGATGATCTCGTCGATCGAGAAGTTGATCAGCGACAACGCGGCGCCGAACAGTGCGATCGCGAGGCCCGGTGGCACGAACCACCACCAGGCACCGAGCCGCAGCGACAACCCGTTCTGGGCGTAGAAGAGCATCGTTCCCCAGGTGAAGGACCCGGAGGCGCCCAGGCCCAGGAAGGACAGACCCGCCTCGCCGAGGATCGCGAAGATCACCGCGAAGACGACCTGCGAGGCCAGCAGCGGAATCAGGTTCGGCAGGATCTCGACCAGCAGGATCCGCCATCTCCGCTCCCCGCTCACCCGCGACGCCAGCACGTAGTCCCGGCTGCGCACGCTGAGGGTGAATCCGCGCAGCACCCGCGCCGATCCGGCCCAGCTGGTGATGGCGAGGACGACGGCAACCAGCCAGACGGACTTGTCCGGCACGTAGCTCGAGATCATGATCACCAGCGGCAGGCCCGGGATGACCAGCATGACGTTGGTGAACAGTGAGAACGCCTCGTCGACCCAGCCGCCGACGAAGGCGCCGACCACACCGAAGAAGGCTGACAGCACCAGCGTGAGCGCGCCGACCACGACACCGATGGTCAGCGATCCGCGGGTGGCGTAGGCCAGTTGGGCGAAGACGTCCTGGCCGGTCTGGGTCGTTCCGAGCAGGAAGCCGTTCCCCGGTGGGGTCAGGCCGATGTCCCGGACGGCCGACGGATTGCCGACCAGGAACGGGCCGATCAGCCCGAACAGGGTGATGAGGCCGGTCAGCGTCAGGCCGATCCCCAGCTTCAAGGTCATCGGCGGCAGCACGCGCCGGCGTCGTACGGCGTCGGTCGGCAGTGGCGACGCCGAGGTGGTGATTGCCATCGGACTCAACCCCTCTAGGTGCGCGCTCGGGTGCGCGGATCGATGACGCCGTACAGGAGATCGACGAGCAGGTTCGCGCCGAGGACCGCGAGCGTGATGATCAGGAACACTCCTTGCATGAGCGCGTAGTCGTTGTTGCCCACGGCAAGCAGTAGCGCGGAGCCGATGCCGGGGTAGGAGAAGACCGCCTCGGTGACGATGGACCCCGCGACCACGAAGCCGAGCGAGATCGCGAACCCGGAGATCGACGGCAGCACCGCGTTGCGGGCGGCATAGCGGGAGCGGATCCGGCGCGGGGTGAGGCCCTTCGCCTCGGCGGTCAGGATGTAGTCCTCCGACAGGGTGGACACCATCATGTTCCGCATCCCGAGCATCCAGCCGCCGATCGAGGACAGCACGATGGTCATGGCCGGCAGGGCACCGTGGTAGAGCACCGATCGCAGGAACGGCAGGCTCCACCCGGGGCTGACCGAATACACGTCGTACCCGCCGCTGAGCGGGAAGATCGGCCAGCTGCTGCCGAGCAGGAACAGCAACAGCAGGGCGAGCCAGAAGTACGGCACCGACTGCAGCATCGTCGTGAACGGGATCAGGTTGTCGACCCAGGACCCGCGGCGCCAGCCGGCCGCGCGACCGAGCAGGACCCCGATCACGAACGACATCACCGCGGCCAGCCCGATCAGCCCGACGGTCCACGGCAGGGTCTGCCCGATGACCGTCGAGACCGGGGTCGGGAAGTACGCGATCGACGTCCCCAGCTCGCCGGAGGCCAGCTGGTGCAGGTAGGTCCCGTACTGCCGCCACAGTGACACGTGCGAATCGGTTCCGAGCATGGCCTCGATCGCGGCCCGGCTGGTCGGCGTGACCGGGCCCTTCGTCGCGAGCTTGGACAGCATCAGGTCCACGGGATTGCCCGGCATCAGCCGCGGGATGAGGAAGTTCAGCGTGAGCGCCGCCCAGCACGCCACGGCGTAGAAGACGAGCTTCTGCCCGAGGTAACGCACCGGTCAGCCCGCGGGGGTGATGGTCTTGAGGACCACGCCTTGGTCCCAGGCCTTCCACGAAGCCGGCAGCGCGTAGATGTTGTCCTTGGTCGGCCAGCCCGCCGCACGGGAGGTGTTGAACTCGGTCAGCATCGAGTTCACATAGATCGGGATGTACGGCATCTGGTCGGCGAACACCTTCTGGATCTCGGCGTACTGCGCCTTCTGGACCGCCTCGTCCGAGGTTCCGGCAGCGGTCTTCAAGGCCGCGTCGACCTTCGGATCGGAGAACCGGGCGAAGTTGCCCGCGCTGGCCGACTTGCCCACGTCAGCGGTGTTCTCGGTCGCCAGTCTGCCGTTGTAGGTGAAGTAGGGGTTGGTCGAGGCGCCGAGGCCGACGGAGTCGAGCGAGAGCTGGAACTTCCCGTTCGTCTGGGCGGCGTTCCACTCGTTCCAGGAGACCTGGCTGGGCTTCAGCTCGATCCCGATCTGGGCGAGCTGCTGCTTCAGGGTGTCGTTGATCGAGATGTAGTCGCTCCAGCCGGTCACCGTCTGGACCGTCAGCGACAGCCGTTGGTTGCCCTTGGCCCGGATCCCGTCCGCGCCCTTGGTCCAGCCGGCCTCGTCGAGGATCTTGTTCGCGGTCGCCACATCGGCGGCCGACGGGATCTTCTGCAGCTGCGAGTCGGTGATCCAGCTGTCGTCGCGGCCCGGGAGCAGCAGCGTCGGCGAAGCGTCGGACGCCACCCCGCCGCCGGCGAGCTTGATCAGTTGCTCGCGGTTCATCCCGTGGTAGATCGCCCGCCGGACCGCGGGATCCGTCTGCGGGCCGGTGCAGCCACGGGCCGCGTTCGAACACGTCACCAGGACGGTCGTCATCACCGGGGTGTTGACGTAGGCGAGCTCCTTCTTGGACTTCATCAGGGTGTCGATGCTCGGCAGGTAGGCGCTGGTCCAGTCGACCTTTCCCGCGAGCAGGGCGGCACTGGCCGCGTCCGCGGACTCCAGCGGGATGTAGCGAACCTCCTTGATGGCGGGTTTGCCGGCCTCCCAGTACGAGTCGTTCTTCACCAGGGTGTAGCTCTGCGTGCTGAACGTGCCGAGCTTGAACGGGCCGGTCCCGACCGGGTTGTCGTTGATGTTCGTGGCCGGGTCCTTGATGTCCTTCCAGATGTGCTCGGGCACGATCGCCTGGTTGGCGAGCACCGCGGGCTCCTGCATCAGGGACTTCGACTTGAAGGTCAGGACCGCCGTGTCGTCCGCGGTGGCCTTCGCGGTGGCGGCCAGACCCGACGGGTTCAGCGCCGGGGTCTTCGCGATCAGGTTGAACGTGAACGCCACGTCCTTCGCGGTGAACGGCTGCCCGTCGCTCCACTTGACGCCAGGACGGGTCTTGATGGTGAGCTCGGTGCCCGCGGCGTTCCAGGAGAAGCCGGTGGCCAGCACCGGCGTCGGATCCGACTTCTTGGCGAAGTTGTACCAGTAGAGCGGCTCGTAGAGCACGCCGAGCGTGGGCTGCAGCGCGGTCGGGCTGAACGGGTTGAAGTTCTTGGTGATCGTGCCGGCGCCGACGGTGATCGAAGACTTGGCATCCGTCTTGGTCCCACCGCCGGCGGTGTTGCCCGAGTCTGAGCAGGCGGCCAGCAGGACAGCGGCGACGGTGGCTCCGGCCGCAAGCCCCGCCAGGCGGCGTACGACGGAGTGTTCGCGCAGTGTGAAACCCATGTCATCGGTCCCTTCCCAGAGGCTGGAAGCGCGTGCTCGCGCCACCATGACATGAAACGCTTAAGTAAATTGCGCATGACCGTAAGCTGCTCAATCAGGCAGGTCAAGAGCCAAGCATGAGCTTTTCTACTTAAACACTTAAGTAGAGTCGATCCGGCTGCTGCGGGCGCCGCCGGGATACCTTGGGCCGGACAGAAGGAGGCACATGGTCAAGCGACCGACCATCGCCGACATCGCGACCCGGGCCGGCGTCTCCACCGGGGCGGTGTCGTACGCCCTGAACGGGCGGCCCGGCGTCTCGCCGGCCACCCGGGACAAGATCCTCGCGATCGCGGCGGAGATCGGCTGGCGGCCGAGTATCGCCGCCCGCTCGCTGGCCGGCGCCCGGGTGCACGCGGTCGGGCTGATCATCGCCCGCCCGGCACGGGTCCTCGGCATGGAGCCGTTCTTCATGCAGTTCATCTCGGGCGTGGAGTCGGTGCTGTCGGCGAACCGGACGGCGCTGCTGCTCCAGGTCGTTCCCGACCACGACGCGGCCGACGAGGCGGTCAGGTTCTGGTGGGCGGAGCGGCGGATCGACGGCGTACTGGTGACCGATCTGTGGGCCAAGGACCAGCGCCCGGAACTGCTCGCCGAACTCGGTATCCCCGGCGTGATCGTCGGGCGTCCCCGGGACGGCCTGGACCTGCCGGCCGTCTGGAGCGACGACGCCGCAGCGGTCGAGTCGGTCGTCGACTACCTCGTTGCCCTCGGCCACCGTCGCATCGCGCGGGTGGCCGGACTCCCGAGCCTCGAACACACCCAAGTCCGTACGGCGGCGTTCCACGCTGCCGCCGAGCGACACGGCCTCGAATCAGCGCCGGTGATCAGCACCGACTACACCTGGGAGGAAGGAACCCAGGCCACCCGCAAGTTGCTGACCAGCATCGACAGGCCGACCGCGATCACCTACGACAACGACGTGATGGCAGTCGCCGCCCTCAGCGTCGCGCACGAGCTGGCGATCTCGGTCCCCGAGCAGCTCTCGATCGTGGCGGGCGACGACTCCCAGCTGTGCCTGGTCCAGCATCCTTCCGTCACCGCGCTCGCCCGCGACATCGTCGGCTACGGCGCACGCGTGGCGCAGGCGATGCTGGATCTCGTCTCGGACGGCACCACCACAGCCCAGCAGGTCCCGACCGGCACCCTGGTCCCCCGCGCCAGCACCGCGGCGGCCCCGCACTAGTGGCGGTCAAGGTGTGCGGGCCCGAACGTCACTTGACGGCGCCGCCGGTGATACCGGAGATGATGCGTCGTTGCGCCACGGCAAAGACGACGAGCAGCGGAACGCTCATCAGCACGACATAGGCGAAGATGAGGTTCCAGTTGTTCAGGTAGACCCCGGCGCTCGCGACCTGGAAGAGGTTGAGGGGGAGGGTGTCCATCCGTCCGCCGATGACGAAGAACGCGAAGAACACGTCGTTCCAGATGTACAGGCAGATCAGAATCGTGGCGGTCGCCAGCACCGGACGGAGCAGCGGCAGGATGATCGTGAAGAAGGTGCGGACCGGACCCGCGCCGTCGACCCGGGCCGCTTCCTCCACCTCCTGCGGGATGGTCCGGATGAAGCCGGTGATGAAGAAGATCGCCGTCGAGAGATAGATCCCGACGTACACGAGGACCATCCCGGGCAGGGTCCCGGCGAGCCGGAGCTGCCGCAGCAGCAGGACCAGGGTGATCACAGCCGGCGGGATCACGATCCCGCTGATCGCCACGGCATACACGCCGGCCAGCCAGGCGCCGGTCCGGCGGGCCAGCACCCAGGAAGCCATCGATCCGAACAGCAGCACCAGTACCGCGGCCGGTACGACGATCGAGGCGCTGCCGAGGAAGGCCCTGATCACCCGGCCCTGGGTGAAGGCACGCGCATAGTTCTGGGCGAAGTGCCAACCGTCGGAGGGCAGCGCCAACGACGGGCTGAGGGCATCTCCCTGCGACTTGGCCGAGGTCACGACCACCAGCCACAACGGAACCCCGACCACCACCGCGACCAGCAGCAACGCCACCACGGGCTGGATCAGGCTCCGCCAGGAGCCGCGGCCGGTCATCACAGAACACGCTCCCGGCGTCGTAGCAAGCTGATGGTCGGGAACGCCATCAGCGAGATGACGAGCACGAGCACCAGACTCATCGTGGTGGCCTGGGCGAACAGTCCCTGGCCGAAGGTGCGGTAGATGAAGATGTTCAGGATCTCGGTGGTCTGGCCGGGGCCGCCTCCGGTGGTGGCCTGGGCGATGTCGAAGCTGTTCATCGATCCGAGCAGCGCGGTGGCCACGTTGAAGGTGACCGCAGGGGCCAGGTACGGCACCTTCACGTGTAAGAAGGCCTGCCAGCGATTGACGCCGTCGATCCGGGCCGCTTCGAGGACCTCGGGACTGATCGTCTTCAGGCCGGCCAGGTAGATCAGCATGGCCAGACCCATCCACTTCCAGGCATGAATGAGGGTCAGCCAGAGCAGGGTGTGGTCCGGATCGTTCAACCAGGCATAGGCGATGTCCTGCCCACTGACGAATGACAGCAGTGCGTTCACCGGTCCGGCCGGCTTGAGCAGTGCCTGGAAGATGTACCCGACGGCCAGAGCGGACATCAGGACCGGGATGAAGATCATGGTGCGGGCGAACCGGTTGACCCGGGTGTCCCGCTCCAGCAACAGGGCGAGCCCCAGACCGAAGAGGTTCTGGAACAAGGCCACCAGCACGGCGTACACGATGTTGACCTTCAGATCGCCGAGCAGGACGCCGTTGTGCAGCACGTTGACGAAGTTGCGGGTGCCGACGAAGGCGATCGAACTCTTGAAACTCGACCAGTCAGTGAACGCGTAGACCAGGTTGTAGATGCTGGGTACCAGGAAGAAGACGAGCATGATCGCCAGCGCCGGCGCCAGGAAGGCGAGCGGTTGCGCCGGTCGCTGAGTCTTTCCCGCGGACATGCGGTGTTCCCTTCCGTTGCTGCCGCCGGCTCAGAAGCCGGGCGCCCCGATCGCCTGGGCGAGCTGGTCGAACTGGGCCTGGGTCGTGGACGCCACCTTCTCGGGAGTGGCCTGGCCGGCCAGCATGTTGGCCAGGTTGAGGTACAGGTCCGGGTTGACGATGGCCAGCACCTGCATCGAGCCGACGGCGTCGCCGAGCGAAGCGGCGTTCGCCGTCAGGGCGTCCGGAACGGTCGCGGGCGTCTGCACCCCGGTCTGGATGGAGACGGTGTTCAGATCCTTCACGAATCCCGGGTACGCCGTGCCGAGCCAGTAGGACAGGAACTGCCGCGCGGCCGCCTCCCGCCGGCTGTCACCGGTCTTGAAGGCGATCAGCGCGTTCGACTGATCGGGGATGACGGTTCCGACATTGCCGGCCGGTGAGATCGGGAAGAAGCCGATCTTCTTGTTCAGCTCGGCTGTCGTCGACTGCGCCTGCAGCTGGCTGAAGAAGGTGTTGACCTGGATCGCCATCGCCGCCTCACCGGACAGCAAGGCTTTGCCTTGGTCGACGAAGGTGGCAGAGGTGATGTTCTTGTTGAACAGGCCTTCGTCCACCAAGCTCTTGTACTTGGTGATCGTGCCGAGGATCGCCGGATCGGTGAACTTCGCCTGCCCCTTGTTCACCTTGTCCCACAGGCCTTGTCTGGCAGCGTCGGCGAGCTGGACCTGCACCCACCACTGGGTGGCCCATTTCTCGCCGCCCATCTCGTAGAACGGCACGCCGCCCTGCGCCTTGATCTTGCGGGCGTCGGCCAGCATCCCGTCGAAGTTCTTCGGGGTCGCCGTGATGCCGTACTTGGCGAAGACCTCCTTGTTGTACCAGACGCCTTCCACCGCGGGGACGGTCACCAGGGCCGCATACCGGGTCTTGTCCAGCAGGCCGGTGGAGTCCTTCAGCGCCGGCGTGTACTTGTCGACGAACGGCGCCCCGTCGAGCGGCTGCAGGTTCTGCTTGGCGTTGATGGCGGTCAGCTGGGACGCCGTCGGCTGCCAGAACGCCAGGTCCGGTTTGTCGCCCGAGGCAACTTTCGTCTGGACACTCTGCTCGTAAGGATCCGGGACGGTGAGGATGTTCACCTTGGCGCCGGTCGCGGCCTCGAAGTCCGCGCTGACCTTCTTGGCCACGCCGTTGCTGTTCTGCGCGGCCCAGATGGTGAGGTTCACCCCGTCGAGCTTCGCCGTCTCGGCCGGCCAGGAGGCTGGTTCGCCCGAGCCGGTAGCCGTCGAGCCGGCGCCGGGGTCGCTGCAGGCCGTGGCCAGCAGTCCGAACGCTGCGATCGCGATCAGCGGTGTGCGGAATCTCTTCATCGGTGGTCCTTGTCTCGATGACGTGCTGGTGGACGGGTCCGCGCAACGGGGCCCGTGCTCTCTCGGACGACGAGCTGGGGTGCGCTGACCGGTTCCGGACCCGGGTCGTTGCCCAGCAGCTCGAAGGCCTGGCGGCCGAGAGCTGCGAAGTCGAACCGGACGGTGGTCAGCGCGGGTGTCAGATAGGCGGCAGCGGGGATGTCGTCGAAGCCGACGACGCTGACGTCGTCGGGAATCCGCAGACCGCGATCGTGGGCGGCGCGCATGACGCCGAGCGCCTGATCATCGTTCCCGCAGAGGATTGCGGTCACCGCCGGGTCGAGCAATAGCCGCAGGGCGGCCTCATGCGCAGCGGTGGTGCTCCAACTGTGCGGCCGGACGACCTCCGGAACAGGAGCGCCGGCCGCGACCAGCGCACGCTTCCAGCCGCGCTGCCGGTCGCCGACCGAGGTCGTCGACGGTATCGCCACGTGGTGCACTGTGCGGTGCCCGTGACTCAGCAGATGTTCGGTCGCAGTCTGGGCGGCGGCGGTGTCGTCGAACCAGATCCACCGCGCGCTGTCTGCTGCCGGGGTCCGTCGGCCCAGGTACGACTCGGCCGCCGCGGAGGACCGCACGTTCGCCGGAAGTGCTTGCAGGGCACGAGCTCCGGCCTTGTCGAAGGCCAGCACGATCACTGCGCCCGCGCGGGGATCGCTGACTGCCTCGACCGCGGCCGCGACATCGCGGGCGCCGTCGGATTCGAGCACCCGGATGGCGACCTGGACACCCGCCGACCTGGCCGCCTCCTCGATGCCGCTGAGCGTCTCGGCGTACCCGTAGAGCCTGGTGTTCGACGTCAGCACGGTCACGACGTCGTCGACGCCGTGCGCCAGGGCCCGGGCGGCTCGGCTGGGCCGGTAGCCGAGCGCCGCGATCGCCGCGTGGACTGTCTCCTTGGCCTTCTGGCTGACGTTC
Source organism: Kribbella sp. NPDC006257 (assembly GCF_040613535.1). Lineage (NCBI taxonomy): Bacteria > Bacillati > Actinomycetota > Actinomycetes > Propionibacteriales > Kribbellaceae > Kribbella > Kribbella sp. NPDC006257. Next base: position 272,359 of record NZ_JBEXSJ010000006.1, read on the forward strand.
GGATGGTCGTTGATCACCCGCGAGACGGTTTGGTAGGAGACGCCGGCAGCCCGCGCGACGTCGCGGATCGACGCCGTCGCGCCGCCCGCAGCGCCTTGTTTCTCGCCATTGTGACCGGTCACAATCATGGCTAGAGTGTTAGCGATAACATTCCGGAACGCAAGACCTCGTGCCGAAGTCGGTCCGCCCCCACCGGCTTTCCCGCCCACTGGAGCCCTATGTCGCTCGACGAGATTCACTGGTCCCCGGGTGCTTTCACCCTCACTCTCTCCCTGGCCGACGGGGTCGCCCGGCTCAGCCGGATCCGCCTCGGCGATCAGGACGTCATCTGCCCGGCCGATCCGCTGCCGCTGGTCGAGGTCGGTGTCGCCGGATCGGGTCGTTCATGGTCGGCCCGCCGGTACGTCGACTCGCTGGCCGGCCGGCGATTGCTCTTCCAGAAACACGTTGTGCAGGCCGACGGAACCGAACTGGTGGTGACCAGCCGCGACGAGAGCACCGGCCTCGAGGCCATCACCACGCTGTCCGGCGTACCGGGCGCTCTGCGGATCAGCTCTCGCTTGATCAACACCGGCGCCGCGGAGGTCGACCTGACCTGGGTCACGTCCGCGGTCTGGGGCGGGACACTGGCCGGTTCGCCGTTCGAGTCGCTGCGGGTCTGGTGGGCCGACAACGACTGGCTGGCGGAGAACCGGTGGACCTCGGCAACGACCCGCGAGCTCCTGCCGGACCTCAACTGGGAGGCCCACAAGATCGATCCGCGCGGAACCTTCGCCCGTACTGCGCTCGGAGCGTGGTCGACCGACGGCACCTTGCCGCTCGGCGTGGTGACCGACGAGATGACCGGTCTGGCGGTCGGGTGGCAGGTCGAGCACAACGGAGGCTGGCACTGGCAGGCCGGGGAACGCGCCGACGGGCTGTATGTCAGCCTGCTCGGTCCGACCGAGACCGAACACGACTGGTACGCCCGATTGGCGCCGGGCGAGCAATTCACCACCGTGCCGGTGACCGTTGCCTTCAGCACCGACGGCTTCGAGGGCGTCATTGCCGCATTGACCACTGCCCGGCGCCACGGTCGCCGGCCGCACCCGGATCACACCGGCCTCCCGGTCATCTTCAACGACTATATGAACACGTTGATGGGCGATCCCACGACGGCGAAGCTGCTACCGCTGATCGACGCCGCGGCCGAGGTCGGCGCCGAGACGTTCTGCATCGACGCCGGCTGGTACGACGACGATGCCCAAGGCTGGTGGGACAGCGTCGGAGCGTGGGAGCCGGCGCCGAACCGGTTCCCCGGCGGGCTGGCCGAGGTGCTCGATCACATCCGGGACCGCGGTCTGGTGCCCGGGCTGTGGCTGGAGCCGGAGGTCGTCGGGGTCCGATCGCCGATCGCCGATCGCTTGCCGGACGAAGCGTTCTTCCTGCGGCACGGTCGCCGGGTCGTCGAGCACGGCCGGTATCACCTCGATCTGCGCCATCCGTTGGCCCGCAAGCACCTCGACGAAGTCATCGACCGGCTCGTCGGCGGTCTGGGGGTCGGCTATCTCAAGCTCGACCACAACATCAACATCGGCGTCGGTACCGACCACGACGCGATCTCCGCCGGCGCAGGCCTGCTGGGCCACAACCGCGCGTTGCTGGAGTGGATCGACGGTGTCCTCGACCGCTACCCGGACCTCACCTTGGAGAACTGCTCGTCCGGCGGCATGCGCGTGGACTACGCCATGTTGTCGCATCTGCAGGTGCAGTCCACCAGCGACCAGCAGGATCCCCTGTACTACCCGCCCGTCGCGGCGGCAGCCGCGGCCGCGGTTGCACCGGAGCAAGCTGCCAGTTGGGCCTATCCCCAGCCGACGTTCTCGGAGGAACTCATCGCTTTCACGATGACCGCCGGGATGCTCGGCCGGTTGCACCTCTCGGGGCATCTGGACAAGATGACTGACGAGCAGCGAGCGCTCGTCGCCGAGGCGATCGCCACCTATCGGGGCTACCGGTCGTTCATCGCGACCGCCGTACCGTTCTGGCCGCTGGGCCTGCCCGGCTGGCAGGACCCATGGATCGCACACGGTCTGCGCGGCCCGCAGCAAGCCATGCTCGCTGTCTGGCGCCGCGGCGGTGACGCGGAGAGCTGTCTCGTTCCGTTGCCCTCGGCAAACGATGACGTCGACGTGCTCTACCCGAAGGCGACCGACGCAACGATCGAACGCGTCGAAGGCCCTGCTGTGCGAATCACTCTGCCTCATGCCCATCAAGCCGTTGTCCTTGCTGTCGTAGACAGGAGCACCCGATGAGGAGTTTCGTCAAGATCATGGCCACCACAGCCGTCATCGCCGCCGGCCTTTCCGTCCCGGCCGCCGCGGCACCGGCGAGCGACGTACTGAGCGTCGACTTCGCGCAGTCCACCGGCGCTTTCCGTGGCGGCGCGACCGGCACGTTGTACGGCTTCGGTGACGAGGGTGCGCCGACCCAGGCACTCATCAACGGAGCCGCCATCACCAACACGTCGCAGAAAGCGCCGTACGGGACCCAGCATCCGAGCGGTGACTCGCTCAAGGTGGAGAACGGCTTCTTCGCCAAGCACGGCAAGGACATGTACATGTATGTCCAGGACTACTACCCGGACTGGTCCTACAACGGAGGCGTCCGGCCGGGCGACAGCCGCACCTACGACCAAGCGACGGGAAGCTACACCTCCACGCCCAACGGCATCTGGGACTACCTGGAGGTCGTCGAGTTCGTGACGGAGGCCGTCGCGACCAGGTCGTCGCGGCCCAAGGACTACGTCTTCATCCCGTTCAACGAGCCGGACGGCGGCAACTGGTACGCGAACTGGCCGACGATGAAGACCACGTTCCTCGCGGACTGGCAGGCGGCGTACGCCAAGATCCAGGAGGTGTACGCGCGGCACGGTCTCGGGCATGCCCGGATCGGCGGCCCTGGTGACACCGGCTGGCAGCCGGCTCGCTCCGCCGACATCCTCAGCTTCGCCAAGGCCAACGGCGTCCTGCCCGATGTCTTCATCTGGCACGAGCTCGGCATCGACAACCTGCGGACCTTCCGATCGCACGTGGCCGACTACCGTCGGCTGGAGAGCAGTCTCGGCATCGGGCCGATCCCGATCAACATCACCGAGTACGGAATGCTCCGCGACATGGGGACACCCGGGCAGCTCATCCAGTGGCTGTCGATCATGGAAGACCTGAAGGTCGACGGGCAGACGGCGTACTGGAACTACGCCGGCAACTTCAACGACAACAGCGCCCGCACGAACTCCGCCAACGCGGGCTGGTGGCTGTACAAGTGGTACGGCGACCTCGCCGGCAGCCGGACCGTGAAGGTGACCCCGCCCGCACTAGACACGGTCGACACCCTGCAGGCGATCGGCGCCATCGACTCCAGGAACAAACGGGCCACCGTCCTGTACGGCGGTGGCAGCAAGGCCGTCTCGCTCAAGCTGACCGGTCTCGACCCGGCGGTCTTCGGCGGCAAGGTCGACGTCGAGATCCGCGAGAACACGCTCTCCGGTGCCGAAGGGGTCGCCGGAACGCCACCGGTGATCAAGGTCCTCGAGGGTGCCGCCCTGGTGAACGGCACCCTCGCCTTCGACGTACCGACCTATGACCGGTACGCCGCCTACCAGGTCGTCATCACGCCGAAGCAGGATCGCACCCTCGCGGCCGGGACCGTGTGGACCGCCCGGACCGAGGCGGAGAACACCGCTCTCACGGCAGCCACGGTCTACACCCAGGACCCGCAGGCCGGCGGTGGCTGGAAGTTCCTCGCCTCCGGTGGCCGCGATGTCGGCTCGTTCAATCAGCCCACCTCGAAGGCGGACTGGACGGTCACCGTCCCGCGGACCGGCAAATATCGGTTCCAGGTCATCGGCGCAACCCCTGGCCGACCCGGTCAGCATGCGTTGTTCGTCGACGGAACCCACTCCGCGCTCGTGCAGTACACCGCGGATCTCGCACTGACGGACTACCAGAAATGGCAGTACCGCGGCAGCTCGGAGGTGACGATCCCGTTGACCGCCGGGCAGCACATCTTGTCGCTGCGGGCGAGTGCGGACGGCGTCGCCGTACTGCCGAACTCCGACATCACCCTCGACAAGTTCCTGCTCACCGACGTCACCGACGGCGAGGCGACCGTCTATCCGGCCTCAACGCTGCGGTACGCCGGTGGCGCCCAAGTCACCTACGGCGGGGCGGCCCGCGGCTACGGCTCGGTGCGCGGTGCCGGTCAGCGTGCCGAGGTCTACGCCAACGCCTGGGAGACCGGCTACTACGACATCTCCCTCGACTACCGGACGTCGGCCGCAGCAACCATCGACCTCCGGGTGAACGGTCGATCCGTCACGAAGCTCACCGCGCCGGGTGGCGGCGCTTGGCGCTCCACAGCACGGGTGCGGCTCGCCCAGGGGATCAACGAACTCGAGCTGAGTTCGGCCGCCGGGATCCTGCTCAAGCAGGTCACCACGACCCGGGCCGCCGGAGCCGACAGCGCTGCGGTCACGATCGAGGCCGAGAACGTCGTACGGCACGGGACCACGACGGTGAACACCTACCCGGCGGACTCGGGGAGCAACGCCTCCGGCCTGAAAGCACTCGGGTTCGTCGGCAACGGCGCGGGCAACACGTTCGAGATCCCGCGCGGCCCCGGCTTCGACAAACCCGGCGCCTACGACATCGCCGTCAGTTATGCGAACGCCGAACTCGGTGGGCCGCACGCCTACAACCCGCAGGTCGTCGACCGGCGCCTCGAGGTCACCGAAGCCGGCGGCGCCCCCACCGCCGGACACGCCTACTTCCGCTACACCTATGCCTGGGACAGTTTCCTCGAACGAACAATCGCGGTGGACCTGAAGACGGCGGGCGGATCCCTGGTCTTCGGCAACCCTGACGCCTACGCACCCGACGTCGACAAGCTCACCATCGCCCCCGTCACAATCGGCTCACCCGTCACCATCCGCCGCCCTGATTGATGCTCGGTCCCGGAGGGCAGGCCCCACTGCCCTCCGGCAGGCCGACTACCACCAGTACGCGGGCTGGGTCGTGTACGGCTCTTCAAGGCGGCGGATCTCCTCATCGGAAAGCTCGATGTCGAGTGCGGCGGCCGCGTCCGCGAGGTGGTGGGGCTTCGTGGCTCCGACGATGGGGGCCGACACGACGGATTTCGTCAGTAGCCAGGCCAACGAGACCTGCGCCATCGGCACGCCGCGCTCCTCAGCGACCTGCTGGACCGCCTCGACCACCGGCTGGTCGATGTCGAGGTCGAAGGACTTCGCGACCTGATCGCTGTCCGCCCGCGCGGTGTGCGCGCCCCAGGGGCGAGTCAGCCGCCCTTTGCCCAGCGGAGAGTACGGCACACATCCGACGCCGGTATCCGCGCACATCGGCAGCATCTCGCGCTCTTCCTCGCGCTTGAGCAGGTTGTACTGGTTCTGCATCGAGACGAACCGGGTCCACCCGCCCAGCGCCGCGGCGTGCTGCAGCTTGGCGAACTGCCAGGCCCACATCGACGAAGCACCGAGGTAGCGGACCTTTCCCGCCTTCACGACATCGTGCAACGCCTCCATCGTCTCCTCGACCGGAGTGTCCGGGTCGAACCGATGGATCTGGTACAGATCGACGTAATCGGTTCCCAGCCGGGTCAGCGACGCGTCGAGCTGCTCCAGGATCGCCTTCCGGGACAGCCCGGAACCGCCCGGACCGTCGTGCATCTTGCCCGACACCTTCGTCGCCAGCACGATCTCCTCGCGACGAGCGAACTTCTCGATCGCCCGGCCGACGAACTCCTCCGAACTGCCCAGTCCGTAAACGTTCGCGGTGTCCCACAAGGTGATGCCGAGCTCGACGGCCTGCTGGAAGAAAGGCTGCGCCGCCTCTTCGTCCAGGGTCCAGTCATGAAACCCCCGATCGCCAAAGCTCATACATCCCAGCGCGACCCGGCTCACCTTCAGCCCCGTCCCGCCCAGCATTCGGTACTCCATCGGCTCCTCCAGACAGACATCCGTTCTCTCCGCCTCGACACTACGAGACATCCGCGCCACCAGGGAGGCCCTGTCAGGGCACCCGTCGCTGTGCGTGTTCACCGGTAGATAGTCTGGGAAGAGCCTGTACTACGGTGTGGGCGCGAGCAGGTGGATTGGCGGACGGGGGCCTCGGTGGCAGTCACGATGCGGGATGTCGCGAAGCATGCGGGCGTGTCCCCCAAGACGGTGTCCAATGTGCTGAGCGGGTATCCGTACATCCGGGAGGCCACCCGGGCCAGGGTTCTCGCGTCGGTCGAGATTCTTGGGTATGAGCTGAACGTGCTGGCCCGGAACCTCAAGTCGGGCCGGACGGGGATCATCGGGCTGGCGGTGCCCGAGTTGAGTCTGCCGTACTTCGCCGAGCTTGCCGACGCGGTGATCGAGGCGGCCGAGCAGCATGGCCTGACCGTGATGATCGAGCAGACAGCCGGCCGCCGGGAACGTGAACTGGCGGTGCTGTCCACCGAGCGTGGCAGTCTGGTCGACGGACTCTTGTTCAGTCCGCTGGCCCTTGGACCCGACGACGCCGAGCACCTTCGGACGAGCATTCCGGTCGTGCTGCTCGGCGAGCGGATCTTCCACGGACCGGTCGATCATGTGGTGATCGACAACGTGGCCGGCACCCGGGCGGCGGTCGAGCATCTGATCACTCTCGGGCGGCGCCGGATCGCGGTCGTCGGCACGCATCCCGGTGAACAGGTCGGCACCGCCGCGATCCGGTACAACGCCTACCTGACGACGATGGCCGCCGCCGGGATCCGGCCGATCAAGAAGCTCACCGCGCCGGCCGGTCTCTGGCATCGGGCCACCGGGGCCGAGGCAATGGAACATCTGCTCTCCCTCGGTTCGGCCTTCGACGCGGTGCTGTGTCTCAACGACACCCTCGCCCTGGGTGCCATCCGGACGCTCACCAAGCACGGCGTGCGGATCCCCGACGACGTGGCCGTGGTCGGCTTCGACGACATCGACGAAGCCCGCTACAGCACCCCCACCTTGACCTCGATCGATCCGGGCCGGACCGAAATCGCCTCGGCCGCGGTCCAGTTGCTCGTCGACCGGATGTCCGGCGACGCCTCGGCGCACCGGGAGCTGGTCGCGCCGTACGCGCTGAACGTCCGCGAGTCGACCGCGGGTGTTCGCGCTCACATTTCCTGACCAGCAACGCTTTCGCGCTCTTGACGGCATGGGCGGCGGCCGGGCATGATGCGGCTTCTACACCGGTGTAGAAGCCGCCCGGCCCGAAGGGGAACCGCCAAGCCCCACCAACCAGCGCC